>NZ_JBFRDV010000008.1:0-254111 GCF_052113945.1 Paenarthrobacter sp. RAF54_2
AGGGCTAGGGCTGGTACAACCGCCGCCGACCAAACCGCCGCGCCGGCGGCGTCCCACCAGCCACAGCCCACGCAAACCACCACACCAGCGCCCAGGAACCCCTGGCCGCCTAACCAACAACAACGAGAACTGTCTCAAAAACTTGACGAGCGCAAACCGCCCAAAACCGGCGGGACGTGAGAGGGGAACCGTCCGAAACGGGCAGGACGTGAGAGAGCAACCGCCCGAAACGGGCAGGACGTGAGAGCGGAACCGCCCGAAACGGGCAGGACGTGAGAGAGCAACCGCCCGAAACGGGCAGGACGTGAGAGAGGAACCGCCCAAAACCGGCAGGATGTGAGAGAACGATCACCCGTGGTTGCTAGGCCGGGACGGGGCCTGTGGAACCCCGGACCGTGAGATGGGTGGGCATGACGGAACGGCTCCGGTTACCGCCCCCCGCCAACGGGTTCAGCTGGGCCAGCAGCATGGACACGGCCACACGGCCTGCTTGCTCAATGGGTGAGCTCATGGTGGTGAGCGGGGGATTGCAGAAATCAGCCCCAAAGATATCGTCACAGCCCACTATGCTCATATCTTCGGGCACGCGCAGGCCGCGCTCGCGAAGCCGCTGCAGCATGCCGATCGCTATGAGGTCGTTGAACACAATGCAGGCAGTCACTCCACTGTGGACTGCCGCATCGGCAGCGGCGGCGCCGGACTGTGTCTTCGGCGCAAAAGGTCCGAGGCTGCGGACGTCCACCCCACGGTCCTCGGCGGCTTCGGACAATGCCACCCAGCGTCGGGCGCTCGATTGCGAGACTGCAGGTCCGGCTACGTAGGCCACGGATGTGTGCCCCAGCGAAATAAGGTGATCCAACGCCTGCGGCATGGCCGATGGAGTATCGATGATGACTGCAGGAACGCCGCCGACGTCCCGGTTCACCGTGACCATGGGCATCTTGGCGGCGGCAGCGGCGAGTGACTCGTCATTCAAGCGGGAGGCTGCAACGATCACGCCGTCAGCACTCTTGCGCAGCTGCTCAAGGGTGCTGGCCTCCACTTCATCGGATTCCTCGGTGTCCACCAGTAACTGCGTGTACCCGGCAGCCTTGAGTTGCAACTGCGTGCCGCGAATGAGATCGAAGTAGAACGGGTTGGTGATATCCGGCACCAGCACGCCCACTGCTCCGGTCCGGCCTGAGCTCAGCGCCTTTGCCTGGGAGTTTGGCGTGTAGTTAAGTTCGACGGCGGCAGCTTGGATCCGCTGCCGGGTGCGGATATTGACGCGGTCCGGATTGGTGAGTGCCCGGGAGACAGTGGACGCCGCGACTCCGCACAGTGCGGCAATGTCATGGATGGTGGCGGGCCGGTTTGATGCCACGGGTTGCGTCGCCATGGGTRTTCCTCTCTGAACAACGGGTCATCCGGCTGTGATTGCTGCCACACCGTTTATCAAGAATGCCACAGGATGGCAGATTATGGCAATCGGTTGTCATGAGGATGCCAAGTTAGCTAAACTCAGGGGACAACACCGCCTGTGAACTATGTCACCGCACCCTGCGGCGGCGTCAGGAACAAGCCGCCACAGGCACTATCTAGGAGATTTCGTGACTCAACCCAATGCCGTGTGGAGCCTGTCCGGCTTCGGTGATGAGATAGACCCCGATCCCGCAGTCCAGGCCGCTGTACTCTTGGCCCTGGGCGCCAGCCACATCGAAGTCCGCAGCGCCTGGGACGTCAACGTGTCCGAACTCGAAAAGGAAGCAGTAGAGCGACTCAAGGGGATTTTTGACGAAAAAGGCCTCAAAGTCTCAGCTGTTGCCAGCCCCATAGGCAAGGTGGACGTCAGCCTTCCCGTGGAGCATGAGGTCAGCCGGCTCCGCCAGATCATCTCCGTGGCCAAGGGCCTTGACGCCAAGTACGTCCGGATCTTCTCCTTCTACCGCGCGGAAGGCCAGGGCCAGGAAGAAATCCGGGATGACGTAATGGAACGCATGAGGGCATTGGCCGCAGAGGCTGAAGCCAGTGGAATCGTTCTGCTCCACGAAAACGAAAAAGGCATCTACGGCGATACGCCCGAGCGGGTCCTGGACATCATGGAGACTGTGGCCTCCCCGGCACTCCGCGCGGCGTGGGATAACGCCAACTTCGTACAGGTAGGCGTCAAGCCCTACACCGAGGGCTATGCCATGCTGCGTCCGTACCTTGAGTACTTGCAGGTAAAAGATGCCCTGGCCGATACGGGCGAAGTGGTTCCTGCCGGGCAGGGCGACGGCGAACTTGATGCCACAATTGCCGCACTCCAGGCCGACGGTTTCACAGGCTTCGCGTCCCTGGAGCCGCACCTCGACAACGCCCACGAGCTGGGTGGGTACTCCGGACCCGTAGCCTTCGGCATCGCCGCGCGGGCTTTCGCAGCCCTGGCAGCCAGGAATGGCGTCGAACTGGTCTGACCGCCGGATCGACCGCAAGCCCACCAGCACCATCCTTCAAAGGAGCAGGAAATGCCTACAGCGGCAGTCATCGGTTGCGGTGACATCTCAACGATCCACTTTTCGGCGATCTCAACCTTGGACGACGTCCAACTGGTGGCGGTATGCGATACCGATCCAGGGCGGTTGCAAGCGGCGGCAGCCGCCCACAGCGTCCCGGGGTTCACGGACTACCTGGACATGCTGGAGAAGGCGCGTCCCGACGTCGTACATATTTGTACCCCGCACCACCTCCATGCGTCCCTTGCCGCCGACTGCCTGGAGCGAGGCGTCAATGTAATCGTCGAGAAGCCCCTCGCGCACACGCTTGAAGAAGGGAAGCGGCTCATTGAAGCGGCTGAACGGAGTCAGGCGAAGATCGCCGTCTGCTTCCAGAACCGCTACAACGTGACGTCGCAGGCAATGCGGAAAATGCTCGACGGCGGCGGGCTGGGTCGGGTAATCGGCGCATCGGCCACTGTCATGTGGCATCGGAACGGTGACTACTACCGTGATCGGCCTTGGCGCGGCACCTGGCTGGAGGGTGGGGGTGGGCTGATGATGAACCAGGCAATCCATACTGTCGATTTGCTTCAGTGGTTGGTGGGCGATGTTGCCAAGGTGGAAGGCCGGGCGTCGACCCGCTCCCTGGGCGGCGTGATTGAGGTGGAAGACACCGCGGAGTTTGTTGCCGAGCATGTGAACGGTGCCCGCAGCGTCTTCTATGCAACTTTGGCAAACGCGGTCAATGCGCCGGTCGCGCTGGACATCGTGACCGAAAAAGCGACGCTCAGCCTGCGCGGCGACCTCACTGTGACTTACGACGACGGCACGGTGGAGGTCATCCCGGAGCGGGTGGCGGAAACGGGCGGCAGGTCCTACTGGGGCGTCTCGCATGAGCTGTTGATCAAGGACTTCTACGCCGGACTCAAGAACGACGGACCTTTCTGGATTGGTCCTGCAGAGGCAGGAAAGTCGCTCCGGATCGTCAAGGACATCTATGCACAGAGCTATCCGGACCAGTTGGAACGGGTGAGCTGAACGCAGCAGTGCCTGCCGGCGATTTCGGCCGGGAGCCATTGGGGGTTTCCGGCCGTTTTCGTCTCCAATTCAGGGAACCCCGCCCAGGATCCTGGCAACTTGGCAACATTTTCAGAAACTTTTGACAATCGGTTGCCAAGCCCGGATTACTTCCGTAATGTAAGTCCCACACCCACAAAAATGTGGTTCACACCACACCCTTCGTTCTGATTCGCATCAGGCCAAGATTCAGTAGGAGCCGACAATGAAGTTAGGTCCAAAGGCGGCAGCAGCCGCCCTCGTACTCAGCGCCTCCCTGGCGCTCACCGCATGTGGCGGCGGAGGCGCCGGAGCCGGTTCAAACGCTGGTGGCGGAAAGACTGTCACAGCCTTGACGCTGGGCACGCTCCGTGACATTACTTCGTGGGATCCTGCCCAGGCTCACGTCGGCCACGCACTGCAGCCCTATCAAGCAGCCTATGACTCCCTGATCCTGCGCGAACCGGATGGCAAGCTCAGCCCCATGCTGGCCACGGCGTGGAAGTACAACACCACCAACACCAAGCTCACCGTGGACCTCCGGAAGGACGTCACGTTCAGCGACGGCGCCAAGTTCGACGCCACAGCAGCCAAGGCCAACCTTGACCACTTCAAGAAGGCCAACGGCCCGCAGATGGCCCAGCTCGGATCGGTATCGGACATCGCCGTGGTGGACGAGGACACCATCGACATCAACCTCAGCGCTCCAGAGCCGGCCTTGGAGTATTTCCTGAGCCAGGCCGCCGGCCTGATGGGCAGCCCCGCAGCGCTCGGCACTGATGCGATCAAGACCGTACCGGTTGGTTCGGGACCCTACGTGATGGACAAAGCGGCATCGGTGAAAGACTCCCAGACGGTCTTCACTGCCCGCGAGGGATACTGGAACAAGGACCTGCAGAAGTACAAGAAGCTCACCCTGAAGATCCTCACCGATCCAACGGCCCGCACCAATGCCCTGGTTTCCGGCCAGATTGATGCCACGCTCCTGGATCCCAAGAACGGCAAGCAGGCAGAGGGTGCCAAGATGAAGCTGGAAACCAACCAGGTTGACTGGTCCGGTTTGCTCCTTCTGGACCGGGACGGCACCAAGAACCCGGCACTTGCCAACGTCAAGGTCCGTCAGGCCATCAACTATGCGTTCGACCGCAAGACCATTCTGGACCAGGTCATGCTGGGCCAGGGAACGCCCACTTCGCAGCCGTTCGGCAAGGAAAGTGGTGCCTGGACGGAGGAGCTGGAGAACTACTACAGCTACGATCCCGCCAAGGCCAAGCAACTGTTGAAGGACTCCGGTTTCGAGGGCAAGGTAACCCTTGACGTTCCCACCCTGCCTGGAGCTGAAACCCTTATCTCGGTCATGCAGCAACAACTCGCAGACGTTGGAATCACCCTGAAACCGGGCGCCGCCATCACCAACACGTTCACCGCGGACGTCGCGGCACAGAAGTACCAGGCGCTCTTCTTCAACCTCTTCCAGGGTGAGCCCACCGTTGCGATCGACCAGATCGTCTCCACCAAAGCGTTGTACAACCCCTTCAAGAACACCACGCCTGAGCTTGAGGCGAAGATTCAGGCTGTGCGCACCGGTGGCGATGAGGCCGGCAAGCTGGCCCAGGAAGTCAACAAGTATGTTGTGGAACAGGCATGGTTCGCCCCGCTCTTCCGCGTGAACCAGATGTACTACCACAACGACAAAGTGAACGTCACCCCGCAGGTACAGCAGGCCGTTCCGTCCATCTATAACTACTCGCCCGCCAAGTAGGAACCCATGATCAAGTTCATTGCGAAAAGGCTGGGCAGCGGACTGGTGGTGTTGTTCGTAGTCTCGGCTCTCACCTTCATCCTGCTGTACACCTCCAGCGGAAGCATCGCCCAAAATATCCTGGGTGACCAAGCCACACCTGAACAGGTGGCCATGAAGGAACAGGAGCTCGGTCTCGACCAGCCACTTGCAACGCGCTATTTCGCCTGGTTGGGCGATGCCTTGAGCGGAAACCTTGGAACCTCGTGGTTCACGTCGGAGCCGGTGGCCAACTCCTTGGCCACTCGGATCCCGGTGACCATGACCATGGTTTTCTCCGCAATGATCCTGATCGCCATCTGCGCAGCTCTGATCGGCGTTGCTGCAGCCGTCAAGCGCGGCTGGGTGGACAGGGCGGTCCAGGTGGGCGCCATCATCGGCGAYTCCATCCCCGGATACGTGATCGGCGTGTTCCTTGTGACTATCCTTGCCATCCAGCTGGGCCTCTTCCCGGCCACCAGCACTATCTCGCCCGAGGTGGGACCTGAGGCCTGGGTGTACTCCATGACACTTCCGGTCATCGCCCTGCTCATCAATGGAGTCACCGGCGGGGCTCAGCAAATCCGCAGTGCCGTGATCAAGCAGCTCGAGCGTGACTACGTCCGCACATTGCGCAGCCGGGGGATTGGAGAGCGCGAAATCCTCTTCAAGCATGTGCTCCGCAGCGCCGCTCCGGCCGGCCTCACCGTATTGAGCCTGCAATTGATCGGCATGCTGGGAGGCGTGGTGATCATCGAGCAGATCTTCGCCCTCCCCGGAATGGGTCCCCTCGCAGTTACTGCAACAGGCCAGTCCGATCTTCCCGTAGTCATGGGAGTGGTGATGTACACCGTAGTGGTGGTCATCGTGGTGAACCTCCTGGTGGACATTCTCAATGGTTGGCTCAACCCGAAAGTACGTGTGTCATGAGCGATTCCGTAGATTCAGCGGCAATTTCCGCAAGTCCCGACTCCAGGGGTGTGGCAGCGAAGGTCCCCGATGGACAAAGCGGTACCGTGGTCCGCTCCGGCGTGATGCGCCGCCTCATCAGGAACCCCCTGGGTATCGCTTCGCTGGTCATCCTGGGCAGCATCGCCTTGTTGGCTATTTTCGCCCCGGTCCTGGCTCCCTTTGAGGAGAACTTCGCCAACATCTCCAAAACGTTGGCCGCTCCGGACTCGGTGAATATCCTGGGTACTGACAGCGCAGGACGAGATACCTGGAGCCGCCTGCTCTTCGGCTCCCAGCTCACCCTGGTGTCCGCCCTGCTGTGCGCAGGTGTAGCCATCGCCATCGGCCTCCCCGCGGGCCTGATAGCCGGCTACTACGCAGGCAAGTTCGAAGCGGTCTCCAACTGGGTAGTGAGCATCCTGATGAGCCTGCCCGGCCTGATCGTCTTGCTTACCATCCGCGCAGCCTTCGGCCCGTCCGTGTGGATTTCCATGATTGCGTTCGGCGTCCTCATCAGCCCGTCCTACTTCCGGTTGACACGCACAGCGGTCCAGTCTGTCCGCAACGAGCTCTACGTCGATGCCGCGCGTGTCTCCGGCCTTTCGGACCTGAGCATCATCGCCCGCCATATCTTCTCCGTGGTCCGCGCACCCATTATCATCCAGACCGCAGCAATCGCGGGCGTGGCCATCGCCATCCAGTCCGGCCTTGAATTCCTGGGACTTGGGGATCCCACCAAGGCAACCTGGGGCGTCATGCTCTCGGAAGGCTTCAAGAACGTCTATCTGACGCCGACCCTGCTTCTCTGGCCGGCACTTGCCATGGCACTCACCATCGGTGGACTCGTCCTGCTTGGCAACGCCATCCGCGACGCCCTGGAAGACGGCGAAAAGATCAAGCACCGCAAGAAGAAGGCCGCCAAAGCTGAACGTAATGCTGCAGAACGCACGACGACGGAACCCGCCAAGGCGCGCCAGTCACGTAAGTCCGTGGCCGCCGTCGAGACCGGAACCGAACACCACCTGGTCAAGGTGACCAACCTCGGCGTCGGATATCCGCAGGCTGATGGTTCCATCAAAAAAGTAGTGGACGACGTCTCGTTCCACGTGGACCGCGGCGAAATCCTGGGCATTGTGGGTGAATCGGGTTCGGGCAAGTCCCAGACCGCGTTCTCCATCCTGGGCCTGCTGCCGGACAACGCCAGGATTGTGGGCGGCTCCATCCAGTTCGACGGCAACTACACCGTTGCCCCGGGCGAGGACCGCGTCAGCCAGGAGCGGTTGTCCAAGCTGCGCGGTAAGAGGATCTCCTACATTCCACAGGAACCCATGAGCAACCTGGACCCGGCCTTCACCATTGGCTACCAGCTGGTCACCCCCATGGTCCGTGTCTTGGGAATCTCGAAGTCCGAAGCCCGCCAGCGTGCGCTCAAGCTCCTCACCGACGTCGGTATTGCCAACCCGGAACTAACCTTCAACGCTTACCCGCATGAAGTTTCCGGTGGCATGGCCCAGCGCGTGCTCATCGCCGGTGCCATCAGCTGCGAACCGGACCTGGTCATTGCTGACGAACCCACCACGGCGTTGGACGTCACCGTCCAAGCGGATGTGCTGGACCTGCTGCGCGAGCTGCAGCAGCGACTGAACATCGGCGTGATCCTGGTGACCCACAACTTCGGCGTCGTCGCCGATCTCTGCGACCGTGTTGTGGTCATGCAGAACGGCCGGCTCGTGGAAGAAGGAACCGTCCGGGATATCCTCCGAAACCCGAAAGAGCCGTACACCCAGACCCTTCTTGGGTCCATGCTCGAAGGAAAGACCCCCATGACGATGCTGGTATCCAAGCCTGGATCAGCAGCACAGAAGGAGCCGGTGGCATGAGCATCTCAGTTACATCACCGCAAAGCGCCCCGTTGCTCTCCGTAGAGAACCTGGTGGTCGAGTATCCCAGCAAGCGGTTCCGGGCCAAGCCTTTCCGGGCGCTGACGGACATCAACATCACCATCGGCCAAGGCGAAACCCTTGGTCTGGTGGGGGAGTCCGGCTCGGGCAAGACCACCTTGGGCAGGGCTGTTCTGGGCCTCGCGCCCGTCACTTCCGGAAAGGTGATTTTCGAAGGCAACGACATCAGCAACGCCTCGCGCAAGGAACGGCGAACGCTGAGCCGGGACCTTCAAGTGGTGTTCCAGGACCCCTACACTTCGCTGAACCCGGCACTGGAAATCGGCGACATCCTGGCTGAACCGCTCGGCGTGCAAGGCATGGAATCCGCAGCGGCCAAGAAGCGCGTCAAGGAACTGCTGGACCAGGTGGGCTTGCCGTCGGACGCGATCCACCGACTACCGCGTGAGTTCAGTGGCGGCCAGCGCCAGCGTGTTGCGATTGCCCGGGCTTTGGCGCTGTCACCCAAACTCATTGTCTGCGACGAACCGGTCAGTGCTTTGGACCTCTCCACCCAGGCCCGCGTTCTGGACCTCTTCCTGCAGATCCAGAAGGACACCGGGGTTTCGTACCTGTTCGTCTCCCACGACCTCGACGTCGTACGGCACATCAGCCACCGCGTAGCCGTGATGTACCACGGCGAAATCGTGGAGCAAGGCCCCGCCGAGGTGGTCACCCGCGATCCCGATCACCCCTACACCCAGCGACTGTTGCTCGCCTCGCCCGTGCCCGATCCTGACCGCCAGGAACAACGGCGGGCAGACCGCCATCGTTTGCTCGCAAACCAACACAGCCAAATCGAACAGCAAGGTGCCGTGGCCTGAACGGCCAGGCATCCCATGACACATCCAGGGCCCGGAAGGGCCCGGAAACCCCGGAGGAAAAAGTGGCCACAATAGGCGTCCAAGCCATGATGCTGAAGGACAGTTTTGCTGATGTGGGAGCATTCGAAACGCTCCGCAAGGTCAGTGCGATCGGCTATAGCGCCGTCGAAATTTCCCAGATCCCCATGACCCCGGAGAATGTGGGTGAGCTGGACCGCTCCCGCACGGAGCTGGGTATGGATATCGCCGCGCTTTCGGTCAATATTGAAGGCCGCAAGGGCATGCCCGTGGAATCACTGGCGGACGACTTCGACAAGATCGTGGACGATGCCAAGCGCCTGGATACCTCGTTGCTGCGCATTGGCATGCTTCCGTTCGGGGCAATGAAGTCGTTGGATTCGGTGGTTGAATTCGCCAAGCAAGCCAACGGTTATGCCGAAAGGCTGCAGGAACAAGGCATCAGCCTTTACTATCACAACCACCACGTTGAGTTCGCGAAGTTCGACGGCAAATACATGCTGGACATCATCGCCGAAAACTCCCCGGCCATGGGTATGGAGATTGACGTCCACTGGGTGCAGCGCGGCGGCCTGGACCCCGTCCGCGCCCTCCAAAAGTACGCTGGCAAGACTGCCATGGTGCACCTCAAGGACTACAGGATCGGTCAGATGCCGGAATCGTCCTTCGGGCTCCTGGAGAAGGGCGACTTCCCCGGCTTCATGTCGGAGTTCCGGAATGTAGTGCAGTTCGCTGAAGTGGGCGAAGGCAACCTGGACTTCCCATCCATCATCCCTGCCGCCATGGCGGCTGGTGCCCGGTATCTCCTGGTGGAGCAGGACGAACTGTATGGACGGACCGTCTGGGATGCACTCCAGACCTCGTACGACAACCTGGTGGCCATGGGCCACGCCGACCTTTTCTAGATTTCAACACAGGTTCTAGATTTTCAATACAGGAGATTGCATTCATGAGCACGAAAGTACGCCTCGGCATCATCGGCCTGGGCCAGCAAGGCGGCGCCTACGCCAAGTTCATCACCGACGGCTTGGTCCCGAATATGGAGATCGGCGCCATTTGCGACGTCGATCCTGCCAAGAAGGAACTTGCCGCATCCCAGTACCCGGATGTCCCGTTCTACGACGACTACATAGCCCTGCTGGAAAGCGGTTCGGTTGATGCTGTTATCACCTGCGTGCCGCACTTCCTGCACCCTGAGATGGGCATCGAATCACTCAAGCGAGACATCCATGCGCTGGTGGAGAAGCCTGCCGGGGTCTACACCAAGCAGGTCAAGGAGCTGAACGAGTTCGCCGCTTCGAAGCCTGAGCTCTCCTTCGGCATCATGTTCAACCAGCGCAACAACCCGCTCTACAAGAAGCTCAAGGAAATCGTCGATAACGGCGAGATTGGCAAGATCCGCCGCTCCAACTGGATCATCACCAACTGGTGGCGGCCGCAGGGTTACTACAACTCCAGCGAGTGGCGCGCTACGTGGGGCGGCGAGGGTGGCGGCGTTCTGGTCAACCAGGCGCCGCACCAGCTGGATCTGTGGCAGTGGATCTGTGGCGTCCCGCAGTCCGTCTACTCCAAGGTGGCGTACGGCTTCCGCCGCGACATCGCCGTCGAGGATGAAGTCACCGCAGTAGTGGACTATGGCGACGGCGCCACCGGCGTTTTCGTGACAGCCACCCACGACATCGTGGGAACAGACAGATTCGAAATCCTGGGTGACCAGGGCAAGATCGTGGTGGAGGACAGCAAGGTGGCCACAGTCACCCGGCTGGTCAAGCCGGAGCGGGAAATCAGCGATTCCATGGGCATGGATGATGTCCGCAAGCTCTTTATGGGCCAGCTGAACCGCGAGGAGTTGTACAGCAGCGAGATTATTGAGTTCGAGTCTGCGTGGGGCGGCCAGCACGCCGGCGTCCTGGAGAACTTCGCGGCCAACATTCTGGATGGCACTCCTCTGCTTGCTCCGGGCTCGGACGGAATCAACGGCGTCCGCTTGGCCAATGCCATCCACCTCTCCAGCTGGACCGGCAAGGAAGTTTCGCTGGACTTTGACGAGGATGAATTCCTCCGGGAGCTCAACAAGCGCATCGCTGAAGAGGGCAAGTTCCCCGAGCGTTCTTAACCAGGCTGGGCCGGTTGCCACGATTAATGAATGGCAACCGGCCTGATTTTGTTGCCAAAAGGTCTACGATGGAGCGGTGACCGACGTGACGAACTCCGGAGCAGCCACTACCCCCACCAAACGCGGCCGGGGGGAGAAGTCCTCACCCACCATCTACGACATCGCCAAGCTTGCAGGCGTCAACCCCTCCACGGTGTCCCGTGCCTTGAGCAAGCCCGGGAGGGTGAGTGCCAAGACGCAGAAGATCATCGAGGATGCAGCCGAGCAACTGAATTACCAGGTGAACCCGTTCGCCCGCGCGCTTCCAACAGGAAGGACGCAGACCATTGGGTTGATCGTTGCAGATATCACCAATCCGACCTTCTTTGACATCATCCGTGGCGCTGAAACCACTGGCTCGGCCCGTGATTACACCCTGGTCCTGGCTGAATCCGCAGAGTCGCCAGAGACGGAAGTCACGGCAGGTCGTCGCCTGCTGAACACCGTGGACGGCCTCATCCTGGCCAGCCCCCGCATGGATGACGACCACATCCGCGCGCTGGCTGAGGACAAGCCGGTAGTCGTTATCAACCGCGAGGTCCAAGGCGTCCCATGTGTGGTGCCGGACGTCAACAAGGGCATCAGCCAAGCGGTCAGAAGCCTCGCCGCCAATGGCCATGAGAACCTCGCCTATGTTGCGGGTCCAAAGCAGTCCTGGATGACGGCTCGCCGCTGGGAGGGCGTTAAAGCGGCATGCGATTGGTCAAAGCTGGGTGCAGTCCGCCTGGAATCGTCCAAACCCACAGTCGACGGCGGCCGCCAGGTAGCGCGCGACGTCCTGGAAAGCGGAGCGACCGCGGTCATCACGTACAACGACCTCCTTGCCATCGGCTTGATGCAGGAACTCCAGGCCGGTGGGATGCGGGTTCCAGACCAGATCAGCATCGTGGGCTTTGATGATATCTTCGGCGCGGACTTCACTACTCCAGCCTTAACCACAGTGCGCTCACCCCTTGGGGAGTGCGGAACCCGTGCAGTCACCATTCTGTTGGACATGCTGCAAGGCCACGATGCCCCCAGCGAAGCCGTGAGCGTGGAGACCGAGCTCGTGGTGCGCGGGTCCAGCGGAAGGCTGCTGAGCTAGTCCTCAGTGTTCAGGCAAATTGGCTGTTGCACTGAATTGGCAATTTTTGGCAACCGGTTGACAAAATGGCAAGCTGAACCGCAAGATTGACCTATGTCACAGTCCATCGCAGCACACCCCGACAGGCTCCTGCCCGCAGATCCCGGCACGCGCAGCATCGCGCGATCCTTGCTGGAGCGCGTCCAGGACCTGCCCATCATTTCTCCGCACGGCCACGTTGACGCCGCTGTCATTGAACAGAACACGCCGTTCCCTGATCCTGCAGCGCTCCTGGTCAGCCCGGACCACTACGTCACCCGCCTGATCCACGCCAATGGTGTTCCGATGGATCAGCTGCTGACAGGCACGGCGTCCGCGCCCGATTCGCGGGAGATTTGGAGGCAGTTCGTCCAGGCCTGGCCGCTGTTCGAGGGCACAGCCTCCGGGTACTGGCTGCGCACCCAGTTCAACGATGTCTTCAAACTCGGCGCAGACCTCGGCGACATGCCGGCCGATGCGAGCTACGACGACATCGCCGCGAAGTTGGTGGAGCCGGACTTCCGTCCCCGGCAGCTTTTCAAGGATTTCAACATTGAGGTCCTGGCCACCACGGATGATCCCTTGGACAACCTCGCCAGCCACAAGGCCCTCACCAATGACCCCAGCTTCAACGGCCGGGTGCTTCCCACGTTCCGACCGGATGCATATCTGAATGTGGCGCATCCCAGTTGGAGCACCAACGTTGACCGTTTGATCGAAACTGCGGGCGACGGCGCAACCGGCTATGCCGGATACATCGCCGCCCTGGAAAACCGCCGTCGGTACTTTTTGGAGCATGGCGCAGTATCCGCAGACCACGGCGTGCGCGCACCTGCCACGCTCAAACTGGATGCCGCAGAAGCTGAAGCGCTCTTTGAACTTGCCCGTGCCGGCAAGGCTACCGCGCAGGATCGGGATGCGTTCGAGGCCCACATGATGTACCAAATGGCGCGCATGTCAGTGGAAGACGGACTGGTCATGACCATCCACCCTGGCTCGTACCGCAATCACCACGGGCCCACGTTTAACAAGTTCGGCCCAGACACCGGTCACGACATTCCGTTCGCGGTGAACTACACCGAGGCCATCCGCCCGTTGCTGCAGGACTTCGGCACGGCCAAGGATTTCCACCTGGTGCTCTTCACGCTCGACGAGACCGTGTTCTCCCGTGAACTGGCGCCGCTGGCTGGTTTCTACCCGTCCGTCTTCATCGGTGCGCCGTGGTGGTTCCTGGATGCACCGGATGCCATGTTGCGCTTCCGTTCTGCAGTTACAGAAACCGCCGGTTTCTCGCGGTCCTCCGGCTTCATCGATGACACCCGCGCGTTCTGCTCCATTCCCGCACGGCACGATGCCTCCCGCAGGATCGAAGCGTCCTTCCTCGCGCGTCTCGTAGCCGAGCACCGCGTGACTGAAGCCCGCGCGCACGAGCTGATTCTCGACGTCGTTGATTCCTCGCCACGCAGGGTGTTCAAACTATGAGCGTGGATGGGCTCCCTCGATTGAACCGTGAGGTCAAAGCGGCTGAAAAGGCTCCCGTGCGCATTGTGCACCTCGGACTCGGGGCCTTTCACCGTTCGCACCAGGCCTGGTACACGCAGCATGCAGGGGACGCAGGGGATTGGGGCATCGCCTCCTTCACGGGGCGTCGTCCGGATGCCGCAGCAGTTCTGGCGGAACAGGACGGCCTTTTTACCGTGGTGGAACGATCCGATGCAGGGGATTCCTTCGAGGTTGTAGGCAGCGTTGTAGAAGCCATCGATGGCGCCAACGTTGGACGATTGACCGAACTCGTCGCAGCACCGCAAACAGCGGTGATAACTCTGACCATCACGGAAGCAGCATATGCGCACGGCGCGGATGACCTGCCGCGGCTGGTGGCGGGGCAGCAACCCACGACGCCGTTGGGACGCTTGGTCCTTGGCCTCGCCGCCCGCAGGGACGCCGACGCCGGACCCCTCGCCGTGGTTTCCTGCGACAACCTCTCGGACAACGGAAACGTGGCCCGTGGGGGCGTAGCGGAAATCGCCCTGGGCTTCGACGCCGGACTTGCCGACTGGATCGACCACAACGTCAGCTTTGTCAGCACCTCGGTGGACCGCATCACGCCCCGAACCACAGCCGACGATGTTGCTCTGGTCAGTGAACAGTGCGGGTACCGGGACGAAGCTCCGGTAGTCACTGAACCGTTCCACAACTGGGTGCTGAGCGGTCATTTCCCCTCAGGGCGTCCACGTTGGGAAGACGCCGGAGCCGTTTTTGTGGATGACATCGAACCTTACGAAAACCGCAAACTTTGGCTCCTCAACGGCGCGCATTCCATCCTGGCTTATGCCGGGCAGTTGCGCGGCCACACCACAGTGGCGCAGGCCTTGGGTGACGCCGTATGCCGTGAAGCTGTTGAGGAATTCTGGGACGAAGCTGCCAGGCACCTTTCCGGCGAGGAACTCCGCATCCCCGAATACCGGACTGCCTTGCTTGATCGCTTTGGGAACTCCCGGATCGCACACCATCTGGCCCAGATCGCTGTGGACGGCAGCACCAAGCTCCGAATGCGTGCACTGCCGGTGCTTCGTGCGGAGCGGGCCGCAGGGCGAAGCGGCACAGCCGCGGCGAGAATGATCGCGGTGTGGTCCGCCTACGCCGCCGTCAATCCTGAGCTGCAGGATCCCAGGGCTTCAGCCATTGCAGCTGCCAACGGGCTCTCTGGGAGTGCGCGGGTCGCAGCGTTGCTGAGGCTTTTGGATCCGGACCTTGCCACCGAACCAGAAGTGGCAGAGCTGGTGCAGGAGCTGAGCTCGGATTGGGCCACTGCCCGTGCCGGGACAGGAACTGCAGCGTAGGGGTTTTCCAATCCGTAATGGCAACCGATTGCCAAAAATTGCAAACAATTCTAGACTCAATTTCAGTACCTGTGGTGAACATCGCGTCGAGGCGAGTAGGAACCCTTTCAACCCAGCCCAATCCCGAAAGGAAAAGCTGTGAAAATCATTGCCGCTGAAGTCTTCGTGACCAGCCCCTCCCGGAACTTCGTCACCCTGCGCATCACTACGGAGGACGGTGTAACGGGCATTGGTGACGCGACGCTCAACGGCCGGGAACTCGCCGTCGCCGCGTACCTTAAGGAGCACGTGGCGCAGCTGCTGATCGGGAAGGATCCGCACCGGATCGAAGACACGTGGCAGTTCCTGTACCGCAGCTCCTACTGGCGCCGTGGGCCCGTGACCATGGCCGCGATTGCCGCCGTGGACATGGCGCTGTGGGACATCAAAGGCAAGGTGGCCGGCATGCCCGTCTATCAGCTGCTCGGTGGTGCATCCCGGAACGGGCTGCGTGCCTATGGGCATGCCTCGGGTTCGGACATTCCCTCGCTGTTCGACTCAGTGCGTGAGCACCTGGAGCTGGGTTACAAGTCCATCCGGATCCAGACCGCGGTCCCAGGCATCAAGGCCGTCTATGGAGTTGCCGCCCAGGCCCAGGCATCTGGCGAACGCTACGACTATGAGCCTGCCGGCCGGGGTAACTTCCCGTTGGAAGAGGACTGGGACACCCGTGCCTACCTGCGGCACCTGCCTACCGTGTTTGAGGCGGTCCGGAATGAGTTCGGCCCGGAGATCCCGCTGCTTCACGATGGCCACCACCGGATGACTCCGATCCAGGCGGCGAAGCTTGGCAAGGCGCTGGAGCCGTACGACTTGTTCTGGTTGGAGGACTGCACTCCGGCCGAGAACCAGGAGGGCCTGCGCCTGGTCCGCCAGCACACCACTACGCCGCTGGCCATCGGCGAAATCTTCAACACGGTGTGGGACTACCAGACCCTCATCAAGGAACAATTGATCGACTACGTCCGCGCGGCCTCCACGCACTTCGGTGGGATCTCGCCTTTGAAGAAGGTCATGGACTTCGCCGCTCAGTACCAGATCAAGTCAGGCTTCCACGGGCCCACGGACATCTCCCCGGTGGGCTTCGCCGCCCAGTTGCACGTTGGCCTGGCCATCCACAACTACGGCATCCAGGAATACATGCAGCACTCGGACAAGACCAACGAGGTCTTCCAGCAGTCCATGACGTTCAAGGACGGCTACCTGCACCCGGGGGACGAGCCCGGTATCGGCGTGGAGTTCAACGAGGAAGCAGCCGCTGCCTTCCCGTACCAGCAGGCTTACCTGCCGTACAACCGTCTTGTGGACGGCAYCGTCCATGACTGGTGATTCCGGTTTTGCGGCCAACGCCCATCCGCACATTGTGGTGATGGGCGTGGCCGGTTGCGGCAAAAGCACTGTCGGCGCAGCCGTCGCTGAGCGGCTCGGAGCCGAATTCCTCGACGGCGATTCGCTGCACCCTCAGCGGAACATCGACAAGATGGCCTCGGGTACTCCTCTCAATGACGAGGACCGCGCACCCTGGTTGGCCGAAATCGGCAGGCGATTCACGGCGTCGAACTCTGCTCTTGTCATAGCGTGCAGCGCGCTCAAGCGTTCTTATAGGGACATCATCCGCAGTGGCGATCCGTCAGTGGTGTTCGTTCACCTGCACGGCACGCGTGAGTTGCTGAATGAGCGCATGAACGCCAGGCCCGGCCACTTCATGCCGGCGTCCTTGCTGGATTCGCAACTCGCAACGCTTGAGCCGTTGCAATCCGATGAAGCCGGCTTGGTAGTGGACATCGACCAGCCCGTGAAGAAGATCGTGGACGACGCGTTCTCAGCACTCGAAGGAGCACTGTCCTAGCTCGTTGCACTGGAACGTCCGGCACTGCCCACAAGGCGGTGCCGGGCTCTTCTTATTGGTGCAGAATGCATGAAATGGGAAAGTGTGAACGCTAACAACGTTGTAAATCAAGACTTCCGGACGAGGTTCCCACCTGCAATCATTTTGTGATCCAATCCACTTGACCGGCGGTATTGTTAGCGTTCACAATGGCAGTCGTATCACCTTGAAGTAGCCTGTGCCGCCCCCAGCGCACAGGCAACCCAGCTTCACCGTGCCGGACGCGCAGATGCTCCGGCTGCATCAGAGTTCGCGGCAAAGCTGCCGCGGAAGGAGAGCATCGTGAGATTAAAGAAACTCCTGGGCGCCGTAGCGGTTGTCCTTACCTTGACCGTGGGAGCCACGGGCTGCGGTAGCCGCGGAGGAGCTGCAGAATCCAGCAGCACCGCCAAGCCCAGCGATTCGCTGGTCGGYATTTCGATGCCGACGCAGACGTCCGAGCGGTGGATTGCCGATGGCGCCAACGTTGAGAAGTCCTTGAAGGACCTTGGCTACAAGACTGACCTTCAGTTCGCCAACGATGACATCCCTACGCAGGTTTCCCAGATTGAGAACATGCTGACCAAGGGCGCCAAGGCCCTGATCATCGCAGCAATTGACGGCACCACGCTGACCGACGTCCTGGCCAAGGCCAAGGAACAGAACGTCAAGGTCATCGCCTACGACCGCCTCATCAACGGAACCCCCAACGTTGATTACTACACCACCTTCGACAACTACACCGTGGGTGTCCAGCAAGCTACGTCACTGCTCACCGGCCTTGGCCTCGTGGACGCAAGTGGCAAGAAGGTTGATGGCAAGGGCCCGTTCAACGTGGAGCTCTTCGCCGGAAGCCCGGATGACAACAACGCCAACTTCTTCTGGACTGGCGCCATGGACACCCTCAAGCCGTACCTGGATGCAGGCACCCTGAAGGTTCCCAGTGGCCAGACCAAGTTCGAGCAGGCAGCGATCCTGCGCTGGCAGGCACCCGTTGCCCAGAAGCGCATGGAAGACATCCTGACCTCGGCTTACAGCTCCGGCACCAAGCTGGACGGCGTGCTCTCCCCGTATGACGGCCTTTCCATCGGCATCATCTCGGCCCTGACCAGCACCGGTGGCTACTCCACCGGAAAGCTGCCGGTAGTTACCGGCCAGGACGCCGAAAAGGGCTCCGTGAAGTCCATCATCGCCGGCGAGCAGTACTCCACGATCTTCAAGGACACCCGCCAGCTCGGCGCGCAGGCCGTGAAGATGGTTGACGCCGTGCTCAAGGGTACGGAACCGGAAACCAACGACACCAAGACCTACAACAACAAGGTCAAGGTTGTTCCGGCCTTCCTCCTGAAGTCCGTCATCATCACCAAGGACAACTACAAGAAGGAACTCATCGACTCGGGCTACTACAAGGAATCCGACGTCAAGTAAGCATTTCCTTCGGGTTGTGGTCCCGCTTCTGAAGCGGGGCGGGGCCACAACCCACCATGAGCCGGCCGAATCCCCGGCCAAGCAAAGTTTCCAACCAGTCAGTGGGAATTGACGATGAACGTACCCATTCTTCAAATGCGAGGAATAACCAAGACCTTCCCCGGGGTCMAGGCCCTTCAGGACGTCACCCTGGATGTAAACCGCGGCGAAGTCCACGCCATCTGTGGAGAGAACGGCGCCGGGAAATCCACCCTGATGAAGGTGTTGTCCGGGGTGTACCCGCACAACTCCTTTGACGGCGACATCCTTTTTGAGAACGAACCCTGCGAATTCAACAGCATCTCGGACAGCGAGAAGCGCGGGATCGTGATCATCCACCAGGAGCTGGCGCTTAGCCCGTACCTTTCCATCGCCGAGAACATTTACCTCGGCAACGAACTGGCAAACAACGGCTGGGTGGATTGGCGAAAAACCAACCTCGAAGCCGCCAAGCTGCTTGCCCGCGTAGGTCTGAGCGAAAACCCCGTCACACCCATCCAGCACATCAGTGTTGGCAAGCAGCAGCTGGTGGAGATTGCCAAGGCGCTCTCCAAAGAGGTGAAGCTCCTCATCCTGGACGAGCCAACTGCTGCGCTGAACGATGAAGACTCGGACCACCTGCTGGACCTCATCCTGCACCTCAAGGGCCAGGGCGTCACCAGCATCATCATCAGCCACAAACTCAACGAGATCCGCAAGGTGGCCGATGCCGTCACCATCATCCGCGATGGCAAGTCCATCGAGACCCTGCGGCTGGACCAGGGCCAGATCACCCAGGAACGCATCATCCGCGGAATGGTGGGACGTGACCTTGAAAGCCTCTATCCGGACCGGACTCCGAACATCGGCGAGGAAGTCCTCCGCATTGAAGACTGGACCGTTCAGCATCCCCAGGACCACAGCCGCACCGTGGTGCACAATGCCAACATGAATGTCCGCAAGGGCGAAGTAGTGGGCTTGGCGGGCCTTATGGGCGCGGGCCGCACCGAGTTGGCCATGAGCGTCTTCGGCCGGACCTACGGACGCGCCGTTTCGGGCAAGGTCTACAAGTACGGCGAAGAGATCAACACTTCCACCGTTTCGGACGCGATCGATCACGGCATTGCCTACGCCACCGAGGACCGCAAGCATTATGGCCTGAACCTGATCGAGGACATCAAACGGAACATCTCCATGGCAGCGCTGAACAAGCTGGCCAAACGCGGATGGGTTGATGGCAACAAAGAAACCACCGTTGCCAACCACTACCGGAAGAGCATGAACATCAAGGCGCCGTCCGTTGCAGCCATCACCGGCAAGCTTTCCGGCGGTAATCAGCAGAAAGTGGTGCTGAGCAAGTGGATGTTCTCGGATCCGGACGTGCTGATCCTGGACGAACCAACCCGCGGTATCGACGTCGGCGCAAAGTTCGAGATCTACACGATCATCAATGAACTCGCGGCCGCCGGGAAAGCCGTGATCGTGATCTCCTCGGAGCTTCCGGAGCTCCTGGGCATTTGCGACAGGATCTACACGCTGTCCGCAGGGCACATCACCGGCGAGGTTCCCATCGCCGAGGCCACCCAGGAAACCCTCATGCACTTCATGACTCAAGAGAAGGAATAGCCAACATGTCCGCCCTACGAGAATCCCTTGGCTTTCTCACAAGCCGCCTCCGCCAGGTTGGCATCTTCGTCGCCCTGATCCTGATCGTTATCCTCTTCCAGGTCCTGACCAACGGCATCCTGCTCGAACCGCAGAACGTCAGCAACCTGGTGGTGCAGAACAGTTACATCCTGATCCTCGCCATAGGCATGGTGATGGTCATCATCGCCGGGCACATCGACCTCTCCGTCGGATCCATCGCCGGGTTCATCGGTGCTGTTGCCGGTGTGATGATCGTCCACTGGGGCTGGGCATGGTGGCTCGCCATCCCGGCTTGCCTCCTGGTAGGTGCCTTGGTGGGTGCCTGGCAGGGTTACTGGATTGCCTATGTGGGCATTCCCGCCTTCATCGTCACCCTGGCCGGCATGCTCATCTTCCGCGGCCTTACGCTCATCACCCTTAAGAACCAGCAGATCACCCCGTTCCCCAACGAGTTGCGGGCCCTCGGTGGAGGCTTCCTCCCCGATATCTCCGGCGGCACATCCGTACTTGAATGGTTGACGGTCATCCTGGGCGTTGGCGGCACCGCAGCCATCCTCTTCCAGGCCATCAAGGAACGCCGGGTTCGCCGCAAGTTCAACCTTGAGAATGAGCCGATGGCATGGTTTGCCGTCAAGAACGGCTTCATTGCCGTACTGATGCTCATCATCACGTTCCTGCTGGCCAGCTACCGAGGAACCCCGATTGTGCTGATCGTCCTGGCAGTCCTCGTGATCCTGTACTCGGCATTGATGAACAACAGCATCTTCGGGCGCCACACCTACGCCATTGGTGGCAACCTGCATGCAGCAGAGCTTTCCGGCATCAAGACCAAGAAGGTGACTTTCCGGCTGTTCGTCAACATGGGCGTCCTCGCCGCGTTGGCCGGCCTTGTGTTCACGGCACGACTGAACTCCGCCCAGCCTGCTGGCGGTACCGGCTTTGAACTGGACTCCATTGCTGCCGCATTCATCGGTGGCGCGGCCGTCCAAGGTGGTATCGGTACCGTTGCGGGAGCAATGATCGGTGGCCTCATCATGGGTGTCCTGAACAACGGTATGTCCATCCTTGGCTTGGGAACCGACTACCAGCAGCTCATCAAGGGCCTGGTTCTGCTCCTTGCAGTCGGCTTCGACATCTTCAACAAGAACCGGACCGGTGCTGGTGGAGGGTCCTCAATCAGCCGCCGCTTCAAGTGGAAGACAACGCCTCCGGCAACCGAATCTGCGCCAGCTGCCAAGACTGAACCTGTGCGGGTAGACGCCAAGTAGCAAAAAGCCTTGGGATTGGCCTGCATCCTGCTCCCAGCTGAGCTGACCTGCTCGGTGTGAAGAGCCGGATGCAGGCCAATCCTGCCCAAGCCCGCCATACGAATCCATAAAGTGAGGTGCGATGTCTCCCGGTGCACCATCAAGCAGGCCACCCGTTATGGGGGATGTAGCCAAGTTGGCCGGGGTCTCGCACCAGACCGTTTCCCGTGTCTTGAACAACCACCCCAACGTCAGCGGGAAGACCAGGGAACGCGTGGAATCGGCCATCGCCAGCCTTGGCTACCGGCGTAACACCGCAGCCCGCAGCCTGGTGACGCGGCGCTCCCGGACCATAGGTGTGCTGGCCTGCGAAACCGGCCAGTACGGACCGGCAAATACCTTGCTGGGCGTGGAGCAGGCGGGCCGGGAAGCAGGCTATTTCGTCAGCATCGCCAACCTCCGCGAAGTGACCGGCGACAGCATCAACGACGCCATCACGCATTTTCGCAACCAGGCTGTGGAGGGGGTAGTTATTCTGGTACCGCATCCGGATGTCCTGGCCGCCCTCCGTGACGTCGCCGTCCCGTTTCCCATGGTGGCCGTGGGCGCCGGAACCGGGAACCAGCTGACGGGTGCTTCACTGAACCAGCGTCTGGGAGCGCGGTTGGCCGTGGAACATCTCATCGGGCTCGGACACCGCCACATCGGACACATTTCCGGTCCGCCCCACTGGATCGACGCGGCTGAGCGCATCACGGGATGGCAGGAGGCACTCGGCAACGCCGGCTTGGAGGCCGACGTTCTCCTCCAAGGGGGATGGGACGCCGCCTCGGGATACGAAGCAGGCCTGGCGCTCATTGAACAGCGCAAACCAGACGATCAGCCCACTGTCACCGCCGTCTTCGTCGCGAACGACCAAATGGCGGTGGGAGTCCTTCGCGCCCTGCAGGAAGCTGGGTTGCGAGTTCCGGAAGACATCAGCGTGGTGGGATACGACGATCAGCCTGAAGCTGCGTTCTTCCTGCCGCCACTGACCACCATCAAACAGGACTTTGAAGAACTCGGCCGCCGTTGCATGTCCGCGGTACTCCATCAGTTGGAAAACGAGCCAGGCAGTGAGGAACAGATCGTCAATCCCAAGTTGGTTGTCCGTTCCACCACCGCGGCACCTGCGCTTCGCCCGGCTCCGTCCCCACTAAACTAGAAGCCATGACTTCCACCAGTACCCCCGCAGCAGACACTGCAACTGCCCGTGCCCGCCTTCTTGAACTCATTAAAGAGTTGGCGGTGGTCCGCGGAAAGGTGATCCTCTCCAGCGGCAAGGAAGCTGACTACTACATTGACCTCCGCCGCATCACCCTGCATCACGAGGCCTCCAAGCTGGTGGGTCAGGTTATGTTGGCAATGATCGACGACGCCGGGATCCCGGTTGAGTGCGCTGGCGGACTCACCATGGGTGCCGACCCCGTAGGTACCGCTGTCATGCACGCCGCTGCTGACGCCGGGCGCGCCGTGGACGCCTTCGTCGTCCGCAAGGCCCAGAAGTCGTACGGCATGGGCCGCCAGGTGGAAGGTCCCTCGGTTGAGGGCCGCAATGTGGTTGTCCTCGAGGACACGTCCACCACCGGCGGGTCCGCACTGACCGCCGTCGAGGGTGTCCGTAAGGCCGGCGGCAATGTGGTTGCCGTCGCCGTCATCGTGGACCGCGACACCGGCGCGAAAGAGAAGATCGAAGCCGAAACCGGCGTGCCCTACCTCTTTGCCTTCGGCAAGGATGAGCTGGGCCTCAACTAGGGAGTTTGCAGGCAAACTACGGGGCTGTAAGGCAGTGCCCGCGAAGCCTATGCTAGCTGCGTGGACGTTCAAGTAGGGAAGCTCCAGGCTCCGCCGGAGGTGAACGAAAACCTCCCGGGCCGGGGCTCTGCCATGCCCGGATCAGGAGCAGGGGATGCTGCCGGTCCGGCTGACTGGGCACGGATCCTGCCCCAGGTTTCCCGGATAAAGCGGATATCGCGCCGCGACTTCCTTATCACCGCAGGGGTTTCCGTGGCACTGGCCGGAGACATGCTGTTTACCCGGCGCGTGCAGGCGGAACGGCGGGCCACCAAGATCCTGCGCGTCCCGGACTCGTACTCGGATCTCTACTTTCCGAAGGCCAGCTGGATCCTGTTTCCCGGGTATAAAACCAGTTGGGAAGAGGCACAGTGGATCCTGAACTCACTGCGCCCTGCCCTGCACCAGCGCGGCCGCCTTGCCGCCGTCGGGTATTCCAACCTTGGCCTGGATGTTGATGAGGTGGTCCGCGAACTCGTTCTGCATGTGCGCGAACTGGGGCTGGAGAAGCTGTATTTCTACGGCCACAGCTTCGGTGGGATGCTCGCCACGCAAGTTGCCGCCCGTCTGCTGGAGCTGCATGGTGTGGAGACCCAGCTGATCGTCCTGGATTCCAGTCCCTTCAGCCGCGCTGATGTGCTGGATCAGAGCTGGTTCGACGGCGTGGTGTTCCTTTATGAGAACGGCTTCCGCATCCCTTCAGTCCTGCGTGGCGGCTATGAACTGGGGGAGCGGGTGGCGCACAAGGACGAACGCACCTGGCGGCAAATCCTGGACCAAAGCCTGGAGCAGCTCTCGCCGATTGCCCCCTCCAGCGTGCTGATCCAGACGGAGTCTGCATACATTTACCACTTCGATGGCCTGCGTCTCGCCGGCAAAATCGGCTCGGCCAAAATGGCGTTCCTGGGCAACTCCGAGGACAAGACCGTCAACTACGAGTCTGCTCGGGCGGCGTGGAGCAAGGTCTTCGCGGCGAACATGAAGCTCCCGGTGCTGAGTACGGAGGGTGCCCGGCCCGCCCATGCCAGCCCGCAGTGGAGTGCCGACATTTATCGGCCCCTGTTGGAGCGCGTCCAGAATGAGCTGGAACCGCTGCCGCCTGCACCCGAGGAGCCGTCGTACCAGGAGCCGAATGGACGGGTTATCCGGCCGGCGTAGGTTTTGTTGCTGGGCTTCCGCTCCATCACCCCGCAACGGTTCAGCCCCGCAGCGCTTCAACCTCGACGGCGGTTAGGCCGGCCTCGCGCAGGAAGCTGCGAGCATCCCCGAATTCCCGCGCGAAGCCCACCAGGAAATGCCGGATCGCGGCTTCAGGGCTCTGCAGGATCATGAGGTCAGGGCTGAAATACTGCGCGGGAGTGGACGGGACGTGGAGCCGCCATGTCTCGGCCATGACCTGAAGCAGGTTCGGAAGGTTGCGCGTGGTGGCCGTGTAGTCCTTCACCACGGCCTCGTCCGATTCACCCGCGGCCATGAGCGCGATCGCCGACACCACTCCAGTCCGGTCCTTGCCCAGCGAACAATGAACCAGTGTGCGTTTGCCTTCCGCGACAGGACGCAGGGCATCGGCAACCCAATCGGGCCGGACGCGGATCCAGCCCAGATACAGATCTCCCAGATCCTCCGGAGTCTCCACTGCCTGCAGCGACCCAGCCACCGTGTTGGGATCCAACGGATTATGGATGAGCTCGACGGCGGGTCCGACGACGGCGGTACTCCCGCCACCGCCGTCGGGCTTGTTCGAAGGAGAGGGGCCGCCCGGAACCAGCCACGGAACCAAAGACCGCTCGAGCTCGTTGCGCAGGTCCATGATGGCCTGGATGCCATGCTCCGCCAGGAACCCCGATGTCGCGGCAGCATCCAGACCAAACGGCTGGCTCCCCCTCAGTATCCGGCCACCGGCCAGAGGACGGAGGTTGAGCACAGCCATGACGGGACTCCTTTGGCTTAGATCTGGCTCTTGAGGTCGGCCACGGAGCTCAGGATCTGGTTGGGGCGGAACGGGAAGGACACGATTTCCTCGCGCTGGGTGATGCCGCTGAGCACCAGAACCGTGTGAAGGCCGGCTTCCATACCTGCCACGATGTCGGTGTCCATGCGGTCGCCGATCATGGCAGTGGTCTCCGAGTGGGCGTCGATCTGATTCATGGCCGAGCGGAACATCATGGGGTTCGGCTTGCCCACGATGTACGGCTCGCGGCCAGTGGCCTTGGTGATCATTGCCGCGATTGCGCCCGTTGCCGGCATGGGGCCGTCCTTGGAAGGGCCAGTGGCATCAGGGTTTGTTGCGATGAAACGGGCGCCGGCAAGGATGTGGCGAACGGCCATGGTGATCGCTTCGAAAGAGTAAGTGCGGGTCTCGCCGAGCACCACGAAGTCTGGTTCCGTGTCCGTGAGGATGAAGCCGGCTTCGTGCAATGCAGTGGTGAGGCCGGCCTCGCCGATGGTGTAGGCGCGGTTGCCGGAATCAGAGGATTGGACCTGGTCCTTGAGGAACTGGGCTGTGGCCAGCGCGGACGTCCAGATGTTCTCTTCCGGAACTTCAAGACCGGAGGCCCGGAGGCGGGCGGCGAGGTCGCGCGGGGTGAAGATGGAATTGTTGGTCAGGACAAGGAAGCGCTTGGACGTATCCACCCAGCGCTGGATGAGCTCGGCTGCACCGGGGATCGCCTGGTTTTCATGAACCAGCACGCCGTCCATGTCCGTGAGCCAGCATTCGATTTCGTGGCCGTTCCGGTAAACCGATGCGGACGTGTGGGGCGTGGATTCTTCTGCCATATTTGCCTCCGGCTGGGATTGGTCATGCACTGCCTCCCAGTCTTTCATTATTCGCAGCTGGAGACATCCCGTGGTCTCGATGGCGTTAACTATAAACTAAGTGTATAGATGGAGCTGTGAACAACTCACTCACCCTTCTGGGCCTTTTGAATCGCGAGCCCAGCTACGGCTACGACCTCAAGCACTCTTACGACCGATACTTCGGAGCAGGCAAGGCGCTGGCCTATGGACAGGTGTATTCCACGCTGGCGCGCATGGTCCGTGATGAGTTGATCCGGGCTTTGGGCGAAGAGACCGGGGGAGGTCCTGATCGAAAAAAGTATGCGATTACCGACGCCGGAGAGGCCACGGTGCGCGATTGGCTCTTCACTCCCGACATTCCCTCGGAATCCCTGCAGAGCAACCTCTTTGCGAAAACCGTCATCGCACTGCTGCTGGATGACGATGCCGAGCGGTTGCTTGACGTGCAGCGCAGCCAGCACATGGCCCGGATGCGGGAACTGACGCGCGCGAAGAAGGAAGCAGGCCTGCTGCAGGTACTGATGTGTGACCACGGTCTGTTCCACATCGAAGCGGACTTGAGATGGATCGACCTCACGGCCGCCCGCCTGTCCCAACTCAAAAAGGAGCTTCAGAGCGCATGAGCATCCAGACACCCATCCTCAGTGCCCGCGGGTTGCACCACTCCTTTGGCCCGACGGAGGCGCTCCGCGGAATAGACCTGGATGTCCATGCCGGGGAAGTATTGGCCGTCATGGGTCCATCAGGTTCCGGGAAGTCCACGCTGCTGCACTGCCTGGCCGGGGTCCTCGTGCCCGACCGCGGGACGGTGACGTACAACCCCGTTGACGAAGTGCCCTTGCAACTCAACGAACTCAAGGAGACCAAGCGGGCCCGGCTGCGGCTGACGGACTTTGGATTCGTCTTTCAATTCGGGCAGTTGCTGCCGGAACTCAGCGCGGTCGATAACGTCAGCATCCCGTTGCTGCTTAAGGGGATCAAACGACCTGAAGCGCTGGAGCGATCCAGAGACATGCTGCAACGTCTTGGCTTGGACGGACTGGGCGAAAAGCTGCCTGGCGAATTGTCTGGTGGCCAAGCCCAACGTGTCGCTGTTGGCCGTGCCTTGGTGACGTCCCCTGCGGTGTTGTTCGCAGATGAACCCACTGGCTCGTTGGACTCCCTCGCCTCGGAAAACGTACTGACCTTGATGCTCGATCTTGTCCGCGAAGCCGACACGACCGTGGTGATGATCACCCACGATGCCCGAACCGCTGCCTATGCAGATCGGGAAGTCATTGTGCGCGATGGTGCTCTGGGCGCCGGATACCGGGTGTCCACGTGAACTGGGGACTTTTCCGCCTGGCTGTGGCCGGCAGCCGCTCCGCCTATGGCAGGTTGACTGGAATCGCTGGAGGAGTCGCCGTCGGGGTCTGTCTTTTGTCGTTGCTCTGGGGTGGCGCCAACGGATTGCAAGCCCGGGACGACCGTGGCGCCTGGCTGCGCGAAACGGGGCATCCGTCCGTATCAGATTCGGTAGATGCTTCGGGCCTTGCCGCTCCCATCCCCTTGACTCCGGAAACGGTGCTCATGAGGAGCAACGGGCTGGAGATTTTCCGGGATCAACTCATTGAGCGCCGCGATTTCGCTGCGCTTCCGTCTGCGACCGTGAACATCCCGGGAATTGGTAGCCCGCCGGAATCCGGGAGCTACTACGCCTCGCCGGCGCTACAACGCCTGATCGAATCGACGCCCCGGGATCAGCTCGGAGACCGGTTTGGGGAGTTTGCCGGCGTGATCAGCGATGCGGCGCTGCCCGGGCCCGATTCCATGGTTGCCATCACTGGGGCCTCTGAGGCAGAGCTCCGAAAGAGCGGAAACACCTCGTTGGTTTCGGACTTCACCAGCAACCCGTACGGAGGCAGCGCCGCCTCCTACACCACCGTGCTCCTTGTCGGAGCGATAGCAGTGTTCTTTCCCGTGTTGCTGTTGATCAGCATCGTCACAGATTTAGGAGCAGCGCAGCGACGGGAACGGTTTGCGACCCTGCGACTCATTGGGGCCTCACCCGGCACAGTCTCCCGGATTGCCGCCGTCGAAATTGCCATCCCCAGCCTGATCGGTGCCGCGATAGGCCTCGCCATGGCGGTGATGTTGACGCCTGCCACTGCCCAGATACCGATCAACGGCACCAGAATGTTTGCCGCTGATCTGCACACCGGATGGGCCGCCAATGTTGCGGTGGTGGCTGTAGTCGTGGTGGCGTCTGCACTTATCGCCGCCATTCGGACCGCACGCGCAGACGTTGGGCCTCTAGGGGTGACGAGGGTGGTTCACGAGAAGAAGCCAACAATTTGGCGAACAGTGCCGCTGGTTATGGGGCTCGCCTTCATGACTTTGGCGGTTGTTCTCATCCGTGTTCTGAATTTCCGGCTGCCATGGCTTGAGTCCCCGCTCTTGGTGGTCGGATTCATGATGGTTCTTGCAGGCATCGTTGTGATCGGCCCGTGGCTGACTCGAATGGTGAGCCGGATGGGCCAGCGACAGGCACGAAGCGCGGCCGCAATCGTTGCCGCAAGCCGTATTCAAAAGACTCCGGCGGCTACTTTCCGGTCCGTATCGGGGCTTGTGATTGCAGTGTTTGTTGTCTCGGTTTTCGCCGGCGCATCCAGCATCCTGGAATCCACCGAGAGTCCACAGCCGCGCCCCGGGTTGATGCAGCCCACCAGCCTCCACGCAACTGTGGGGTCTGGAGAAACACAGGTCCGGGTAGGGAAAGCGGCTTTAGCTGCGAAGGAATTGCCCGGAATTCTCAGTGCCACCATTGGCTATGGCTCGGCTGTGCTTTCGGACCGGGGCGCCGGACCCGAGCTCTACTTCCGGGCCTCAGAAGCTCGGGCCTTGGGGTTCGAGGACATTCCGGCAGCAGAAACTGTCGCAGTGGACAGCGCCTTCCTCTACTTCTGGACGGCTCAGCCTCTGGCCTTGACACCGTCCCCCRACGGGACTCTGGCGGGTCTTGTTCCGGTTGTCATAGTCGTGGACACCGACGGCACTCCTGAGGCCATGGACCGCGCCCGGACTGCGTTGAGCCGCTCGGGCGTCACGGCCACCCCTGCGTCCTCCCCCTCTGACTTTCACTTGCAATCATCCAAACGCCTGATCCAGGGCCTTGCCGTGCTTGCGTACCTCGGAATGTTCGTTGCCGTCGCCATCGCCGGGCTTTCCCTCGCTGTGGGGACGGCCTCGGCCATCCTGGACCGGCAAAGGGTTCTTGGGCTTATGCGCCTTATGGGGATGCCAGCATCAATTCTGCGTCGAATCATTGCCCGGGAGGCTGCAGTTCCCCTCCTGAGCGTGCTGCTGCTTTCCATCGGCCTCGGGTTCCTCACGGCCTGGCTCATGGTCACCGCAATCAACGACGCATACCAACTCTCGTGGCCGGAGCCCGGATATTTCATCGCCTTGGCGCTGAGCCTGGTCCTGGCGCTCAGCGCCGTCATCGCCACCTTTGGCCTGATCCGGCGAAGTACTTCTGTGACGGCTACCCGCTTCGAATGAAACTGCGGTTCGAAGGGTGACATCCCGTGGTGTGCCTATGTGGGTAGTTCTGCCCATGTGGATACTCGGCTTTGACTTGCGTTGGGCGGCTCAGCCTCGACTACGCTTGTCCCGGCGCAGGCGTGCCACCACCGTGGGTCGGGGGATCGACATGGTGGATTTTTTGTGTCGCCGCACTTCAGCAGGTCCCCAGTACTGGATCGACAACCGGATATCCCCAGATACGCCGGTACTCAACACGTTTGAAAGGGCCTGTCATGAGCAACAACAATGGAGTGCCGCAGCCTCCGTACAATCCCGACTGCCTGCCGCAGCCGCGCTACGACACCGGCCAGGAGCAGTATCGGCAGTATCAGCCGGGCCAGACCCAGCCGATGTATCAGCCGGAAGCGCAGTACCAGCCGGAAGCGCAGGGGCAGGAGGGCCAAACTCAGGCTCTCCCCACACAGCCGGCTGTGACCCAGATTTTCCCCACGCAACAATTCCCGACCCAGCACGGTCACCCTGACGGTGAGTTCGCGGAAACCGTCCACCGATACCCGGAAAGTCAGCCGGGTCAGCCCGGGTTCACCCCGCCGGGCAGCGGTTACCCCGGTCAGCCCGGCTACCCCGGCCAGCCCGGCGGACCCAGCCAGGGCCCGGGCGACCACAACAAAAAGGCGCTGTTCCTGATCCTCGGAGGGGTCGCCGTCGTCGTGATCATTGCGCTGGTAGTCGTGTTCGCATGGTTGATTCCTTCGGTGACCAAACCCGTGGCCGTAGAGAGTCCGGTGTCTTCGGCCAGTGCCTCGGACGAAGCCTCCGACGCAGCGTCCGAACCGTCCGCAGAGCCGTCTGGCGAGGCAACCGCTTCCTCGGAGATTCCGGAGGGTGCTATCCCGCTGCCCAGCGTGTGGGAAGAATTTGCCGGCCCGACGAATGTTCCGGCCGACGGCGATCCGCTGTTCAGCAAGTGGGTAACGGGCGAATCTTCCTTCCAGTACCTGGCCGAGTGGACGCATGACGAATCTTTCGGGATCACCAAGGACCCCACCACCGGTGAAGAAATCCAGAAGAAGGCCCAAGGCACGGTGGAGGCGGATGGCGACGGCATTGCCCTCGCTTATGCATTCTTCGCCGAGTCCGACGAAGGCAAGTTCGGCAAGGATCCGAAAGAGATCAAGGCCGCGATCGAAGATATCGAGGCCCGGTACAAGGGCATGACCGCCACGGAACTGCCCCAGAACCTGGTGGGCCACAAGTGCACCTCGGACTTCAAGACCTCGATGCCCGAGATCCGCGAATTCCGCCGTGGCGCAGCAGTGGTCATTGGCTTCACCTGCACCAACGCGCGCGGCGAAGAAATCCAGGCAGTCAACCTGTTCTCGGTTACGCCGTGGGGAACTCCGCAGATGCTGGGCGTTAGCGGGCACAAGACCTACTGGGATGCCCACCCCGGCCTGATGGAGCAGCTGGCCAACTCGTACCGCATCAACAAGTGGAAGATGGTCTAGGCGCTCGGGCAAAGAGGCAAAGACCGGGCAGGGCTAAAGTTGAGGGGTGACTGACCTTCCCCCCAACACAGCCCTGCCCACCTCTGCCCACACCGCAGCAGACGCTGACGGAACGGCGGCAGAAGGCTGGACTGAAGCGAAGCCGGAGGTCGGGGTCGGGCCTTGGGAAGGCGAATGGCCGGTAGGCGAGCACTGGGACCCGGACCTGCTGAGGGACGGCGACCGCCGCAATGTGGTGGACCAGTACAGGTATTGGAAGCACGAGGCGATCGTCGAGGACCTGGATTCCAAGCGGCACGAATTCCATATCGCGATCGAGAACTGGCAGCACGACCTCAACATCGGCACGGTTGTGCGTACCGCGAATGCCTTTCTCGCCAAAGAGGTCCACATCATTGGTCGACGGCGGTGGAACCGTCGCGGGGCGATGGTCACCGACCGCTATCAGCACGTCCGCCACCACCCTACTGTTGAGGAATTCGTCCAATGGGCGGAGGGGGAGGGGCTAGCCGTGATCGGCATCGATATCTTCCCTGATTCCGTGCCGCTGGAGACCTACGACCTCCCGGAAAAGTGCGTCCTGGTCTTCGGGCAGGAAGGCCCCGGCCTGACGCCCGAGGTGCACGAAGCCGCTGTTGCTACGTTGTCCATTGAGCAGTTCGGCTCCACGCGTTCCATGAATGCTGCCTCGGCTGCCGCGATCGCGATGCACGCGTGGGTTCGCCGGCACGTGTTCCAGCAGCCTGTGCGTTAGCCCCACTTCCCTTTCCGCCGAGTTGACACATAATGACAATCCCAGGGCCCGGGATTGTCATTAAGTGCCATCACGGCGAGAGGTAGGCGGCTATGGCTGTGGATAACCCAGCCGGGTGCTCAGTGGAGAAGCCAGAATGGGGCATGCGCAGAAAAGAACTACCGGAGCATCTCACAACCGGTTCATTCTCTGTGCGCGCATCGGACAAGGCGGGCGTATCGCGGTCCCGGACCCATGCCAAGGACTTGGTGCTGGTTTCCCGGGGAATCCGTGTGCCCGCCGGGTCCGATGCTTCCGGAGCTTCGGCTTTGCGCGCCTACACGGACCTCGATGACAACTCAGTGCTGGCTTCCCTGAGTGCGGCAAGGATCTGGGGTATGCCGCTGCCCGCCAACGTCAGCGGGGATTGGCGCATCCATCTCGCACGACGCCGGGGATTCAGCTTTCCCCGAAGGGTCAACGTGGTGGGCCACCTCCTCACCCTTCAGGCCGAGGAGACGGTTGAGCACGACGGCGTCAGACTTACCTCGCCTGACCGGACCTGGCTGGACTTGGCCCCACTCATAACCGTGGAAGACCTCGTTGCCGCCGGCGATCACCTTGTGTGCTCCCACGGTCCGGAGTTCCCTGTCCCGAAGACCGCCGTATGCAGCACAGATGAACTAGCGGAGACCGTGCGTCGCCACCCTGGCATGCGGGGAGTGCGAACGGCGCGGGCAGCTTTGGAACTCATCCGCGTGGGGGCTGATTCTGCTCCGGAAACCATGATGCGGTTGGCTCTGATCGACGCGAACRTCCCCGAGCCCGAGTTGAACCTTGTGGTGCGCAATCACATCGGCCAAGCGGTGCTGTGGCCGGACGGAGCGTACCGCGAATTCAAGATCTCGCTCCAATACGACGGCCAGCACCATGGTGGGTCCGAGCAGCATCTGCGGGACATTGAACGCCAGGAACGTTCCCTGGCCCATGGCTGGCTGGAGGTCCGGATCTCCAAGCGGGACCTTGAAGGCGACAGACCCGCCGTCGTTCATAAGGTGCGCCGGGCCCTCCTCAGCCGAGGCTGGTCACCGAAATGACAGTTAATCGCAATCCCGGGGCTCAGGACCATCATTAAATGTCATCTCGCGCCATCGAAGCGGAAGTGTTAAGAGCTCCAGTGACCCGAAACACGGCGTCCCGGCGGATATCGCTAGGATGGGAGCTAGCCGTAAGCGGTCTACTCCAGGGTTACCAACCCACAGACGAATTCAGCATAGGAGTCACCATGCCCATTGCAACCCCAGAGATTTACTCCGAGATGATCGACCGCGCAAAGGCTGGCGGATTCGCTTTCCCCGCGGTCAACGTGACGTCGTCGCAGACTCTGAACGCTGCGATCCGCGGTTTCGCCGAGGCCGAATCCGACGGCATCATCCAGGTTTCCACCGGTGGCGCAGCCTACTGGTCCGGCGCTTCGGTCAAAGACATGGTTGCCGGTTCCCTCGGTTTCGCCGCGTTCGCCCGCGAAGTTGCCAAGAACTACAACGTCAACATCGCCCTGCACACGGACCACTGCCCGCAGGACAAGCTTGCAGACTTCGTTCTTCCGCTTCTTTCTGCTTCCGAGGAAGCCGTCAAGGCCGGCAAGGACCCCATCTTCAACTCGCACATGTGGGACGGCTCGCACGAGACCCTCTCTGAGAACCTGCGCATCGGCCGCGAACTGCTTGAGCGCGCAGCTGCAGCGAAGATCATCCTCGAGGTCGAAATCGGCACCGTCGGTGGCGAAGAAGACGGCGTTGAGAACGAAATCAACGAGAAGCTCTACACCACCACCGAAGACGCTCTCGCTACCATCGAGGCCCTGGGTGCCGGCGAAAACGGCCGCTACCTCACCGCCCTGACCTTCGGCAACGTGCACGGCGTGTACAAGCCGGGCAACGTCAAGCTCCGCCCGGAACTGCTCAAGCAGATCCAGTCCGAGGTTGGCGCCAAGATCGGCAAGGACAACCCGTTCGACCTCGTGTTCCACGGCGGTTCGGGCTCCAGCGAGCAGGAAATCGCTGACGCCGTTTCCTACGGTGTCATCAAGATGAACATCGACACCGACACCCAGTACGCGTTCACCCGCCCGGTTGCCGGCCACATGTTCTCCAACTACGACGGCGTCCTGAAGGTCGACGGTGAAATGGGCAACAAGAAGACCTATGACCCCCGCGTCTGGGGCGCTTCCGCCGAAGCCGGCATGGCCGCGCGCATCGTCGAAGCCGCACAGCAGCTCGGATCGGTCGGCAAGACTTTCTAATGTCCGACGAATTCCGGAAGAACCTGATGGGGCCGGAGCCCACGCTCCTGCCCGCCGAAACCGAGGTCTACCAGCACCTGGCTCTCGGCAAGGAAGCGCTGGACCTTGTGGAGAAAAACCCCACGTCGTCACTTCTGTGGGCAATCCTTGCCGAGGAAGCCTGGGCTGAGGGCCGCACCATCGACTCTTACGCTTACGCCCGCGTGGGCTATCACCGGGGACTGGACTCGCTGCGCCGCAACGGCTGGCGCGGTGTGGGACCGATCCCGTGGGAGCACGAGCCCAACCAGGGCTTCCTGCGCGCACTCTACGCACTGGGTCGTGCCGCCGCAGCAATCGGCGAGCCCGAAGAGCCCGAGCGGATCGAGAAGTTCCTGAACGACTCAGACCCCAAGGCCAAGGCAGCGATCGAGGCCAGCTAAGGTCTGCGCCGCTAAAGCAAACGACGACGGCGGCCCTCACCAAAAGGTGGGGGCCGCCGTCGTTAGCTCGTTGCGGACTGCAACGAAGGGGGAGACTAAGCCTTGCGCGGGATGCCCGTGCGCGCCATTGCCTCGGCATAGGCGCCGTGGATGGCGTCCAGGTATTCCTGCTGGCGCGCGGGTGTGCCTGCGAAGGAGCGGCCACCAAGGGAGCGGACTTTGAAGGTCTTGAAGCCGCGGCGGGCGATGCTGGCAGGGGCGGCCTTCATCAATTGGTCGGCGAGGCGGTGTGCCTCATTGCCGTGTGCCACGAGGGCGGACGTGCGCGGCAGGATCGCGAGCAAGCGCAGGAGCGGCTTCAGGCCTTCGGTGATGTTGGCTGGCGTCAGCTTGCCCGGTTCCTCGTTGGGCTCGATCCACGGGTACGCGTTCCACGGCATCATGAGCTCCGGGCGGAGACCCAGCTGCCACTGCATGCCGAGCATGCGGGTGGCTGCTTCTTCGTCACCCGGGTTGATGAATCCTTCGCCGGAGTTGGTGCGCTGATTGGAGAAAAGGCTGACGATGCGGCAGTCATCCATGCTGTGGGCGGGGTCGATGTAGAGGACCTCGCTGCCCGGCTTCTGCTCCTTGATGGAGTCGCACAGCTCGTTGACCTCGGCGATGTGCGGTTCGTAGCGGCGGTTCCAGAGGATTTCTTCGGGTGATTCAGTCGCCAGTTCTTGCATCAGGGGTTTGGTCTCCTAGGTGTTACTGCGCGCACCTTTCCAAGGGGCCGCGGGCATGCCGCTGCCGAACCTCAAAGGGTGCTGTTGGGGGCTAACTAACCTTACCGGACTATGGGCGCTGCAGCACCCTGTTTCGGCGCGCCCCCAAATGAGACGCGGCGTGTTGCCCCGGAAACGTGTCTGGAATCTCGACGGACCGCGCAACTCCGGCCTCACCTCTGCGGCGCAGCCCTCGACGCCGGTGCGTCATTTCCGGCAAGATGCCCGGTATGGAGAAACAAGAATCGCCCGCTGCCGCCGTTACTGCTTTCCAGGAGCTGGGTTCGGAGCTCGCATCCGCAGGAGTGGTCACAGGGAAAATGTTCGGCGCCAGCTCGCTCATGCTGGACAAGAAGGCGCTGGCCTGTTTGAACGGGGACAAAGTGGTGTTCAAACTTGGCAAGGAGACTCCCGAACATGCGCGTGCCCTGGCCCTTCCCGGGGCCGTGCTTTTTGATCCGTCCGGCATGAAGCGACCGTTCAAGGACTGGGTGGAAGTGCCTTTCAGTTCGCGCTCCCAGTGGCCCGCGTTCGCCGAAGCGGCCCTTCGATTCGTGGCCGGCGGGTAAGGCGCCCAACGTCCTCCGCGCCGACGTCGAGAGCTGCCGTTAACCCTAAAGTGCACCTCCGCCGGAGGGCGCTTTTCCTTCCCCGGATAATGACGGTGAAACCACTGGTTTCGGGGGAAACCGTTCGGCCTCCCCACCAGCTCAGCATCATCAACCGTGGGGGTTAGACAATGGTCGCAAAGACGTCAACGAATAAAGCAACGAAGGTTCGCGCGCTTCTTGCGGGCGGGCTTGTCCTGGGCGTAGGTGCCGCGTTCACGCTGGCCGCCTGGACGGACAACGAGTGGGTTTTCGGTAACTCCGGTGGGGACAAAGGCCCGGGCACGCTGACCTACCACATGGAGCAGAACACGTTCAGCAACACCAACGGCACGGGCGCCGATGCGTGGAGCGACAAGCCGAACATTCCCACGGTGCCGAGCTCGACCACCGATGGCGCACTCACCTTCGGCGCCATCTCGGCCGCGCTGAAGCCCGGAGATACGGCCTATGCGCCCATGCAGCTGCGGGCAGCAGCGGGTTCCGAAGCCCTCACGGCCACTTTGGCGGAGGCAGTCAAGCTCGGCGGGACAGCCCCCGCGGCTGACACCACCACCAATTCCCTGGCCCTCTACAACGCCCTGACGTACCGCGCTGTCCAGGGTGTGACTCCGGCGAACTGTGCGGCAGGCACCCTGACCGGCGGCACGGACATCGTTGGTTCCGCTGCGGCAGGTGTCCCGTTGACAACCAACTCCAACACCCCCATTTCCCTGCCGAAGGGCGCCGATGCTGCAACGGCCGGCATGGCAGTGAACATTTGCTTCGCCATCACCCTCCCGTCCGCCGTGACCGACGTGACCTTGCAGGGTAAGCAGACGGTTCCGCTGTGGAGGTTCACCAGCATCGTCAGCTCGTAATACGGTTCTGTGACAGAGCCATTGACCCGGACCAGGAGCTCGTCCCCATTGCCCCCTTCGGCCCCTGCCTTAGGAGGGACGGGCTTCTGGGCCGTCTTGTCCCGCATCCTCAACCTCTCCCGTGAGATTGCCCTGACATTGGTGGCCGTGCTCGGGTTAGTGTGCATTGTGGCGCTGCTCCTGGGCTTCGCCTACAAAGCATCTTTCGTGGTGTTCAGGACCGGATCCATGGAGCCCATCTATCCGGTGGGAGCCTTGTCCCTCACAGTCCAGGTGCCAGCGGCGGAATTGATCCCGGGCGACGTCGTATCGGTCAAGCGTTCAGAATCCGGGGTCCTGGTCACCCACCGCGTGGTGTCGGTGGAACCGGCCGGTTCCGGGGCTTCCTTGCGCCTGAAGGGTGATGCCAACAGTTCGGAGGATCCTCTGCCGTACCAGGTGGAAACCGCCAAAAAAGTACTTGCAACGGTCCCTGCGGTGGGTTCGTGGGTGATGGCTATGAGGGGCCCGGGTTTCATTGGCGCCGCCTCAGTCGCGGTGGCCATGCTCGTAGTGTGGGCGTACTGGCCCAAACGGGCGGCACGTCACAAAGGTGTGGTCTCAACAGGGAGGTGAAATAGCCGTGAAGCAGCGGTTCCGAAAGGTGCGGCCCGCAGCGGCGGTGTGTGTCGCCGTCGTCAGCGCCTTGGCCTGCGCCGTTCCCGCCCAGGCTGCCGACAATCTCATCCCTGTTCCCCAGACCGGAACGCCAGGGCTGCTGTGGCTTTCATCCTCGGTTTACCCGCTGGAGTTCCCGCAACTGGCCCCCGGTGATTCGTTCGTCTGGCAGATCGGACTGTCCTTGGAAAAGCCTGAAGCCACCTCGGCCCTCCAGCTCACGGCAACCGGCGGGCTGGCCGCGGCGGGTGGCTACTCCATCAGTGTGGACGAGTGCGCAGCGCCGTGGCAGGGCGACAGCGGGCTCAACCAGCAGTTGGATTGCCCGGCAGGTTCAACGTCCAGAATTGCGCCCACCCGCCTCAGCGACTGGGATCAGGGTGTCCGCGTCCCGCTCAGCAACCTCCGGGCAGGGACGTCGCCGTACCTGCGTTTCACTCTTTCAGGACTCGCCGACGCCGCTCCTCCCCAGGGTGCCGCACTCACCTTGGGGATCGGGATCGCCGCCATGGGAGACGACGACGGCGGAAGCGCGCCCTCGCTGCCAGCGACGCCCGGTGGCGGAAACAAGGAGCCCCTGGGAAACACGGGGGCCATGTCCCTTCCGGCATTGTTTGCCGGTAGCGGGCTGCTGATCCTTGGAACGGCGGTCCTGGTGTTGCTGAAGCGTCCGCGTGAAACCCGGGAGCAGGGCGCATGACCGCCCGGCGCTCCCTGAGCCACTCTCTTCGCCGGGCATTTTTCAGTAGGCCAAGCCGCTCAATCCTGGTGGCAGCCGTCTCAGCCATCACGTTGGCAGCCACCACCAGTCTGACCACCGCTGCCTGGACGGACAGCGAATGGGTGAAGAGTTCCGTGGGGGTGAGTTCCCCTGGTGATTGCAGCACCAACACGATGTTCACCAACCAGGCCTGGGCCAGGCAGCTTTACGGGTCGGTGTTGAACACCCGCCTGGACACCGTGGCGGGAGTCCAAGGACTGAGCGTGGTCAACAACGGCACTTCAGCTTCACCCACGCCAGTCTCCGCCGTGCTCGTGCCCGGCACCACGGATGCCTACGTCACCAAAGTCCCTGCCACCGCCCTCGGTAGCAGCCCAGTTTCCGTGGGGCTGGGACTGGGCGCTCCGGTTGGCGGGTTGGGGACGTACACGCAGTGGGCGCGCTCGCAGAAGAGCGGGCAGGCGCAGGGAGCGTCGGGCCTGGTGTCCGATCAGAGCGGTGCCGTGGACGTGGCTGGCACAGCGAACGGTGCGGCTACTGCGCCAAAGTCGGCCAGTATTTCGCTGGGAAACATTGTCCCGGGATCCCTGGCAGGCGTCACCTTGGATGTTGGAGCCGTGGCGTCATCTTCGGCGCTTGATGCCTGCGTGATGACCAACGGCTGGCCGATGCTGGACACCACCCCTACGGTTCAGCGTCAATATGCGATTGCGGGGCTGGATCTGACTGCGGCGATTCCGGCGGTGGGTACGTTGTCCACGCAGGGCGCTTCGCTGGTGGGAGCTGTGCCGGCGCAGCTGAACGCGTTGCTGGGAACAGGTGGGTTGACTACAGGGATCTCTGATGGAATCTCCGCATTTATCAATCCGCTGCTGGGATCGTTGTCGCTCGGATCCATCAGTACTACGGCAACGTTGTCAGCCCCGGATCTGACCGGGGTGACCGCGATGATGACCGAGTCCATCAGCGACGGAATCGTCACCATCAACCTCGGCACAGGGACGGTCAAGGTCAACATCGCCTCGCTTGCCGGGAGCACCACCGGTTTGAACGGCATGGAACCCAATCACGCCGTAGTCCTGGACGCGGCCATGACTACAGCGGTGACCAACAGGGTCACGGCCTTGCTGGATTCGTGGAAGAACCGGGTGCTCGCCGCGCTCACCACGGCGCTTCGCTCGATCACGCTGAACGCCACCACCAACATCACCTTGAAGCTGGCGACCATCAACGCGGCCACCATCGGCGTCAAGATGGGGCCGTCCACCTTGGGGCAGTTCCTCGACGGGAGCGCCGGGGCCCCCGTGGTGACCGCCGACGTCATCGAGCTTGACCTCGGAGGTGAGGTGACTGGACTGCTGAGTCCCATCAGGTCGGCCCTGCTCACGGGCAGCAACGGCGTGGTCAAGAACGTCCTGAATGCCACCATCTTCAATGCCGGATTGATCCCAACCCTGGGCACGAACCTGCAGTTGGTGATCACCCCGGTGATCAACGCCGTCGGGCCTGTCCTGACAGGAGTCCGGACGCTGGTGGCCATTAACGTCAACGTCCAACCGGACCAAAGCTGGGCCGGTACCAAACCGGCGGACGTCACAGCCGCTGTGGGCGAGTACAAGGTTTCGGCGATACGGGTGGGACTGGTGGGCAGCGCGGGTCTGTTGAGCCTGCACCTGGGCAGTTCCTCGGCGGGTCCTGCCGCCTTGAAGATTCCTTGACTTCTCCACAACTCCATGCCAACAGGGGCCAAACACCGGAGAAACCGTTGCCATCGGCTAAACTTGGCTGGTAAGAGCCCCGAAACTCTTGCGTACGCTGCCGTCCGCGGCAGGCTGCACCGGTAAGTCGGGGCATTCTCATGTACGGCGTCGAGTCCTGGCCATCCGGCTTGGTCTCGCCCGAAAGAATGGGGGAGGATCCCATGCCCGCTATCGTGATCGTCGGAGCCCAGTGGGGCGACGAAGGCAAAGGCAAAGCTACCGATCTGCTCGGTGGCCGTGTTGACTACGTGGTTAAGCCCAACGGCGGCAACAACGCCGGGCACACCGTGGTGGTTGGCGGTGAGAAGTATGAGCTGAAGCTCCTTCCCGCGGGCATTCTGAGCCCCAACGCAATTCCCATTATTGGCAATGGTTGCGTGGTGAACCTCGAGGCACTCTTCCAAGAAATCGACGGCCTTGAGGCCCGTGGCGCGGACACCTCCCGCCTGCGCGTTTCGGCCAATGCGCACCTCGTCGCCCCTTACCACCAGGTCTTGGACAAGGTCACGGAGCGCTTCCTCGGCAGCCGCGCCATCGGTACTACCGGCCGCGGCATCGGTCCGGCTTACATGGACAAGGTGGCCCGCCTGGGCATCCGCGTCCAGGACGTCTTCGATGAATCGATCCTCCGCCAGAAGGTGGAAGGTTCGCTGCGCCAGAAGAACGAACTCCTGGTCAAGGTCTACAACCGCCGCGACATCGTGGTGGACGAGATCGTGGACTACTTCCTCTCCTTCGCTGAGCGACTGCGGCCGCTGGTTATCGACAGCACGCTGGAGCTGAACAACGCGTTGGACGAGGGCAAAGTTGTGCTCATGGAAGGCGGCCAGGCAACGTTCCTGGACGTTGACCACGGCACGTACCCGTTCGTCACCTCATCCAACCCGACGGCGGGTGGCGCGTCCGTCGGCTCGGGCATCGGTCCCACGCGTATTTCCCGTTCCATCGGCATCATCAAGGCTTACACCACACGTGTTGGCGCCGGTCCGTTCCCCACTGAACTGTTCGACGAAATGGGTATGTACCTGCAGAAGACCGGTGGCGAGTTCGGTGTAAACACCGGCCGTCCCCGCCGTTGCGGTTGGTACGACGCCGTGCTGGCCCGCCACGCTTCCCGCGTCAACGGCTTCACGGACTACTTCGTGACCAAGCTGGACGTCCTCACGGGCATCGAGCAGATCCCGGTCTGCGTAGCCTATGACGTCGACGGCGTTCGCCACGACGAAATGCCCATGACGCAGACCGAGTTCCACCACGCGGTGCCGATCTTCGAGTACTTCGACGGCTGGACCGAGGACATCACTGCGGCTCGCACCCTGGAGGACCTCCCGGAGAACGCCCGCAACTACGTGCTGGCCCTGGAAAAACTCTCCGGCACGCGCTTCTCGGCCATCGGCGTCGGCCCCGACCGGGACCAGACGATCGTGGTACACGACCTGATCAACGACTAAGTTTTACCGCAATTTACGACGACGGCGGGTCACCCCCGGTTCCATGTTGAACCGGCGGGTGGCCCGCCGTTTTGGTCACGCCGTTTTGGTCACGGTAGGACTGCGACGGCCTTCTGTGCAGCATCCGCCCTCAACCTAGCTGCCTGGACGATGATGCCCACTGCGGCAGCAGCCATGATGACCACTCCGTAGGCCTGCAGTGTGGGCACAAGTCCCCAGATGGGCGCGAGTAGGCCAGCAATGATGACCGGCACGCTGAACGCCAGATACGCCGCCGTATAGATGGCGGAGAAGACTCCCGCGCGTTGATGGGGTTGGATATGGGGTGCGATCAGGCGAAGCTGCCCTCCAAAGGAGCCGCCGAATCCGAGACCGCCAAGTACGGCGCCGATCCAGACGGCGGCAAGCCATTTTTCACTGACTCCCAGGAGGACCGCCACTATCCCCAGCAGGATGAGGGACACTCCAACAAGGGAGCCATGCCGGGCAGGGTGCCGGGCGAACAAGAGCCCTGCAATGGCGGCGGAGAATGGACCCAGAAATGCGGAGAAACCTGCCACCAGTCCCCCATCCAGTGCAAAGTGCAGCCGGAGCAGTGGGGGGAAGAGCCCTAGGAAGAAAGCAGGGAACATCCAGCCCGCAATGTGAACCGGGATGCCCGCGGCAAATTCTCGTCGGATGCCAGCGGGAAGACTGAGCCGGGGTGTGAGGGATCGAGCTGCCCCGGGGCGTTTTGGCGTTGTTTCTGCTGTGAAGCTGACAAAAACGATGGCCAGGATCATGACGCCCGTGAGAATGGCGAAAACGAGCAGGTTGGCGTCCGCTGTGAACTGAACTGCGGCGCCCGTTACGAGGGCTCCGATGCCAAGACCCCCAGCCACCGACGCACCCGCAAGGCCGCCAGCGAGTTTCTTGCGGTGTGACGGTGCTTGCTCGGCGATGGCTGCGTTGAAGGCGCTTGTTGCAATGCCGGTGGCGATTCCTTGCAGGGCCCGCGCGATGATCATCCAGGTAATGGTGGATGCAACCATGAACGCGATCATGGAAATCAGCTCGGTGTACAAGGCAATCAGCATGACTGGGCGCCTGCCCAGATGATCCGAAAGTGAGCCTCCCACCAGCAGCGCTGCCAACAGGCCTATTGCGTAGATGGCGAAGGCGAGGCTAAGGGTGGCCGCCGAAAAGCCCCACTCCTGCTGCCGGAGCGAGAGCAAAGGCGTGGGTGCCCCTGCCGCGAAAAAGAATGCGGCGAAGACCACGGCTAGCCCGGGGAAAGCCGCTTTGGCCGGGAACGTGCGGGGTGGCCGGGATGGTGACAAGGTACGGGACAAGTGAAGCTCCTTAGACAGAACGGTCTAATCCCAGTTAGACAGGTCGGTTCAATAAAGTCAAGAAATTTTAGACAGATCTGTCTGATATGCTTAGTGCATGGCCTCCACCAAACTTCCGGCTCGTCAGCGTCTCCTCGATGCTGCAGACAAGTTGTTTTATGCCGAGGGTGTCCACACTGTTGGCATTGACCGCCTTATCGAAGAGGCAGGCGTAGCCAAGGGCTCGCTCTTCTACAATTTTTCGGGCAAGGATGATCTCGTTGCCGCCTACCTGGAGGGTCGCGACCATCAACGGCGCGAACGCATAGCCAGGTTCCAGCAGGGCTTGGATGATCCTGTCGACAAGCTCTTGGCCATCTTTGATGCCCTGCAGGAAACGGTCTCGTCTCCCGGATGGAGGGGATGTCCCTTTGCCAATGCCAGCGCAGAGGCACTTCCCGGAAGTGTGGAGGCCGAGGCACTCCGGGCCTTCCGGGACTGGCTTTCAAACGCGATGCTTTCCCTCTGTGAAGAAGCAGGCTTTGTTGAACCGGCAGGTGTGGCCGCCCGGCTCCGGCTGCTCTACGACGGAGCTGTATCGAATTCAAATCTCGATGCGCAGCCAGAAGCTGTGGGCTGGGCCAAAGAGCTGGCCGCGAAAGTTCTGCACGACTCACCTCGCGCGTCGGAATAGCCTCGCGGGGAGGGTAGTTGTCCGAAGAATGAAGGCAATTACCTATAGCGAGTATGGAAACCCGGACGTCCTTGAGCTGACCGAGCAGCCAATGCCTAAAGTGGGGCCGGGCATGGTCCTGGTGAAGGTGAAGGCGGCATCGGTGAATCCTGTCGACTGGAAGATTATGGCCGGCTACCTGGACTCCTTCATGGATCTGCAATTCCCGGCTATTCCCGGCTGGGATGTAGCGGGAGTGGTCGCTTCTGTGGGAATCGACGCACCGCATTTCAAGCCCGGCGACGAAGTTATCTCTTATGGCCGCAAGGATTACGTCCACGGCGGCAGCTTTGCTGAATACATTGCGCTCCCGGAGCGGCTTCTTGCCAGGAAGCCGACCTCCCTGGATTGGAACCAGTCGGCCGGGCTTCCTTTGGCCGGTCTCACGGCTTTCCAGGTGCTCAATCGTCTAGGGCTCAAGGCGGGCGAGACGGTTTTGATCCACGGCGGTTCTGGCGGTGTCGGATCCCTCGGCGTTCAGATCGCCGTGGCGCTCGGCGCACGGGTCATCGCGACCGCGTCGGAAAGGAACCACGAATTCCTCAAGTCCCTCGGAGCCGAAGCTGTGGCATATGGTGAGGGGCTGTCCGACCGCGTGCGTACTCTGAGTCCTGCCGGAGTGGACGTAGTGGCCGACTTTGCGGGTGGAAACCTCGAGGCGACGCTGGATGTCCTGTCTGAAGGAGGCCGGCATGCATCCATTGCAGACAGTGAGGTGGAGGCACATGGCGGAACCTGGATGTGGGTAAATCCTGTTGGTGCCGAACTGCAGCAGCTCGCTGACCTGGTGGACGAACACAAGATCCGGGTAGAGGTGGCGGACACACTTCCCTTGGCCAAAGCAGCGGATGCGTTCCGGCTCAATATGGAAGGGCGCACTCGCGGAAAGATTGTGCTCACGGTGGGCGGCGAGGATTGATCAGTATGGCTGCACGCACGACGGCGGGGCGTCACCTCGGTGGATTGACGGGCGACAGACCCCTAGGACCATGATCGCGTGCCAGGGTTCCAGCTGTGGTGATCGGCCGCCGTGCCGTTGAAGACTGGCTCGATAAACGTCAGCACAAGTTCGACCTGGGCCTCCAGGTCGCGCTGGCACATCTCCTCAAGCTTCAGTTTCCGGCGCCACGCCGCCCATTTTGCCTGCCTGCCATCCTGGCCGTAGCCACCGAGCAGGCCGCGGAGTGGGGCGAGATCGACGCCTCGATGTTGAGCAACTTGAATTGCCGCTTGCCTTACCTCCCGAGCCTTGAACTCGAATCGCTCAGAGAGGAGTGCGACATCGAGTAGATCGCGCCAGCGGGTGCTGGCCGTTCCGCGCTGGAGCATCGTCACTGTTTTCTCAGCAATTACGGTGAGGAGAGGATGGCCCTGCATCTTCACGAACCCGGAAAGCAGTGACGGAATTTTGATGAGCTCCGGCGCGGGCCAGATGGGGTCGCCTGTGCTGATGTCGAGTTTGATGACGATATTTGCGCGATACAACGTCGCAGGTAGGGCCACCCGTAGACCGCTGTATTCATCCTCGTCCCGAATCTGCTCGGTCGTCAGATCGTCGGTGTTGAAAACCAGGCCGTCGTCGACGACGACGTCGGAAACCGTTTTGACCACTTCGGTGATACGAGTTACGTCGAGTTGGAAGTCGAGGGCCTGCATATCGATGTCGCGCGTGGGTCGGCGAAGAGCATGAGCTGAGAGCAGGACCCCGCCCTTGAGGCAGAAATCACCAGCATGACGGGTGTCGCTGAGCCGCGCAAGAAATCGCTCCAGTGCGTATAAGACGAAAATCTCCTCCGATGGCCGACCCCTTTTGCGCGCAACGGCTTGCAGTTGCCGGTAGATCTCGCTGGAGCTCATAGAAGGACCTCCATGGCCACACGAAGGGGTCCTTTGGATCGAGGAATAGCCGTGGAAAGCTCCATGAGTCGTGCCGGTTGTGATCCAGGGCGCTTGAGCCAATTTCTCAAGGCTTCGATGCCCGTTTCATATCCGGCGCTGGCTCGAAGGCGGAAGGCGTCAACTATGGATCGTTCGGCCGAATAGATGCCTATGCGGGCATCTTCCACGCCTTCAATCGGGACCAGGGTGCGGTCGAGATCGAACGTTGCTTTGTCGAACTGATGCCAAGTGATTGGTCCCGCGATTTTCGGAGGCGTCTTACCGCGCGGTAGGGCCAAGTCAATTGTGGAAGGGATCTCGTCGATGAGGCCGTGCCTCGCAAGTGCGCTGCTGAGGCAGATGGTAGCTAACGGCGCCTTATATGCAGCCTCAAGCAGATCCAAGTCGGCATCGAGACTCCGGCTCAAAAAGTACAGCCCTGGTCCTAGTTGATCGATAACGCCCGAGTCGCGGAGCCGATACAAGCTCGCCTTTGGTACCCCCAATCTAGAGGCCTCATTGACGGTGAAGGGAGAGCCCTTGGGGAGCTTGTCGATGAGCGGACTGCGATAGACCATGGATAAATTGTACGACAGATAAGTTTATGTGTCGTAGAAAAGATCCATTGCAGCTTAAGCGAGCGTTCCTGCTGTGCTGCACCATTGCGTGGACAGCCTGCCGGGCGAGGAGCATAATAGTTAGCGGAGCTAATTAGCACTGCTAACTATTATGCCAACCTCAGGAGGCGCCTCCCAGTGACCGCAGCTATTAACGACGGACCGGCGGAGATTCAAGCTGACGTTCTTGCCATTGATCTTCGAACCGCGGTGATGCGGACATCCCGCAGGCTGCGCATCGAAGCCACTGGCGAGGTTATTACTCCCGGGCAGTACACGGTGCTCGCCCACCTAAATTCCGGTTCGCAGACGCTGCGGGAATTGGCCGAGCTGGAGCACGTCCAGGCACCGTCGATGACCCGGATCGTGAACGCCTTGTCCGGGCAAGGCTTCGTGTCACGGCAGGCCCACCCCGAAGACGGCAGGCAGGTCCACATCAGCATCACTTCCGCTGGCCAGGAAGTTCTGGCCGAGGCCCGCAGCCAACGGACTGCTTGGCTGGCCCAGCGGGTAGCAGGACTCAGCGAGGAGGATCGGCTGACACTCAGCCGGGCCGCACACATCATGCAGGAGATGAGCGGCAAGTGAGTGCCATGTTCCGTGCCCTCGAGAGTCCCAATTACCGGCTCTGGGCTGGTGGTGCACTGGTGTCCAACGTCGGCACCTGGATGCAGAGGGTGGCCCAGGACTGGCTGGTCCTGACGGTCCTCACCAATCACTCCGGAACGGCTGTGGGCATCACCACGGCCTTGCAATTCCTGCCTATGCTCCTGCTCGGGCCGTATGCGGGCGTCCTGGCCGACCGCTATCGCAAGCGCGTGATCCTCCTCTGGACGCAAACGGCCATGGGAATCTGCGGGCTGATCGTTGGCCTTCTGGTGGCAACGGGTGTTGCCCAGTTGTGGCACGTCTATCTCGCCGCCCTTGCCTTGGGGTTGGCTGCGGCCATCGACGGCCCGGCCCGGCAAGCGTTCGTGTCAGAACTTGTTGGCCCTGACAGGCTCTCCAATGCCGTGGCCCTGAACTCGGCGTCCTTCAACAGTGCCAGGCTGACCGGCCCGGCCATCGCCGGTGTGCTCATTGCATGGATCGGGACGGGCCCGGTGTTCCTTCTCAACGCCGCGAGCTTTGTGGCCGTCATCGTTTCCCTCTGGCGGGTTAAGGCATCGGAGCTGGAGCCAGCAACGCCAGTGGCCCGCGGCAAACACCAATTGACCGAGGGCCTCCAGTACGTGCGTCAGCGCCCGGACCTGGTCCTCATTTTGCTGATGGTGGGCCTCCTGGGCGCCTTTGGTATGAACTTCCAGGTAACGAATTCGTTGATGTCCACGGCGGAGTTTGGCATGGGGCCGGAGGCGTTTGGCCTCCTGGGATCCATCATGGCCGTGGGAACGCTCGCGGGTGCGTTGCTTGCCGCCCGCAGGTCCGGCCCGAGGCTCCGTTTCATGCTGGGCGGCGCGCTGAGCCTCGGCGCTTTTACCGTCCTGGCGAGCATCTCGCCGTCGTTCTGGATTTATGCGGCAGTACTTGTTCCAGTAGGGCTGGCGTCCATCACGTTCCTGAACAGCTGCAACACCACCATCCAGTTGTCCGTTGAGCCCCAATTCCGTGGACGCGTCCTCGCGCTGTACCTGGCCATCCTGCAAGGCGGGACCGCAATTGGAGCACCCCTTATGGGCTGGATCGGCACGGAATTCGGGGCCCGCTGGGCTGTCGCATCAGGCGGGGTGGTGGTCTTGGTGACCGCCGTCGCTTGCGTGATCCTGGTCAGCCGCCGAAGCCAGAAGACGCTCCGTGAACATGTGCGCAGTGCATGGCTGCGGAGACGGGCAACCCAAGTGTCTTGAGGCTAGCGGACCTCAAGCTCCTCCAGCGTCTTTCCCTTGGTATCCGAAGACAAAAGGGTGGCCAGCGCCGAGACAAGGCAGATGCCCAGAGTGGTCAGGCCGATGACCATGGGGATGTTCGCAGATCCTGGGGGAGCGATGGCCGTGAACAAGCTCGGGAAGAACGAGGCGATCATGAGGCCGATGTTTTGTGAAACTGCGAAGCCCGTCACCCGCATCCGCATAGGGAACTGCTCCTGGAAGAACGTGGCGAAAGTGGCGTTCCACATCTGGAACAGGATGCCCTGGACGATGACAACGCAGACGAAGATCAGCGGCAGGCTGCCCTGTTCGATCGCCCACAGGTACACCATGGTCAGCAAGCCGCCAGCTATGCCGCCTGCAACCATGAGTGTCCGCCGGCCAATCCGGTCTGACAATGCCCCGAACAACGGGATAGTTACCACTGCGGCTACGTTTGCTGCCATGGTCACCCAGAGGAATTCACTGCTTGAGAAGCCGTTGCCGTAGCTCTTCTGGGTAGCGAAGGACACGCCGAAGATCAGGGTGGCCATGCCGATGACGTTCGTGAACGTCATCGCAACGCATCGGACCAGGACCCACGGGTGGGTGCGCAGGAGGTCTGCAAGGGGGAAGCGGCGTTTGGTGCTTGGCTCTTCCGACTGCGCCAGGTAGGCGGGGGGCTCCTGCACGCGGCGGCGAATGATGTAGCCGGCCAAAATCACGACGGCGCTGAGAAGGAACGGCACCCGCCAGCCCCAGGAATGGAACTGATCATCAGGCAGGAGGGCGGCGAGCGGAATGAGGACAGCAGTGGCGAGGATCGAACCCACCTGCGTGCCTTGAAGGCTGAAGCTAGCGAAGAAGCCGCGCCTTGCATCGGGGGAGTGCTCTACGATCATCGCGCTGGCACCACCGAGTTCGCCAGCGACCGCGAAGCCCTGGATCAAGCGGAGAATCACCAGCAGGACGGGCGCAAGAAGCCCCACCTGCCCGTAGGTTGGCAGGAGTCCCACTGCGAAAGTAGCGAACCCCATGAGCAGCATCGCGAAGACGAGGACCCTCTTGCGTCCATGCCTGTCACCGTAAGCACCCAGGACCACTGCGCCGAGCGGGCGGGAAACGTATCCCACGGCATAGGTGGCCAGGGAGGCGATGATGCCTACGGTGGGGTTCTCCGTGGGGAAGAAGATCGTGGGGAAAAGCAGCGTCGCGGCCAGTGAATAGAGCGCGAAGTCGTAGTACTCCAGCGCGCTTCCGATCCAGCCGCTCATTGCGGCTTTCTTCGGGTCCTTCCGGCCGATGGTGTCGTCCTGGGTTGAAGGGGTATCCCTCCGGTGCGTGACGGTCATTCGCCGAACTCCTTTGTCGTCGTTGGCAAGGAACAAAAACTCTTCCAATCCAGGACTGAACAATGCGGTGCTCATTCAGCATGAGGAAGGTTACCTGTGGTTGATCCCACTCTTGAATCGATTCATTAATCATACGATGTGACCTGCGATACGTCAAAGGATCGCTGTCGGAAGAGTTGTTCAGGGAGACGCAACGGAAAAACGCACGACGGCGGCAGGTCGCCCCGGCACCCAAAGAACCGTTGGTTCGTCGGAACCGAAAGGCGAGCTGCCGCCGTCGTGATTTGATCAGGAAATCAGGCCATTCGGAGAAAGGCCCTGGTTAAGGCGCAACAGCAAGTTTCGCACTGAGGGACATGCCCAGCCGTGCCTGCAGTTCTGAAACGGTGGGCGGGTTGGCGCCGGAGCGGCTGACCGTGATGGCCGCGGCCATGGAGGCAGTTTTTCCGATGGTTTCCAGTGCTCCCGGCGCAAATCCTTCTTCGCCCTCTGCCAAAAGGCCGAAGATGAGGGCGGACATATAGGAGTCGCCCGCGCCGATGGTGTCAGCAACCTCGGTTTTCACGGAGGGGATGCTGAGCTTCGCGCTTTGCGTTGCGAGGAGGGCGCCGTCGGCGCCCATGGTGATGACGGCCAGGCGCGCCCCTTGCTCGAGCAGGCGGGACGTGACCTCGTCCGGAGACGCCGTCGGGTAGAGCCAGTGAGCATCTTCGTCGCTGAGTTTAACCACGTCCGTGAGCGGGAGCAGGTCCTCGAAGATAGTCTTTGCCTCGGCGTGGCTACCAAGGAGGGCGGGGCGGATATTGGGGTCATAGGTGACCAGGCACGACTTGTGGCCTTGCTCAAGAAGGGAGCGAACAGTGGAGGCTCCCGGGGCCAGGAATGTGGCGATGGATCCGGTGTGCAGGACTTTCGGGATCATGGCCGGCGCTACTGGAGCCAGTTCCCAGGCGATATCGAACTCGTAGCTGGCCGAGCCATCTGCCGCCAACGTGGCAGTAGCGGTGGCTGTGCGTTCAAGGGACGTTGAACCAGGAAGAAGCCGGACGCCTGCGCTCTGGAGGTGGTTGGCGATGGCGGTACCGTGTTCGTCTTCGCCGATTGCTGTGAGCAGCCCCGTGGATACGCCGAGCCGGCCAAGGCCGTAGGCCACGTTCGCCGGCGATCCCCCTGGATAGCTGATGGTTCCTTCGAGCGTGTTAACGATGTCGATCAGGGCTTCGCCGATAACAACAACATCCAGCTGGTCGTGGGCGGAGGTGCCCGGGGCAGGCTTATGCATCTCGGTTCTTTCGTCGGTACCGGCTGGACGGCCGGGTGTGGATCCGTCCGCGGACCTGTGGGCAGGTCCGCGGACGGAGAAGGGGGTTCCGTTGGCACGGAAGGTGCGGCCTGTCAGGCTTTGGCAGCACCTGTCATGATGGCGACGGCGTCGGTCATGGTGTGGGATTGCGGTGTGATGGTGGCCGCGCATTTGCCCAGGCGCTGGATGTGGATCCGGTCTGCCACATCGAACACGTGGGGCATATTGTGGCTGATCAGGATGACGGGCAGGCCACGGTCGCGAAGGTCGCGGACCAACTGCAGTACCTGGTTGGATTCACGAACGCCAAGTGCCGCCGTCGGTTCGTCAAGAACAACCACCTTGGATCCGAATGCCGCCGCACGGGCGACGGCGACTGCCTGGCGCTGGCCGCCGGAAAGGTTTTCCACGGGCACAGTGACGTCCTGCAGGGTGGAAATGCCCAACCGGGTCAGCTCTTCCTTGGCCTTTTTACGCATGCCCTTGGTATCGAGCATCCGGAAGATGCTCCCCAGGGGCCCGGGAAGGCGCTCTTCACGGCCGAGGAACAGGTTCGAAGCGACATCGAGGGCCGGCGAGACGGCCAGGTTTTGGTAGACCGTTTCGATGCCGTGGACGCGGGCGTCCTGTGGCCGCTTGAAGTGGACCTGCTGTCCGGACACGAAGATTTCTCCTGTGTCCGGAACTTCGGCGCCGGTGAGGCACTTGATGAGCGTGGACTTACCGGCACCGTTATCGCCGATGATGGCCAGGACTTCGCCGGGGTAGAGATCCAGGTTGACGCCGTCGAGGCCAACCACGCGGCCGAACGTCTTCACGAGGTTCCTGGCTTTGAGGATGGGCTCGCGGGTTTCGGTGTGTGAGGCTGTAAATTCAGTCATGGTCATGACTTGACCTTTCGGATCCACTGATCGACGGATACGGCGATGATGATCAGGATGCCCACCGCGAGGGTCTGGTAGAGCACGTCCAGGCCAGCGAGGGAGAGGCCATTGCGGAAGACGCCGACGATCAGCGCTCCGAGCAAGGAACCCCAGATGGAGCCGCGGCCACCGAAGAGGCTGGTTCCGCCAATCACGACGGCGGTGATGGAGTCCAGGTTCAGATCGACGCCGGCATTGGGGCTTGCGGCGTTGGTACGGCCGATCTGGATCCAGGCGCCGACGGCAAGGACGGCTCCTGCAGCCAGGTAGACACTCATCAGGACGCGGTTGACGGGAATGCCCGCCAGGCGGGCCGCTTCCTTGTCATCGCCCACGGCGTAGAGGTGCCGTCCCCAGGCGGTTTTGCCCAGGATGAAGGCGACGACGATGTAGAGCACGAGCATCATGACGACACCGGTGGAGATCCGGACGGGCCCGATCGGGAAGGTGCTTCCCAGCCAGGTGAGCACGCCAGGCATGGCGGATCCGCGGACGGTGCTGCCACCGGAGTAGAGCAGGGTCAGGGCGATGAAGATGTTCAGGGTTCCCAGCGTGACGATGAACGGCGGGAGCCGGAAACGTGTCACGAGGAAACCGTTCAGTGCACCTGACGCAAGTCCCACGATCAAACCTGCGATGAGTGCCAGTGGACCTGGGACACCACTGCCGACAGCCATCTGCGCGATCACCATCGAGGACAGGATCATGACTGCGCCGACGGAAAGGTCGATTCCGGCGGTCAGGATGATGAGCGTCTGAGCGATGGCCAGGGTTCCAACGACGGCGACCTGCTGGGTAATCAGGGAAAGGTTCTCTACCCGAAGGAAGCGGTCGTTGAGGAGTCCGAAGACCACCACGGCGATCAGCAGGACAATGGCCGGGCTGAGGGCGGGGTAGCGGTGGAGGATGTTGCGGATTCTGCTGAGGGGTGTTTGGCGGTCGAGGAATTCCTCGGCCAGGTCAGCGTGCCCCGCGCTCGGGGGGCCGGCGGTCTGTTGCTGGGTCACTTTAGGTTGCTCCTGAACTTACTTGCCCCAGCAGATCTGGGAAGCGTCGGTGGTGGTGATGCTCTTCACGCCGTCTACGGGCTTGTCCGTGACGAGCTCCACTCCGGTGTTGAAGAAGTCCAGGCCCTCGGAGTTGGCAGGCTTCTTGCCGGTCTTTGCGAGGTCAACAATGGCCTTGACACCAAGCTCGGCCATCTTGACCGGGTACTGCTGTGCCGTGGCACCGATCACACCGGACTTGACGTTGTTTACGCCTGAGCAGCCACCGTCAACGGAGACGATCAGGGCGTCTTTTTCCTTGCCCGCGGATTTCAGTGCTTCGAACGCGCCGGCAGCAGCAGGCTCGTTGATCGTGTAAACGACGTTGATGTTGGGGTTCTTGGCCAGCAGGGTCTCCATGGCGGTACGTCCGCCATCTTCAGCGCCCTGGGAAGCCTGGCTGCCGACGATTTCGTACTCGCCACCCTTGCCGCCGGTGTACTTGCCCGTCTTGGCTTCGTCGCCGTTCTTCTTCTTATCGGCGGTGTCGATGCCCAGGCCGGTCAGGAAGCCTTGGTCACGGTTATAGTCAACGGACACCACCTTGTCATCGAAGAGGTCCACAAGTGCGATCACAGCTTTCTTGCCCGCCAACTGCTGGGCAGTCCACTTGCCGATCAGCTCGCCGGCGGCAAAGTTGTCAGTGGCAAACGTGATGTCAGCGGCATCGGCCGGGTCCGGCGGGGTGTCAAGGGCAATAACGAACAGGCCAGCGTCCTTGGCCTTCTTCAGGGCATCCACTACGGACGGGCCGTTGGGGGTGATGAGAATTCCCTTGTCGCCCTTGGAGATCGCGTTTTCAATGGCCTGGATCTGGGTGTCCTCGTCGCCGTCGGCCTTGCCTGCGGCAAGCTTGAGATCAACGCCGTCCGCCGCGGCAGCCTTCTTGGCGCCATCCTGCATCGACACAAAGAACGGGTTGGAGGTGGTCTTCACGATCAACGAAACGCCGATCTTTTCGTCACTGCTCGCGCTAGACGACGGCGAGGAGCCGCCGCCGCAGGCAGTCAGGCTTAGTGCGCCCAGCGTCAGGACTGCGCCGGCGGCAAGAAGACGGGTCTTTGCCGACCTCGAGGCTTTGGAACTCAACATTGAAACTCCTGTTTTTTGTGGCTGCTCATGGCGAGTGATTCCCCCATGACAACGTTGTCAGGTAACATGTAACCAAGCTCACACAGTGCAGTCAAGTGTTAATTGAAGTTGAGGAGCAATTCGTTGACAACGATGTCTAATCGTTACCAAGCCGACCCTGCGCGCAAGCCCCCCACGATGAAAAACGTCGCTGATCTTGCCGGGGTTGGCATCAAGACGGTCTCAAGGGTGGTGAACGACGAACCAGGCGTTTCGGAGGAAACCCGTCAGCGGGTCCTGCGGGCAACGGAGCAACTCCAGTACCACCTGGACATCACAGCCGGCAGTCTGAAGCGGTCCGGCCGCAAGACCCAATCAATCGGACTGTTGCTTCCGAGCGTGTCCAACCCCTTCAGCGGTGAGATTCACCGCGCGATGGAGGATGCCCTCGGTGAGCGGGGAATTGCTGTCTTCGCCTCGAGCCTGGATGACGACCCGGACCGGGAAAGGAAGTTGATTTCGGCTTTCCTGGGGCGTCGCGTGGATGGTCTTGTGCTGACCACGATCGCGAAGAGCCAGGCCTACATGATCCCCGAACACTCCCGTGATCTGCCTTTGGTGTTCATCGACCGTGAGCCTGTGGGTATCGAGGCAGATGCGGTGGTCACGGACAATGAGGTGGGTGCCGCGGCGGCAGCCGCGCATCTCATCAAGCATGGCCACACCAAATTGGCTTACCTCGGGGACCGGACCGATATCCAGACCGCCGTGAAACGCCGCGCAGGTTTCCTGGACGAGGTCGGCAGGTCCGGGATCGCCACCTCCACCGTTGCGGTCCGGGAGAATCTTCACGACGAGGAAACGGCCCTCAAGGCTGCGCACGAATTGCTCACATCGGAGAACCCGCCAACCGCGATATTCTCCAGTCAGAACCTGGTAACTTTCGGTGCCATGCGGGCGCTGAAATCCCTCGGTGAGCAGCACAAAGTTGCTTTGGTCGGATTTGACGACTTCACCCTGGCCGACATGATGGAGCCGGGAGTAACCGTGGTTGCCCAGCACCCTGAACGCATCGGAAAGCTCGCTGCAGAACGGATCCTTGCAAGGATCGACGGCGACAATCGCTCACCACAGACGTATATCGTCCCGACGGAACTCATCCCCAGGGGCTCCGGCGAGATACTGCCCCAGAACTAACCAGAAGCAATCCCGATTCAATCGATCAAAGGACCGGACATGACCAAAACTTTGTACGCAGAATTCACCGTCAAGGAAGGCAGCGAAACCAGGGTCGCTGAAATGATGACAGAACTCGCAGGGCACGTGCGCCAGGAACCAGGCAACGTTACGTTCCTGCCCTACACGCGGGAAACCAATCCGCGGGAATATTTCGTGTTCGAGGTCTACCGCGACGAGGAAGCCTTCCAGGAGCACATTGGCGCAGAATACGGCCGAAAGTTCAACGCGGAGTTGGCTGATCACATCGAAGGCGACGGGTCCGTCCTCACCTGGCTCACGCCCGTATCGTAGCCTTCCGCCCGGCCATGCCAGACTGGACGCATGTTTCCCCGTCCTGAGAAACCGCGCACTTTGTCCAAGAGCGACCATTTGGCTGTCAGGCTCGACGACGCGTGGCTGAGGTTCCAGACGCGCCTCGCCATCCGGAGGGGTCGAGTGGAAACGGTCATCCCGTACACCGGATACGGCACTACTTCCTGGGTCCGGGTGCTGGCCAGGGTTGTTCGCAGCGACCCCCGGGACGCCGCCGGCCATGCCAACCCCTTGCAGGAGAGCATGCGCGGCTGGCGGAACTTCATTAGTGCGCCCGTCGCTCATGCAGCCGTACGGGTGACCATTGCAGGCACAGTCCATGACGTCGAAGCCGACCGTGGGGGCGTCGTCGATGTCCGCATTGAAGCAGCCCTGGATCCCGGCTGGCACACGATCACCCTGCAATCCAGGAGTTCCGGAATCGTCGAGGCTCCCGTGGAAGTCGTGGCGGACGACGCAGACTTCGGTGTGGTTTCCGATATTGACGACACCGTGATGGTGACAGCCCTTCCCCGACCGTTCCTGGCGGCCTGGAACACGTTCGTTCTCAATGAGCATGCGAGGACACCGACGCCGGGCATGGCAGTCCTCTACGAGAGGATCGCCAGGACGGCACCCACGGCGCCGGTGCTCTACCTGTCCACCGGGGCCTGGAATGTGGCGCCCACACTGTCACGGTTCCTGTCCCGCAATCTGTACCCCGCAGGGCCCAAGCTGTTGACCGACTGGGGACCGACGCCGGATCGATGGTTCCGCAGCGGCAGGGAGCACAAGCGCACTTCGCTGGAGCGCCTGGCAGAGGAGTTCCCCCGCATCAAGTGGCTGCTCGTAGGCGACGACGGACAGCACGACGAAGCCATCTATTCCGAATTCGCACATCGCCACCCGGAGAACGTCAGGGCGATCGCCATCCGGCAGCTCTCCGTCGGCGAAGCGGTGCTCGCCGGCGGTAGGTCAAAGTCCGGGGGACAACCGACGCCGGGAATCCCATGGATCTATGCTCCGGACGGTGCCGGGATGTCAGCGCAGCTCGAGGAACTCGGCATCATCCAGAGCAGTGTGCGCTCAGCGGACGAGCCGGAGCAAGGCGACTGAGGTAGCTGTGAAAACACGTCGCTGAGGACCGCCACATGGCGGTCCTCGCCGTTCCTTTTGAGGGCTTTTGGCGGTTAGCTTCGTGGTCGGGCGCACCTAGGCTTGCTTCAGGTCACGACGAAGTGGCCGAATTTATGGAGGTCAAGATGAAATCGGTACATAAAGCGCCACCTTTTGATCCGGAGCTTGGGGCGACACTTGTGGCATTGGGTGATCTGATCACTCCCACGCTGACACCTGACATGATCGAAGGCATGCGGCAGTCCTTCGTAGCGACTCCTATCGAGGATCTCTTGGCCGGTCGCCCAGTAGAACATTTTGAACGGACCATTCCAGGGCCCGTAGGGGCTCCAGATCTCATCGTGTCCATTTTTCGGCGGATAGACCACGAGCCTGGCGGACCCGGAATCTTCCACATTCACGGCGGCGGAATGGTCATGGGCGATCGGTTTCTTGGCGCGGATTGGCTCATTGAGTGGGTAGAGCTTTTGGATGCCGTGGCTGTCTCTGTCGAATATCGTCTTGCCCCTGAAAACCCGGACCCGGCGCCCGTGGAAGACTGCTACGCGGGTCTGGAATGGGTGGCCGCGAATGCTGCAGAGCTGGGCATTGATCCTGGTCGCCTCATTGTTGCCGGTGCGAGCGCAGGTGGAGGGCTTGCTGCCGGTGTTGCCCTGCTGTCACGCGATAGGGGTGGCCCTGAACTGGCCGGTCAGCTCCTGATCTATCCAATGCTCGATGACCGCAATGACACGATCTCCAGTCGCCAAATTGATGGCATCGGCGTGTGGGACAGGACGAGCAACGATACCGGCTGGGACGCGCTCCTCGGCGACCGTCGGAAGACAGAGGACGTTTCCATCTACGCGGCGCCGGCCCGGGCTGAGGATCTTTCAAACCTTCCTCCCACTTTCATCGATGTGGCCTCCGCAGAGGTTTTCCGCGACGAAGACATTGCCTACGCTTCCACCATTTGGGCCTGCGGGGGTGACGCGGAGCTTCACGTGTGGCCCGGCGGTTTCCATGGGTTTGATATTTTCTTTCCCCAAGCAGCGCTCTCCGTCATGGCACGGGAGGCCCGCACCCAGTGGCTTCGACGCATTCTGGATGCCTGAACCCACGTCCGGCTGCCCGTCATGCATTGCCGCAGCAGCCGGACTGGGCCACCATTAACTTCTCGAAGACCAAAGGTGGCGGGCGATAGTTATGCAAGGACTCGTGTGGCGCCTCAAAGCGCTCGATCCCCAGGCCTCGGAAAGCCTCAAGGTCATCACGTATTTCGACGCGCTGGTCAACAGCCGGGCGAATGCAGAAATGCTCATCCGCGGGGCGGCGGTACTGTGTGACTGTTCAGTTGGCTTTGCCATGGATGGCCGTTCCATGTGCGTTGATGCATCTGGACAGAGGATGCCGGAACAACAAGGTGAGTGGCCTTCCAAGGAGTTTGGTGCCGACGGGCGGGCATGGATTGAGCGCGCCAGCCCCGGGTTCGTCAATGATGAATTGATCCTGGAACGGCTCGCGATTGCACTGGGCATCTTTTGGGATCGAACGAGTCCCGTAGCAGCCACGCGACGCGCAATTGAGACGATCATCAGCAGCGAGTCCTCATTGGAAAGACGCATGGAGGCGGCAGCCCTTCTGCACTTGGAGCGCACTGGCTCATACAGGGTTCATACAATCCCTGCGGTGATGCCAATGCCCGGATCGTCAGCGGTAGTTCACACGGAATTCGGTGCAATCCGGGCATTCATTCGCCCGTCCATGGCGACTGCGCCACAGGATACGAGGGCAGGAATCGGCTTGGCCACCGTCCCCCAGGAGCTGGACAGATCTTGGCAGACAGCACTCCTGGCCCTCAGACTTACCAGCCCACACCGCCCGATTCACAATGCCGACGATCTTGGGAGCCTCATTGTCCTTGCTGAAAGGGCAAGCGAGGCCACTCACGAACCGGCTGACGTTACGGCCTTGAAGCTGCTGATCGCAGAACAGCCTAAGGCATGGCGAATGCTCGAAGCCATTGCTGAATCAGGCAGCCTGCGCGCCGTGGCCGGTCAACTCAATCTGCATCACTCGAGCGTCCAGAACCGCGCAAGCGAGTTCACGTCCGCCCTGGGCTTCGACATCCGAACGCCCTCCGGCCGCGTGCGCCTTACGCTGGCGCTTACTTTGTTCCTGCTTGCCACCAACAGATTCGACTAAGGAAGTAAACCTCGACGGCGGTGGCAGCCCCGGGTGGGTGACTAGCCGACGTCGTGGTTTTACGAAGCGGACCGCGAAAGCAGCCGTCAGGATTCCAGCACGCGCTTCAGGTTCTGGACAAAGACCTTGTTTCGCCGGGGAACCATGTACGCCATCATCGGGGTCATGAGAACCTTGAGCCCGCTTGGTTGCATCTCCACGCCTCGAGTGAAGCGGGCGCCTTCCCCGGCTGCCTCCACCGTGTAAGTGATGCGTGGCTGCAATCCTGCGAAGTCGGCTCGATATTGCAAGCGCGAGCCGGGCCTGACATCCACGGCTGTGAATGTGCCGTCGGTCTTGCCCATGAAGGGTTTGAAGTTCAGTGGGTAGGTCTTGCCGACGATTGGGACAGGGTCGGTTTGGTCAGGCACGCTGGCAATGTCAACGTGCCAGTTCGGTTCGTTGCGAAGGTCCGCCACGTACTGGAAGACCTCTTCCGGTGTCCGGGCGATGACAACGCTCTCTGCAGATTTGATCATGGCTCCGTGGCGCCTTTCGCTTCCAACTTTTTCAGGCCCATTCGCAGTGAGCTTGCCACCGGCGCGCCCCGGGTCACGACGATCATGAAGGCGGCCAGGCGACCCATGAAACTTGTGGGCTTACGGTTCCAGGTAACGTGAATGCGTGAACCGCCAGACTCGTTGGGTGTGATTCGCGCATTCACGTAGCTTCCCGGCGCGCAGAAATTACTCTCCTGGACAGTCCACTTCACTTCGTCGGGGTTTGCCCAGTCGTAGTGTTCCTTGGCCCAGATCACGCCACCGGGAGCTTTGCTTCCTTCTCTGATGTCCGCGAAGGTATCGCCCACCTGGTAAACCTCGTACATGAGTGGGTAGATGCCTGGCCAGATCTCCGGCCGTCGTGGGCTAAAGTCCAGCAAGGCCTCCCGTACCTTCCCCGGCGGGACGACCGAATCCACGTCCACTTCCACTTTTGGCATGTCAGCTTCCTCACCTGATGCTTCCAGTGTGGTCGTTTCCCGCAGCCGCGCAAGGGTTTTGGTAGTGGCTAACCGCCCGCCTGACTTAGCACGGCGACGTCCTTCGGCGACCCCACTGAGCCGCGGCGCACGAGTCGCGCCTCCAACGGCGGCCCGGCAGGCAAGGAAGACTTCCTGCCCTCAATCTGCCGGATCAGCGCGGTAGCGGCAGCCATTCCCATCTCGTAGACGGGCTGCGCGATGACGGTGAGCGGGGGAGTGGTGAGGCGGGTCCAAGCGAAATCGTCGTACATCAGGAGGGACACATCCGAGGGGATGGAGAGGCCGGATTCCTGGATGGCCTCCACAACGCTCAAGGCGATGAGGCCATCGGAGGCAATGATGGCAGTGGCAGCATCCGGCCCCGTCAGCAGGTCACGGGTGATTCGCATGATGGAATCGGCGTCGCCGGCGTCAAGGCGGACCAGGTCTATCGGCTGGTTGAGGCCCTCGTCTTCGAAGGCGCGGCGGATGCCCTCAAGGCGGTCCGAGATTTGCGAAGAATCCAGCGTCATCCCCGCCACGTAGGGTCCGTCTGTCCGAACGGTCGAGACGAACGCGATGCGTCGATGGCCTGCCTCGATAAGGTACTTGGTGGACTCGTAGGAGATGGCGCCCATGTCCACGGCGAACGTCTCGACGTCGACTCCTTCGGCGGCGCGGTCCAGCAGGACCAGGGGCCGGCCGGAGTCGCGGACCTCCTTCAAGTGCGAGGTTTCCACGGATGAAGCGGGAGCCACGATCAGCCCGTCAACGCGCTTGTCCAAGAGCACCTGGACGGCGTCCACCTCGGCGGCCCGTTCTTCATCGGTGTTGATCAGGATGACGTTGTAGCCGCTCTTCTTCGCGGTGTCGGTGATGCCCCTGGTGGCCAGTCCGAAGTGCGGGTTTTCGATATCGCCCACCACCACGCCAATGGTGTTGGATTTGCCCGTGTTCATGCTGCGCGCAAGCTCGTTGGGGCGGTAGCCAAGCCCTTCGGCAGCGGCGAGAACCCGCTCCCGGACGTCCTCGCTGACCGCGCCATAGTTGCCAAGGGCGCGTGCGGCTTGGGCCTTGGAGACTTGCGCGGCTTTGGCGACGTCGGCAACTGTCACGTCCCGCCGTCGGGATCCATCAGTACTCATGTTCACCTTTCTGAAGTGGTGTTGACGCGGCCTGTGACTTCCGCTACATTTTCAATCAATCGATGTGAGTCCGGTCTCAATCCTAGGGGCTGAGACCGGACTCAACAAGACCCCGCATCGAGTAAGACCCCAAAAGCGGCCCAGACAGCACCGCTGGCCCTCCCCACGATTGGACAACGCTGTGATCAAACTGAACTTCCGCCCGGCAGCGCTCGCAGCAGCAGCCTTGGCGGCCCTCCTCGCCCTCTCCGGCTGCGGTGGATCCTCCGCCGGCACCTCGAGCTCGGCTCAGAACCCCTACGGCCTGATCGAACCCGGCACGATCCGCGTCGCCAGCCTTGGCGATTCGAAGCCCTACACCTTCACGGACGGCTCGGGTAACTTCACCGGCTTCGATGTGGAGCTCTTCAAGGACGTGGCCCACCGCGCCGGCGTGGACAAGGTTGTCTTCACCGGACAGGACTTCTCCGGCCTGCTCGCAGCCGTGGCCAATGGCCAGTTCGACGTCGGCGTCGCGGCCATTGGCATCACGGACAAGCGCAAGGAAACCGTTGACTTCTCCGACGGCTACCTGGCCGGCTACCTGACGGTCATCACCACCAAGACCTCAGGCATCAAGGACGTCAACGGCCTCTCTGGTAAGCGCCTGGGCGTTGTCCAGGGCACGCTCCAGGAAGCCTACGCGGTCAAGAACTTCACCTCCGCCCAACTGGTCCGCTTCCCGGACAACAACACCGCAATCTCCGCCGTCAACAGCGGCGCAGTGGACGCCCACTTCCTGGACTACGAGGCAGCCAAGGCGTACCAGGAGCAGTTCGGACTGGTCAGTGCAGCTGACATCCCGTCCTTCGACGCCCCGGCAGGGTTCGCCATTGCCAAGAACAAGCCTGCCTTCAAGGAAGCCTTGAACAAGGGCCTTGCCGCGGCCATGGAAGACGGCACCTGGAAGAAGCTCTACCAGAAGTGGTTCCCGGGCTCGCCGATGCCTGAGCAGTACCTGCCCAAGGCGGAGCAGACCTCCAGCCCGTCGCCAACGGCTGCCAAGTAGGGCAACCGCCTAATCAACAACACCGCCTAATCAACAACACCGCCGGGCGGGCCACATCCCGTAGCCCGCCCGGCCATCCCGAAAAACCAACAAACGTCTGAGAGCACCAAATGGATTGGCTCAATACCATCAGCCGCACGTTCTTCGATGTCGATTCGATGATCGAAGTACTGCCCCAACTCCTGGGAGTTGGACTCCTCAACACCCTGATCATCTCCATCGCAGCAACCATCCTCGGCGTAGTGATGGGCATGGTGGTGGCAGTCATGGGGATCTCGCGGTCCAAGTGTCTGCGAATCCCGGCGCGGATCTACACGGACCTTTTCCGTGGCCTGCCCGCAATCCTCACCATCCTCCTGATCGGCCAGGGCTTTGCCCGGTTCAGCCAGTCAGTGTTTGGACCCTCGCCTTACCCGCTGGGAATCATCGCGTTGAGCCTGATCGCTAGCGCCTACATCGGAGAAATCTTCCGTGCCGGCATTCAGAGCGTGGACAAAGGCCAGGGCGAGGCGTGCCGTGCCCTCGGCATGAGCTACTCAAAGTCCATGGCCCTGGTAGTGGTACCGCAAGGCGTACGCCGTGTGCTGCCAGCCCTGGTGAACCAGTTCATTGCAATCGTCAAAGACTCTTCATTGGTCTACTTCCTGGGCCTGCTGGTCAGCGAGCGTGAACTGTTCCGTGTGGGCCAGGACGCCGCAGTGCTCTCAGGCAACCTCTCACCGCTGGTCATGGCAGGAATCTTCTACCTGGTGATCACCGTGCCACTGACCCACCTGGTCAACTACTTCGACAACAAGTTCCGCACCGGTCGCCGCCGTCCCACTGCCCCAACCAGTGGGCTGAAGGAAGTCAAGGAACTCGACGCGGCATCGCCGCTCATCACCGGGAGCAACACGTGAACCTCACAAGCAGCAGCAACACTGCCAGCAGCACCGGCACCAACATGTCAACGGCCAAGTCAACCGCCAAGGACAAGCCAGCCGCAGCCGACGTCCAGACGTTCCACGGCTCCAGCCTGGAACTGCGGGACCTGACCATGGCCTATGGCGACGTAGAGGTACTCCGCAACGTCAGCCTGAACGTGGCTCCGGGCACAACCACGTGCATCATCGGCCCGTCCGGTTCCGGCAAGTCCACCCTCCTACGCGGCGTCAACCGCCTGCACGAACCCAAGAGCGGCGACGTGCTTCTGGCCGGCGAAAGCGCCCTCAAGGTCAAGCCGGACATCCTCCGCGCCCGCATCGGCATGGTGTTCCAGCACTTCAACCTCTTCCCGGACCACACAGCCTTGGAGAACGTGGCCCTCGCTCTGTGGAGCGTCAAGGGAATGTCCAAGAAGGAGGCACGGGAACGCGCTCAGCGTCGGCTCGCCGAAGTGGGCCTCGCCGAACGCGCCGACCACCGGCCGCGCGACCTCTCCGGCGGTCAGCAGCAGCGTGTCGCTATCGCCCGGGCGCTCGCCATGGAACCGGAAGTCATGCTCTTCGACGAAGCCACCAGCGCGCTGGACCCGGAACTCGTCAAGGGTGTCCTGAACCTCATGGCAGGCCTCGGCCGCCGCGGCATGACCATGCTGGTGGTCACGCACGAGATGGGCTTTGCCCGCAAAGTTGCTGATCAAGTGGTCTTCATGGACGAAGGCGAAGTGGTGGAGGTCGGCACCCCTGCCGAGCTCTTCGACAACCCGCGCAGCGAACGCCTGCAGCGCTTCCTTTCGGAGGTCCTGTGATGCGTCAGGTAACAGCGGCACCCATCCGGACTGCCGTCGTCGGGTTTGGCGTCTCAGGCAAGGTCTTCCATGCCCCGCTGATCGCAGCAGATCCGAACTATTCGCTGGACGTCATCGTGACGGCGGACCCGGAGCGCGCCCGCGAGGCCGCGCGGCTCTATCCACAAGCGCGGATAGTGCCCACTCCGGAACACATGTTCGCCCTTGCCAGCGACCTCGATCTGGTGGTGCTGGGAACGCCGCCGCTCACGCACCTCGAGCTCGGTGCCACGGCAATCGCCTGCGGCTTGAACGTTGTGGTGGACAAACCTTTCGTCACCAGCGTGGCCCACGGTGAGGAGCTGGCCGCACGCGCGTCCGACGCCGGTGTGCAGCTCACGGTCTTCCAGAACCGCCGGTGGGACGCCGACTTCCTGACGCTGCGCAAACTGCTGCAGGAAGGGGCACTGGGCGAAGTACGGACTTTTGAGTCACGTTTTGAATGGTGGCGGCCCGAAGGCTTCGGGAACTGGCGCGATACATCCACGCTGGCCGAGGGCGGCGGAATCCTTCACGACCTGGGCGCCCACCTGATCGACCAAGCCATCCAGCTGTTCGGACCTGTGGAGGAGAGCTACGGCGAAACCGCAAATCATGGCCCGCATCCCGACGCGGCAGACACGGAGGCCTTCGTGTCCCTGCTCCACGAGTCAGGCGTACGGTCCCGGCTGTGGATGAACGGCATGGCGGCGCAGGTTGGCCCGCGGTTCCACGTCCTCGGATCAAAAGCCGGGTACACCAAGTGGGGACTCGACGGTCAGGAACCTGCGCTCGCAGCCGGTGTCACGCCGTCGGACGCTTCTTATGGAATCGAACCCCAGGAGTCTTGGGGGCTTCTGGGAGTTGACGGTTCAGCCACACCGGTACCTGCAGAAAAGGGCGCCTATCCGCAGTTCTACGCAGAACTGGCAGCCTGCCTCCGTGGCCAAGGGCGCCTTCCGGTAGCTCCGGCCGAGGCGCTTGAAACCCTCAAAATCATCGAAAGTATCCACGCCTTCGCGTAAGCGCAAGGGCGTCCCAAGCATCACAAACACGAAAGAAAGGGAGAGCTATGTCCTCCACCAAGCACGTCGCCGTCATCGGGGGCGGCATCCTGGGCGTTTCCACCGCCGTTCACCTGCTCCGCGGGGGAGCTTCCGTGACGCTCCTGACCGAGCAGGGCCTGGCCAGCGAGGCCACGGGCCGTTCACTGTCCTGGCTCAACTCAGCCGGCGAACGGTCCACCCCTTACCACCAGCTGCGGCTGGCCGGCGTCGATCGGTATCGCACGCTGTTCGCGGCGGATCCCACCCGCGAATGGCTGCAGTTCGGCGGAGGCCTCATGTGGAACGCTGCCGGCCAGCGCGAGGTGACCGAAGCCCGCCACGCTTACGAGCAGTCGATTGGCTACGACTCCAAGCTTCTCGCCCCTGAGGAGATCGCATCGGTGACGCCCGGCATCGACGCCGGCGCTGTTCCCGAGAACGCCATCTTCAACCCCGGCGAGGGCTGGGTCAGCCTGCCGGACCTGGTCAACTTCCTCATGGAGGAGTTCCATGCCCTCGGCGGTCAGCTCGTCCTCAACGCGGGCAAAGTCCAAGTGACGCTCGACGGCGGCCGGGCCAACGGCGTCGAGACTGCCTCCGGCGAGACCTATTCAGCCGACGCCGTCCTCGTCGCTTGCGGCGCGGCGACGCCCGCCGTCGTGAAGCCGCTCGGGGTGGAAATCCCCAATGGTTCCCCGGTTTCCATGCTGGTGGTCACCAAGCCTGTGGAGCACCAGGTGAAGGCAGTGATGAATACGCCACGTGCTGCCGTTCGTCCGAACCCGGGTAACACTTTCGCCCTGGACCACGACTGGTATGAGGACCGGATTACCGAACACCCAGATGGTTCCTTCAGCATTCCTGATGACGTTGTCCAGGAACTGGCCGATGAATCCTCCAAGCTGATTGCAGGCAACCCAGAACTCAAGCCCGCCTCCTGGAAGATCGGCTACAAGCCCATCCCCGGCGATGGTGAGCCCGTCTTCGGTGAGCTCGGCCAAGTGCCCGGCTGCTTCGTAGCGTTCACGCACTCGGGTGCCACGTTGGGACTCATTGCGGGTGAACTGCTGTCCGGAGAGATCCTGACAGGCAAGAAGCACCCCATGTTGGCAACGTTCCGGCCCGGACGTTTCTCCTAGATGCTGATTGAGCAGTATTGAAGAAGCTCGGCGATCGGCCCCGGATCTATCGTTGAAATATCCGAAAGATTTCCAGCAGCGAGAGGGGCCTGCCATGACTGAGACCGGAGCTACCAAGTCCTACGAGGGATTCACCGAGGACGAACGCGCCGCCATGAAGGAGCGTTCGCAGGAGCTCAAAAGGACCAAGAAGGCTTCCCAAGCCGACGGCGAGAGCGATGTCCTGGCGAAGATCGCAGAGATGCCGCCGGCAGATAAGGCCATTGCGCAGCGACTCCATGCGCTGATCAGGGAGCACGCACCGGAGCTTTCCCCGAAGACCTGGTACGGAATGCCGGCGTATGCCAAAGACGGGAAGAACATCGTGTTCTTCAAGAGCGCCGACAAGTTCAAGAGCAGGTATGCCACGCTCGGCTTCGAAGAGAATGCGATGCTCGACGACGGCAGCATGTGGCCAACATCGTATGCCTTGACTGAGCTCACCCCGGAGCTTGAAGACAGGATCGTCGAGCTCATCAAGATGGCAGTCGGTTAGGGGGGCGGGAACGGCTCAGGTTCGTGAGTTGGAGGAAGCGTCATCATCTCTCCTTTGGAACTCGGTGTTGGTCTTTTTCAGCCTAGTGATTATGTGGGGAGAGTCCAGAGCTTACTGGTCGCGCTGATGTGCCACTACCCTGATGGTTTTCATTGAAGGGTCCGCCGGGTCCGGCAAAACCATTCCGGCGGCTACTCCGGTGCGAAGATAATCGACGACGGCCTGGTTGATCCGTTCGCCCGGAAGGATTGCCGGGATGCCGGGCGGATACGGCGTGATCTGCTCGGCTGCGACCCGACCTGCGGCTTCTTCTGCCGGGACGTTTTCCACGGGTCCGAAGAAGGCATCCCGCGGTAGCATCACCGTTGGCGTCTCCAGATCTTCCGGATCCGGGAGCTGAACAGGCGTCGGTTCCGGCATTTGCGGTGCCGCCTGAATCAGCTGCTGCAGGCTGGACAGCAAGCGCTCTGTTGTTTCCTCATCGTCGGATTGGGACAACGTGGCTTCTATCCTCCGGTGATCATTGAGCCCAACGTCAAGGTGACAGTTGGCACGCAACCAGTCCGCCGCCTGGTAACCGCTGATGCCCAAACCCGCGACGTCGATCAGCACGTGGAGGGGATCCAAATCATGGGAGGCCTCGGCATGGATCAGCTCCGGCCCGAGGACGTGGAGTCCGGTCATGGAATCGATATCGCTGCGGACGCTCTCGGCCAGGTTCAAGGCATTGTCCAGCAGCACCTCGCCCTCCTGGACCATGTGGCGCCGCCAGCCGTCGATCGCCGCATAGATCATGACGTTGGCGCTGGTGGTGGAGAGCAGATCGGCGCACTGGCTTAGCCGGACCGGATCCACCAGGCTGCCCTGGAGGTGGTAGATGGATCCTTGCTCGAATCCCATTCCCATTTTGTGGACGCTGACCACGCAAATGTCTGCGCCGGCATCCATTGCCCATGTGGGGAGCCTGTCATTGAAGGGCAGGTGCGCGCCCCACGCTTCGTCGATGATCAGCGGCTTGCCCCTGGAGTGGCAGATCTCGGCAATTTTCTCGATATCTGCACACGTGCCATAGGGTGTTGGGCTGGTGATCAGGGCTGCGGCAGCATCCGGGTACCTTTGCCACATCTTCTCAACTTCTTCAGGGCTCGGCGGGTGGGCAATGTGCAGTTCCCTGTCCCACCGCGGGCTGATCCATCTGGGCTGGAGTCCGGAAAGGATGATGCCAGCCACCACGGATTTGTGTGCATCCCGGCCAATCAGCAAATCGCCACTTCCACGGGTGACGGCAAGGATGGATGCCTTGACGGAGAGTGAGCTGCCGCAGGTCGAAAAGAATGCCTTATCAGCTCCGACGGCTTCGGCCATGAGCTCCTCGGCCTTGCTGAGAAAACCGCCTGAGGACTTTCTGTCATCCAGTCCTGCCGTGGAAAGCACATCGGAGCGAAACGTGTCGGCACCCAGAACCTCAAGGGTTCGCGGATCGGCACCCCTGCCTTGACGGTGCCCCGGAGGCGTGTACCCGTAGCGGTTCAGCCGACGGTACTCGGCCAACGCGTCGAGCAACGGTGCTTCATTTTGATCCACGAGGCTCTCCTTGATGGATAAGTAAACTTACAATTCCTTACATCGATCTCGTCTTCCATGTACCCGTCAAGGCGCAAGGTGAATCACGCGTGAAGTTCAATGAGCATCTTCCACAAGCCCACCTTCCACCGGCCGCCCTTGAGGCACTCGCCGCCGCGGTGGATGCAAACATGGCCCACTACGTGACCGTCCTGGCCGACCTGGTCAGCGTTCCCGGCGTCGCCTGGCCCGGATTTGATCCCCACGCCTTGGATCTCAGTGCCGATCGGGTGCACGAGCTGTTCCTGGCACGCGGCTTCACCGACGTATCCGTCATCCGGGGCACGGATCAAACCGGGGCAGACGGAGCCCCGGGAGTGCTGGCGAGGCGGCCTGCCGTGCAGGGTCTTCCCACTGTGCTGCTCTACGCCCATCACGATGTCCAGCCGGCAGGGCCGCTTGACGCTTGGAATTCGGAGCCCTTCTCCGCAATGGAGAAGGACGGACGTCTTTGGGGACGTGGCGCTGCCGATGACAAGGCCGGCATCGTCATGCACCTCGCTGCGATCCACGCCGTTGATTCGGTTCTTGGCCCGGACCACGGGCTGGGCCTCGCTGTGTTCGTTGAGGGTGAGGAAGAGGCCGGCTCACCTAGCCTTCAGGCCTTCATGGCGGATTATGGACAGGAACTCCTTGCTGACGCCGCCATTGTTGCGGATTCAGGCAGCTGGAAGATCGGGATCCCGGGCCTGACTACCAGCCTCCGCGGCCTGGTGGACGGGACCATCCGTGTTCGCGTCCTTGACCATGCTCTGCATTCGGGGACGTATGGAGGACCGGTCGTTGATGCGCTGACAGTCTTGGCCCGCCTGATGGCAACCTTCCACTATGCTGACGGTTCGGTTGCTGTGGAGGGGCTGGTTGAGGGCCCTGCTGTGGGCCTTGATATGGACGAGGAGACATTCCGGCGGGACGCGGGTGTGCCGGAAGGCGTGCAGCTGGCTGGAACCGGATCGCTCACTTCACGCTTATGGACCAAGCCCGCACTCTCCTTCGTGGGGCTGGACTCCCAACCCATCGGGACAGCCGGGAACGTGTTGCTGCCCGAGGCCACGGTGAAGTTCAGCCTTCGCTTGCCGCCGGGGAACCACCCCGACCAGGCAATGGAATCTGTGCGGCGCCATGCACTGAAAAATGTTCCTTTCGGGGCGGAGGTCACCTTCACCCCCGGGTCCAAAAGCATGCCCTTCATGGCTGACTCCAACCACCCGATGGTTCAGGCGGCACTCTGGTCCCTGGAACAGGCATGGGGAGCACAACCAGTGTCCATGGGCGTTGGTGGTTCCATCCCGTTCGTTGCCGCACTCGCCGCTGCCCAACCGCAGTGTCCCATCATCATTACCGGAGCGGAGGATCCGGACTCCCGGGCTCACGGGGCAAACGAGTCCGTCCATCTTGGGGAACTAAGGAACGCGATCCTGGCCGAGGCGCTGTTCCTTGCGGCACTTCAGGGCGGTGCCCCACCCAGGACAAGCCACAAGGAAAGCCTGGGGTGACGACTCGGATCACCCAGAAACCGGCTCCCGAAAAAAGTTTCAAAAAAGTTCGTACCTCGCGTAACCCTTTGGCGTACCCCGACGATTACGTCTTTGAAAGGGCCGAGCTGGAATTTGTCCCCCATCATGTTCCAGCTCGGCTCTTCTCTTTCCTGAAGAGATTTTGAGGGACATGATGGGCCTTCCTTGGGGCCGCCCGGTTGAGCAGATACCCTTGGTGGGTTGCCCGTCGAGCAAAGGCGGACGACCTGGCTCCAAGCCCGGACCTGCCGCCGATCGAAAGTCTCTTAACTGTGACCGACGCATTGACCGACGAAGCGCTTCATGCACTCAAGGGCAATAACGCGGAACTGTTCAGCGCCGTCTACCAGGCATACGCTGGACCGGTTCTCGGCTACCTGACGGCTAAAGGCGTATCAGATCCCGAGGCCATCACACAGGACGTGTTCCTTGCTGTCCTGCCCCGGTTGGACGACATCCAGGGAGGAGCAGGCGGATTACGGACCTTTGTTTTTTCGGTCGCCCATGCCCGCATGGTAGACGAGCATCGGAAACAAAGCAGGGCCCCGGAACACCACGAGTTCGAGCCCGAGCGCGATCCCCGCGAATCTGGTTCTGCAGAATCAGAGGCAATGGGCCTGCTGGCTCCCCACGAGGTCATGAAGCTCCTGGACTACCTCGGGGACGATCAACGGGAGGTCCTGGCACTCCGGATCGTGGCAGGCCTGACCGTGGAGCAGGCAGCCGACATCATGGGGAAATCCGCCGGCGCAGTAAAGCAACTGCAGCGCAGGGCTTTGATGACGCTCCGTGAGCATTCGGCAGTAAAGGAATACGTGTCCTCATGACATACAGGGATATGGAACGCGAAGATATCGTCGACGAGCTCCTGCTCGACGCCGGGCCCACTGACGCGCCCGGCCTTCGGCAGGCACTGCTCTCCCTGCGTTCCTTCGCGGACCGCCCGGCACCTGCTCCGAGCGAGGCGCTGGCCGCGATGTTCGCTGGACCTCACGATGAACTCAGCAAGCGTCGTTGGCGACACAAGCACCGTACGGCTGTGGTGAGTGTGGCCGTGGTTGCGGCCATGGGACTCGGCGTCAGTGGTGTGGCCGCTGCCAGTTCCGGTTTCACCCGTACGCCCACGTTCGTCGATGAACTGCTGGGAAATTTCGCTCCGCAACCTTCATCCGCAGCGCCCGCGCTGCCCACGCCCGATGCTCCGAAGGTCAGCACCGAACCAGCGCCCTCAGTGTATCCCGCAGCAGTACCGCTGGTTACCGAATCCCCTGCGGCGCAGGGCGGGCAAGACGATGAGGCTTCTGGCACTGCCATGCCGCATGTCAAGGCACCGGCGCACCAGTCAGCGCCTGAGGCGGAGGCGGTCGACGTCGGAAACGTCCCGGCTTCAGGCGCGGTCGGCGAGCCTCCCCGTACCGACCAAGCGAAGCCTGCCGAGCCTCGGGAGGCAAAGCTTGAGGCAAAACTTGGACAGTCCGGACTTGAGCCAACGCTCCCCGACGTTGTTAAACCAACCGCAGAACCGACTACAACGGCCAAACCCGCCCCCGCCCACGGAAATAAACCAAGCCAAGCACTCCCACTCCTGAACGAGAAGCCGGCTCACGAACCTTTCCAGTCCTTCATGGACAAGCTGAAGCAATGGCTGAGGGGCGAGGGACACTAAGCTTGCTTCATGATGCATGTCAACGATCCGGCCGTGGTGGAACGATTGATGCGAACAAAAGGATGCTGGGCAATCGTTGGACTCAGCAACAATGAGTGGCGCTCCGCATACGACGTCTCCCTGTACGTTCGCGACCGCATGGGTATGGAGATTATCCCCATAAACCTCAAGGGCGAGGACGTCCATGGGGAACAGGGATACAAGTCCCTGATGGATATTCCTGCGGAGAAACACCCCATCGACGTGGTCGACTGCTTCGTTAACTCCCAACGAGTGGGCGCTGTTATTGATCAGGCAATCGCCATCGGTGCCAAGGCTGTGTGGCTGCAGCTGGGCGTCTTTGACGACGACGCCGTCCAGCGGGCCAGGGATGCAGGTTTGGACGTCGTGGTCAATTCCTGCCCGGCGCGCGAAGGCTGGCATTACGGCCTGTAATCACCAGGTCGATTCCTTTGCTAATCTGCAGCTGACTCATTCTTTTAGCCATAGGGGACGGCCATGTGTGGCGACCATTCAGCGGTGCCCATTTCCGCACCAGCTTCCACACCAGCCAGGCGGGCCGTCTTAGGCGTGTTCGGCGCTTCCCTCCTCGCAGGTTTGACTGCCTGCGCTGCATCAGAAAGCACAGCGCCTAAAAGCACGACGTCGGAGCTGCCGCCTGGTTCCGCGTCTGCCTCGCCCGAGGTGCCGGGCGCGAACGGTGGGCTGTCGGCCGGGGGTGAGGTGCCGTCGTCGTACATTTCAACACCAACGCCTACGCCCACCGCCACGAAGCGGATCCGGCGAACGTTCATCCCCGATTACCAGCTGCCGCCGATAGTTGGCGGGCTGGCGCCCGTGATCACCAAGATCGAGACCAAACACCCGGTAGTGTTCCTGACGATTGATGACGGCAATATCAAGACCCCGGAGTCGGTCAAGCTCATGACTGACCACGACTACCCGGCTTCCCTGTTCCTGACCAAGAACACCATCGCTGACAACCCCGCCTTCTTCGACGCCTTCAAGGCGCAAGGCAGTCTCGTCGAGAACCACACCGTCACCCACAACATCAACATGGTGYGGCAGTGGGGGTACCAGCAGCAGTTGAACGACATTGTGGGCATGCAGGAGTATGCGTTTCAGCATTACGGCCGACGTCCCACGCTGTTCAGGCCCCCGGGCGGAGCCTACTCCAACGCCATGCGCCAGGCGGTTGCCGCTGCCGGAATGAAGGCGATCATCACATGGGAGGCCAAGGCGAACGCCGGGAAGATGGACTACCAGGTTGGTAACTCACTGCGTCCCGGCGACATCGTGCTGATGCATTTCCGCGCAGAGTTCGCCGCGGACCTCGCTGCCTTCCGTGCTGCACAGTTGGCCGCGGGCCTGGAAGTGGTACTGCTGGAGGACTTCCTGGGGGTAGCGTAGGGCTGCCCGTTTGCCCATTTCGATGAGGCGCTGCGGACCATGCCGTTCGCACGGCCTTGCGCGCAGCGGGCCATCGAAACGGGGACGAAGACGGCGCCGAAAAGGAGGGGCCCGGTAAGCTCATCTCCATGGATGTTTCCCAGCTCCGCGAGATCTGCCTGGGCTTTCCCGGTGCTTTTGAAGACTTCCCGTTCGGACCTGAAACGTCCGTGTTCAAGGTGCGTGCCGCCGTCGCGGGTGGAGCACGGCACGAGGCCAAGATGTTCGCGCTTTCCGCCATGGATCCCGACAACTGGTCCGTGAGTCTGAAGTGCGAGCCCGCCTTGGCCGAGCAACTCCGCGCAGCGAATCCCGAGATCACTGGTGCCTGGCACATGAACAAGACCCATTGGAACGGCGTCCGGTTGGATGGAGCCCTTCCCGATGACATGATCCGGGACATGGTGGAGGACTCCTATGATCTGGTGGTGGCCACGCTAAGCCGCAAGCAGCAGGAACAGCTCGGCTGGGCACGGCTCGTCAACCGCCCTGGTCTCTGAAGCCGGCCCGCCGGGTCTGACACGCCCTCGCACCCTCTCCCCACGCCGCTGACATGGGGCTACATTGATAGTGCAAGCCAACGGGCGCAGCTGAGGGCTGGTCAGGAGCGGGTTGATGCTGGATCAGGGAACTTTGGACCACCTATGGAACTTTGGCGATCCGGCAGCGTCCGAAGCCAGGTTTCGTGCAGCAATGCTGGAGGAAATCTACGACGCCGATGAGCGGGCTGAGCTGGCAACCCAGCTTGGGCGGGCCATCGGTCTGCAGGGCCGGTTGGAGGAAGCCGATGCCCTTCTGGACGGAATCGACGGCGACGAACCCACCGTTGGCGTGCGCGTGCTCCTGGAGCGCGGCCGGGTTTTGAACGCCGGCGGGCGCCCTGAGATGGCAGTGCCGCTCCTCGAGCAGGCTGCGGAGTTGGCTGACCACCTTGGTGAGGAATTCCTGGCCGTGGACGCACTGCACATGCTCTCCGTCGCGGACGTCGCCCACGCCGAACCCTGGATGCGCAGTGCCCTCGAATATGCCTCGACGGCCCGCCATGAGCGAACCAAGCGATGGATGATTGCTTTGCACGCAAGTCTCGGGTGGTTTCTGCACGGTAACGGGCGCTTCACCGAGGCCTTGGTGGAGTTCCAGTTGGCCGAACAATGGGCGGAACGACTGGGAACTGAGCGGCAAAAGCTGCTCGCGCGGGAAGCGATTACTGAGTGTGGAAAAGCCCTTGCAGAGGGTCCTTAGGAAGATCACGCTTTGACAAATGTTGATCGAAAGTGCCGAGAAATATTGATTTTCGATCATTCGTGGTGAAGTATGTCACACGAAGGTTGGCGCTGCAGAGTGGCCAACCCAGACTGTCCGACTTTCCGGCCGCCTGCCGCAACAGTCGACATTACGAGTCACTGGAGGGTTACGAAAATGAACGTTCAGCACCAGTCCCTTGGCCGCCGCGGATTCCTCCGCGGGGCACTCGCAGCTGCGGTGCTCGTCCCCATGGGGGGAACCATTGCGTCCTGTGCCGCAGGTGGTGGCGGTACCACTGCCGGCCCCACGGGCGCCGTCTCCGACACCAACCCCTTTGGCATGGCGGACAAGTCCACCGTTGATGCCGTGATCTTCAAGGGTGGCTACGGCATCGACTACGTCGATTTCGCAGGCAAGGCCTTCGAAAAGGCCCATTCCGGTTCCACCGCCAAGATTGCCCCGTCCACGGATATCGCGCAGGAGCTCCAGCCGCGCTTCGTCGGTGGCAACCCACCGGACCTGATCGACAACTCCGGCGCGAAGGCCATTGGCTTCAGCACCATCCTTGCCCAGCTCGAGGACCTCACCAGCGTGGTGGAAGCCAAGAACCTCGAGGGCAAGGTTATTAAGGACACCCTGTACACCGGCGTGCTCGCTCCCGGGACGTTCGAGGGCAAGCTCGCCGCCCTGAACTACGTGCTCACCGTCTACGCCATGTGGTACTCGGACTCCCTGCTCAAGGCAAATGGCTGGACCGTTCCCAAGACCTGGGACGAAATGTACGCACTGGGCGAGCAGGCCAAGGCCAAGGGCAAGTACCTGTTCCTCTGGGGCAAGGAAGCTGCAACGTATTACCAGGAAATGGCGATCGCTTCCGCTATCAAGGAAGGTGGCGACGACGTTCGGCTGGCCTTGGAGAACCTCAAGGCAGACTGCTGGTCGCACCCGGCCATACAGTCCGTCTTCACAGCTTTGGACAAGATCGTCAAGGCGGGGTACTTCAAGCCCGGCGGTTCCGGAACGCAGTTCACCGCAGCCCAGGCCCAGTGGAGCAACGCCCAGGAAGCGGTGTTCTACCCGTCCGGTTCGTGGATCGAAAACGAGATGAAGGACCAGACGAAGGCGGACTTCAAGATGACGGGCGCCCCCGTGCCTTCAGTGAGCGCCAGCCCCAAGAAGCCGTACGCATCGCTGCACAGTGCAGCGGGGGAGCCTTACGTGGTTCCCTCCCAGGGCAAGAACGTTGCCGGCGGCAAGGAGTTGCTCCGCGTCATGCTCTCCAAGGAAGCTGCTACCAACTTCGCCAAGACCAAGCTTGCTCCCACCATCGTCAAGGACACCGTCCCGGCCGATGGCTTCGGTTCCACGGCCTTGGTCTCGCAGACAAAGCTGCTCAGCGATGCAGGCGAGAACATCTACACCTGGAACTTCATCGACCTTTACGGCACCAACAAGGACCAGCTCGTCGTCTGGAACACCTTCCTCGATGGCAAGTCGGATGTCGCCACGCTGACCTCCGCCCTCCAGAACATCACCGACAAGGTCCGCAACGACAGCTCGGTCAAGAAGATTGAAGTGAAGTGACAGTAGTGAAAACCAAGCAGAGCCGGAACGACGACGGCCTGGCCGCCGTCGTTCCGGCCATGGCCCCACCGGTTGTGGTGAGGCGCCGGCGCAAGCCGCTGACGTGGGACAAAGTCAGCTTTTTCGCGGTGTTCCTTGGCCTGCCGCTGGCGATTTATCTCTTGTTCGTGATCTGGCCGTTCATCCAGGCCTTTGGGTATTCCTTGACGGACTGGTCGGGTTTTTCGCCCACACAGAACTTCATCGGCTTTGAGAACTACGCCAGGATCTTCTCGGACGACATCTTCATGAAGGCCATGGGGAACAACATTCTCCTGGTCATCGTGCTGCCCATCGTCACCATCATCCTGAGCCTGGTGCTCGCCACCATGGTGACCGTTGGCGGGAGCAGCAAGGGCCAGATCAAGGGCCTGCGCAATTCCAGCTTCTACCGCGTTGTGTCGTTCTTCCCTTACACAATCCCCGCCATCGCCATCGGCATCATGTGGGGCCAGATCTACGATCCTTCAGGGGGCTTGCTCAACGGGATCCTCACCAGCCTCGGCCTTGACCAGTTCAAGAGCTTCGCGTGGCTGGGCGATAAGAACACGGCCATGACCGCCACCATGTTCGTGATTGTGTGGGGCTTCGTTGGCTTCTACATGGTCCTTTTCGTGGCCGGTATCAAGGGCATTCCTGCTGAGCTGTTCGAGGCCGCAAGGATCGACGGCGCCGGAAGGCTCCGTACCGCCGTCTCCATTACCATCCCGCTCATCAGGGACAACATCCAGACCGCTTACATCTACATGGGTATCCTGGCGCTCGATGCGTTCGTTTACATGGCGGCACTGAACTCCGGCGGTGGTCCGGACAACTCAACGCTTGTGATGGCACAGCAGTTGTTCTTCACAGCTTTCAGCAAGGGCCAATTCGGCCTGGCCAGCGCCATGGGCGTTGTCCTGGCTGTGGCGACCCTGATCTTCTCCGGCCTGGTGTTCGTGATTAACCGGCTCACTGGTGGCGACAAGGACGTGAGCATCTAATGACAACAAAAGTCTCAACCCCTGAAATGAAGTCGCTGCATTTCCAGCCGCGCAAACCCGCCACTACGCCCGGGGACAAACTGGTGGGGGCTGTTTCCCACACGGCACTGACCATTTGGTCACTCATCGTGATCCTGCCGTTGTTGTGGACGTTCATGTCGTCCTTCAAGACGTCCAGCGAGATCTTTGCCTCGCCGTTCGCGTTGCCTTCAGTGTGGCGGTTCGACAACTACGTGAAGGCCTGGAGTGAGGCCGGGATCGGGAACTACTTCCTGAACTCAGTGGTTGTGGTGGGTTCGGCACTGGTGATCGTTATGGTGCTCGGTGCAATGTGTGCCTACGTCCTGGCGAGGTACACGTTCCCGGGCAGCCGGGCTATCTACTACCTCATGCTGGCCGGCCTGACGTTCCCGATCTTCCTCGCCATGGTCCCGCTGTTCTTTGTGCTGAAGAACATCGGACTGCTGAACACCCTGCCGGGCCTGATCATCGTGTACGTGGGTTTCGCGCTGCCGTTCACAGTGTTCTTCCTGTTCTCCTTCTTCAAGTCGCTGCCGCACGAAATCACTGAAGCAGCAGCACTTGACGGCGCAGGGGAGTGGCGGACGTTCTTCCAGGTCATGCTGCCGATGGCCAAGCCGGGCCTCGCCTCGGTTGCCATCTTCAACTTCCTGGGCCTGTGGAACCAGTTCCTCATCCCGGTATCCATCAACGCCGCCGGGCCGCGCGTTCTCTCGCAGGGCCTGGCCGCCTTCGCTGGCCAGATGGGGTACGCCGTGGACTTCGGGGCACTCTTCGCGGCAGTCACTGTCACGGTGGTTCCGGTGCTGATCGTCTACGTCATCTTCCAGCGCCAGCTGCAGGGTTCGGTCTCGCAGGGCACCTCCAAGTAGAAGCAACGCGGGGTCACCTACGGCCCATCCCAAGGGGATTTATGGGCCGTAGGTGACCCCGCGTTGCTTTAAAAGGCGGGGGTTAGAACCTCCAGGGGATCTCCGCGTGGCCGAAGTCGGAGAATGAGCCGAAGCGGCCCGCCTTGAACGCGAGCACTTCGCCGTCCCGGTCCCGGCACGTCGTGACCTGCCCGAAGAAGACCTGGTGATCTCCGACGTCGTACTGCTGCACAACGGTGCAATCCGCCTGGGCGAGGGCTCCCTTGATGACAGGAAGTCCATTCTCGGTCATGTCGAATTCGCCGTCGCCGAACCGGTCGCCGCCTCGCACCGCAAAGCGTCGGGCCATCGACTCCTGCTTGGCCCCAAGGATCGAGACGGCGAACTTGCCGCTCTCGATCAATGCCTCGCCGGTCCGCGTTCCGAAGTTCAGCGAGATCATGAGGATGGGCGGTTCCAGGCTGATGGAGGTCAGCGAGCTGATGGTCATCCCGTACAGCTCATCCTCGTGCTTGGTGGTGACCACGGCGACGCCGGTGAGGAAGCGGCCCATGGCGCGACGCATTCCCATGGCATCGGGAACAGTGAAGAGCGGTGCGAGGCTCATGTCAGTTGCTCCGCTCGGCTTGTACTGGATCGGCGTAGTACCGGACCTCGAACATCTTGGCCCCGGTCTCAGAAACCCACGGCCCGTGTTCCATGCCCGGCGGGCGGGTGGCCCAGTCGCCGGCTTTGAAGGTCTTGCCGAGGCGCTGGTCCACGAACGAGCCCTCGAAGATGAAGACCTCTTCCCAGAAATCGTGGGTCAGGACGCCGTTGGGCGAGGTGTCCGTGCCGGGCTCGAACTTGAGGATGCGCGTGACACTGTCATTGTCTGAATCCCGGGCAAGGATGGCCTCGGACAGGCCCTCAATGTGCGGGTTGCAGGGTGCGAAGTCCACCGATGAGGTGGGGGTGAACTCGAATTCGGGCTTTGCCATGGCTATTCTCCTTCCATGCCGTTGATGCTGCCGTCTACTGGGCCGTTGATGCCGTATGAACCAAGGTACTTGTCCAGCTCAGCAACCAGGGCGTCGTAGCCGTAGTTCCGGTAGGTGTACGCCCCACGGACCACGAACGGGGCGCCGGCGTAGAACATTTCGTACTGCTGGTGGCGGCCGGCGAATTCGGAGCCGATGATGTCCCAAGCCAATTTGAACAGCTTTACGCGCTCTTCGCTGGCAACACCGGGGGACTGCACGTAGCGTTCCATGTCCGGACGGGTCACACTGCTGGTCATGTCGGCAACGCTGGAGGGCAGCTGAAGCACGCCACCACCAACAAGGTCGCGAAGGATCGAAATCACCCGCGGGTACGTCTCGGACTGAAGACCCATGGCCCCGTAAAGGGCGCTCTTCCCGGGAACCACCATGCCGGCGTCGTCAACCGTGGCTGTGTATTCGGCCGCAAGAACTGCCGATTCAACGGACTGGACGATCGCGGCGAGCTCGCCGAGCTTCTCCTGTACTCCTGGGATCTTGTCCGTGCCGTTTACCTGGGTGACCTTGCGGGCAACAGAAGCAATGAACTTCAGCTTGGTGGAGAACCGGATCTGGGCCTGCCAGTTTCCCAGCGCGTGGGCACCGGTATCGAAGAACTGCCGGCGGAGGGTATCGATGTTCCGGTTGATGAAGACGCGGTCCCAGGGGATGAGCACGTCATCGAACACCACAAGTGCGTCGGGCTCGTCGTAGTGGCTGGTCAGCGGGTAGTCGAAGTCGCTGGTGGCTGCCGGCGCGAACGGACGGCGGCAGTACAGCTTCAACCCGTCAGTTGCCACGGGAACGGCGAAGCTGACGGCAAAGTCCACGTCATCCGGACCCAGCGGCTTTATGCAGGTGACGAACACTTCGTCCGCAATCGCTGCGCCCGTGGCAAGCATCTGCGAACCGCGGACGATGATGCCTTCCTCGGTTTCACGCACGACGCCGACCTGCAAGTATTCGCCTTCCCAACCGGACGCCGTGGTTGCGCGGGAGACCTGCGGCGGAATGATCGCGTAGGAAAGGTACAGGTTCTCGGAAAGGATCTTCTTGTAGTACCGCTCCACGTTGCCGGCGAAGTCGTGCTCGTCATTCTTGAACACGTCCGCGTGGGAGCCGAAGGCGGCGAAAAAAGTACCCACGTGGTCGGGGCTGCGGCCTACCCAGCCATGGGTGTGCTTGGCCCACTTTTCAATGGCGTGCCGCCGGAGGACCAGCTCTTCCTGGGTGCGCGGAGCAGCGAAGGTGCGGTTCGCGGGTCCATCAATCTCTTCCGAATGGAACTGCATGCCGTTGCTGGGATCGGCTGCGATGTCGAACAGCTCAGCCATGGTCTGGGCGACCTTCGCGAATGCCGGGTGTTCCAGGACGTTGCCAACTACCTCGCCATCGAGGATCACCGTCCGGCCATCGTTCAGGGACTTCAGGTATTGCTTTCCGGTTCTCATCGAAGTGAGCCTTTCTTGATTTTGTAGTTGTGTTCGATTCTCGTCCCATCGGGGAACGAGAGCTCTACTTTCCAGGAAGTTCCGTCAACGAAATTTCCCTTGAGGAGTGGCAGAGTGCCACCCAGGCACATGAAGTCGGCGTCACCGATGTCCGTCCGCGCCAGGAGCTTTTCGACGACGTCCGCCGGCTTGCGCAGGCCCGCCAACGAACCCTCTTGGTACAGTTCGCCGTCCACCCACGAGCGGGCTGTGCACTGGTCAAGGTCCAGGTCTTCAAGTGATTCGACTTCGATGACCTCGGTTGCGACGGGCTTGGGGCATGCTCTCTTGGAATCGCCAATATCCTGGGCCTCGATGTCCCTGTCCGTGTGGTCGGAACCGATGCCGAGGTAGAACTTGCCGTTGTGGCGAATATAAAGAGGCTCAATCTCGCCGGAGGTCAGGTTGTTGCTGGTGTCGTGTTCGCCTGATGTATCGAACAGTTGCGAGTCCATCCGGTAGAACATGGGCACTTCCGGCGGTGGAGCTACGCCAATCGCTGCCAGCTCATCGATGTGATGCTGCACGGCCTTGGGATCCCTGCCGGTATAGCCGGCCACTACTGCGTGGAAGTCCGAGACCGTGATGGTCTTGTCCGTGCCCACCACCCTGAAGGTGAGTGGGACTTGCCTTGTTGTTTCCATTTACGTCTCCTTGAATGATGCCTAAATCGTGGTGTTCAAACGGTCGGATTCCTCAAACGGCGAGTGCGTCGTAGGCCGCGAGCCGATCGTCAATGACGGGGAATTCGGTGCGTACTGCCTTGACCCGGTCGGGATCGATGTCCACAATGAGCACCGATTCCCCGGCGCCGGCTTCGGCGAGTACGTTGCCGGCCGGGTCCACCACCCGGCTGTGTCCTCCGAGCTCCACGCCTTCCTGAGTGCCTGCGGCGTTGCAGGCAATCACGAAGATCTGGTGCTCCAGTGCCCGGGCAGTTGTGAGCAGCCGCCAGTGTTCGCGACGCGCTGCGGGCCAGGCTGCCGGGACGATGACGATTTCTGCGCCCCGCGTGCTCAGCTCCATCCACAATCCCGGGAACCGGAGGTCATAGCAGGTGATCCCGGCCGTTGCTCCGAACGGCAACTCCACCACCGGTAGGGAGGATCCCGCCGTCAGGAGGCTGGCTTCCTTGGACTTGTAACCAAAGACGTGGATCTTCCGGTACGTGTGCAGGATTTTCCCGTCCGGTCCCAGCAGGATGGACGTGTTGCTGAGGCGTCCGTCCTCGCCGGCCTCGATGATGCTCCCGACGTGAAGGTACACACCAAGCTCTGCCGCCACCCGTGAGCACATGGAGACCGTGGGGCCAGCGAGGGTCTCGGCCAGGGCCTGGTACTCATCGAAGTGGAAGTATCCGGCGCTCCACAGTTCGGGGAGGACGATCAGTTCGGCACCCTCGATGCCGCGAAGAATCGCTTCAACGCGATCTATCCGCTGACCACGGGTTTCCGAATCCGGGCTGGCCACCTGGACGAGTGCGACTTTCATGGTTGTTTCCTTACTTTCAGTGGTGCCGAGATGGCACTTCGCGCCCATGTTTGGGGCAAATATGGGTGTGAAGTGCCATCTCGCGGGTGCTTACTTGGCGGGTTCGTCCAGGTCGCTGAGCCGCAGGCCCTTGGTCTCCTTGGCGAACATGACCGAGACCATGGAGATCAGGCCCATCGCTGCAAGGTAGATGCCGATTGCGTAGCCGGTGCCGAAGGCGCTGTAGAGAGCCAGGGCGATGATGGGCGATAGCGAACCGGCGATCAGCGAGGCGAGGTTGTACGCAACCGAGGTGCCGCTGTACCGGACATCCGTGGGGAAGAGCTCGGAGAAGAACGCACCGATCACGGAGCTGTAGGCGGCGAAGATCAACAGGCCACCGACGGCGGCGGCAATGATGCCCCACACCTGGCCAGTGTTCAGCAGGGCGAAGAACGCGAACGCCCAGATGACGGTGGCGATAGAAGCGCCGATCATGATCGGCTTCCGGCCCACCTTGTCCGCGTAGAGCGCCAGGATGGGAATAGCGACGACGGCGACGCCCTGGCCGATCATGACGGCGGTGAGGCCGGTCTGCCGTTGCAAGCCCATGATCTGGGTGACGTAGGTGATGATGAACAGCGAGTAAATGTAGAATCCTGCGTTCTCACCCATGCGGCTGCCGGTGGCGATGAGCAGTTGGCGCCAGTTGCGGCGGAACAGAATGGCCAGGGGCAATTTCCGTTCCTTGATGGCTTCGGCCTCGCGCTTCAGCTGTGCTTCCTTGAACAGGGGAGTCTCCTGAACGTAGAGACGCAGGACGAGGCCGATGATCACCAGGAGGGCGGACAGCCCKAAGGCGAGACGCCAGCCCCAGGCAAGGAATTCACTTTCGGGCATGGTCGCGGCGAGGATTGCCAGCACACCTGCGGCCATGAGGTTGCCCAGCGGCGGACCGATGTTGGGCCAGGATGCCCAGAACGCCCGCCGTGCACTGTCATTGCTGTGCTCCGAGACGAGGAGAACGGCCCCGCCCCATTCGCCACCCAGTGCGAATCCCTGGATCAGGCGCAGCAGCAAGAGCAGCAAAGGTGCTGCAATGCCGATGGCTGCATAGGAAGGGATAAATGCAATAAGCGTGGTGGCTACGCCCATGAGCATGAGGCTGGCCACCAGGGTGGCGCGACGGCCATGCTTATCGCCCAGATGTCCCAGGACGATGGCGCCCAGGGGGCGGGCAAGGAAGCCAGCGGCAAATGTTCCGAGGGCCAGCATGGTGCCCACAAGCGGGTCAGAGGTTGGGAAAAAGAGCTTGTTGAAAACCAATGCGGCAGCGGTGCCGTAGAGAAAGAAGTCGTACCATTCGACGGCCGTGCCGGCAAGTCTCGATGCAGCGACAACCGGCAGGCTGGAATGCTTCTGCTGCCTCAGTTCTGCTTTCTTCAAATCGGTCATGGTGGGGATCCTTTTGCGGTTGGGAGGCTTCGGTGAGGCGATCCCAAGAAATTGAGGGGTTCCAAATGCGTGAGCGGAGTCACTGAACAACACTGTAGACTAGTTGTATACAACCAGTCTACATCTAACGAAGAAGTTTTTCGTGCGTGTCCGGGTCCGTCCTGAATGCAACTCGTATACTGGGCTTCGCGAGAAAGGCTCTTCATGATCCAGATGACTCCCACTGCTCAATCCCAGCCCGAAGTGGCCTATCAGTGGATGAAAAGCTATATCGCTGCCCTGCCGCGGGACGAGGAGACCTTCCTCAACGAGGCGGTCCTCGCCAAGTCCACCGGTACGTCGCGCACACCAGTCCGTGAGGCATTGTTGCGCCTCGAAGCCGAGGGTTTCGTCAAGCGGATCCCACACAAAGGCGCTTACGTTCCGCCAATCTCGGACCCCGATGTCCGAGCCATCCTGCAGGCCCGCTCTGTGGTGGAGAAGTGGGCCGTCTCAGCACTGGACAGCATGCCGGATGGGCAGATTGACGCGTTCCAGCGCATCATCGACCAGCAGCACGAAGCCAAGGACGACCCCGCCCGGTTCATTGAGCTGGACACCGAATTCCACACGCTCATGGTCCGTGCGGGAGGAAATCCAATCCTGGCCGATTTCTACGCTTCCCTTCGGCAGCGGCAACTCAGGATTGGTGTCCGTGCTGTCACGCAGGGGACAGACCGTGCGGGGGACGTGCTGCGCGAGCATCAGCTGATTGTCGATGCCCTTCGAAGCCGGAGCCTGGACGCTGCGCACCAAGCGATCGATGCCCACCTGGACTCAACGCGGCTGGCGGTCATCGGCTACTAACCCTCGGGCTGGAGTACGCCTAGTCTTCGCTGTGCCTAGTCTTCGCTGTACCTAATCTTCGCTGTGCAGCTCGCGTTGCCTTGCGCTGAGCAGCTCAAGCTCGGGCCGGGCGGCAACGAACCGTTCAACGGCGTCGAGCACTTCCTTGAGGTGCGCGCGGTCAGGCGCCACCAGTGCCGCACCCAACAAGGTCCGGCGATATTGGTCCTGCATTCCGGTCTCGGCTGCGGACACCTCGAAGCGGCGTTTGAGTTCGGCAATGACGGGCCGCACGAGCGAGCGTTTCTCCTTCAGGCTATGGACATCGCCCAGGAGCACATCGAATTCAATCCAACCGATCCACATGGTTCATTATGAGCACGTCTCCGGCCCCCAATCCTGAGCCAATCTTGAGGAAATGTCGCACCGGGGTTGATCCAGCGCGGTCAGACTGGAACCACAGCAAGGCCAGAAGCAGCTAAGGGGGCGGGCGGCATGAGCAAGAACCATACCTGGCGCGCACTCGCGGGCGTAACCGCCGGCGCTGTTTCCATGATGGCCGGACCGGCCGCCGCACTTGCCGCTTTCTCTGACACCGGGAATGCCACCCCGCAGTACTCGGCCATGCGTCTCCTTGCCCCTGCGAGTGCCGACGTGATAATGACGTGTTCGGCGAATGGTGCCAAGGTTGCCGTGGATGTGAATTCCTTCTCGGAAGTTTCCGGCGCGAACTATCACGAGATCGACTTATACAACCCGTCCGGCACGTTGGCATTCACCGGCGACCTGGGCAAAAATGCCGGAAAGTCCTACAAGTCAGGAAATCAGCCCGTGGGTACCTGGACCTATGAGATCCGCGGGTATTACAAGGTTCCCGGCACGGCCAACATGTGGAGAGGCTCCGCTTTGACAGGAACCCTGACATGTTAGAAATTGGCGTGGGACCAATCGGCAGGAGCGAACAATGGTGCTCGACTCGTTTTCGGTGAGGATTGCCCTCGGAGTGGTCACGTTGACGCTCTTTGCGTTGTTCCTCGCCTCGTACCGCCGCACGAGGTCACCGTACGCGGGCTGGTGGAGCCTGGCGTTGCTGCAGTTCATGCTGGGAAACACGGCGTTCCTCCTGAACGGCACACCCGCGCAGCACTGGGCCAACCCTTTCGGCAACGTCCTGGTGGTGGCCGGAGCGTTCAGCGTTTGGGCCGGCGCCCGTACTCTGCGGGACCTTAAAGCGGCACCATGGCAGCTCGCCGTTGCTCCTGTCATCACGGCGGTCGCTTCCGTCCTGGAAAGTCCCGGCTCCAATGTGTGGTCCGGCGGCTTCGTGTACCTGGCCATGATGACCCTTGGCATCGCATTGGCGGCCCGTGACTTGTGGTTCATCAAGGCGACCCACTCGCAAGTGCACAAAGCCCTTTCCCTGGCTGCGGGACTCCTGGCGATCTACTACCTGGGCCGTTGGGTAGTTTACGCATTGGAAGGCCCCGGCGGCGCAACATTCCGGGCGTATTTTGGTCCCGCGCCTTCCGGCCTGGTGTCCTTGGTGCTGCTGGTGACGGTGTCTTTCAGCATGACCACGTTAAGCAGTGACCAACTGATCAAGGGCCTGAAGGAACGGGCCACCAGGGACCATCTGACAGGTCTCCTCAACCGGGGAGCCTTCCTGGACCTGGCATCTACGGAACTCAAACGATTGCGGGCCGACGAGTCCGGTGCTGCAGTTGTCCTGGCTGATTTGGACCACTTCAAGCTGGTCAACGACGCCCACGGGCACCGCGCAGGGGACGTCGCTTTGAAGGCTTTCGCCGAAGCCTGCACGTCCTCGGTCAGGTCTACAGATCTCATTGGCAGGTACGGTGGGGAAGAATTTGTTCTCTTCCTGCCCGGAGCCACGCAGGAGCGGGCCCAAAGCATCGCGACCGAGATCAGCCGCCGCATGGCTTCCACTGAGGTTCCAGAGGGCGTCTCCTTCCCCACCATCAGTTACGGAGTTACGGCAAGCACCCACGCTGTCCCAGACCTCATTTCGATGATCGAGGTGGCAGACGCAGCCCTGTACAGCGCCAAAGCACAGGGAAGAAACCGGATTGTAGGAGCCGACCGCCTCCAGGCGGCCACTATCGCTGACGAGGCACGATCATGACAATCAATGAACTCACCACCCGCATCCAGATCCAGCACAACCAGGAACTGAGTGCCTTCCGTCAAGACATCACCAGTGCTCCGTACCAGGCTGGAACACCAGCAGCCTTGAATGTGGCCCGGCGTTCCGTGCGCATGCAACCCGTCCAGTCCGTAGGTGATGACAGCGCAAACCTGACCATTGTGGCCGATGTCGAGGGTCTTGCATGGTTCACCGCCGATAAGGGACTCCTGGGCAGTTGCATTACGGTCTCCATCGCCGGGCATCGGCGGAACACCGGAACACGTGTACCCCTTCCCTTGGCTGAATGTGATGCGTGGATCGAAGCCATCCTGGGCGGGTCCTGGATTACCCACGTGTACCGCGCCGGGACTCCGATTGAAGGAGACGGCAGGCTCGATGTCGCCTCGTACCGCCTTTTCCTCGACGAACGCCGCAATCCTGTCGCCAAACCCAGTGCGGTAGCGGACAATACCCTGCGGCGCATGGAAGCGTCGTGAGCGGGGCCCAGCCCAGCGGAACACCACCCAGCGGGACACCACCCAGCCGGACACAGCCCAGCCGAATCCAGCCCAGCCGCGCCTTTCCCTCTGACATTGACGCTCGGATCGGAAAACTGGAGCGGCATATCACCGCGTTGATGGAGGAGCTTCACCAAGCACGCCACGAACAGCGGCGGGAAGTCTTCACGGATGCCCTCACCGGGCTCGGCAACCGACTGGCTTTGGTGGATGCCTTCATTGAAGCGCAGGAGGCTGCTGCGCGCGGCGCCCTCCCAGCCGCACTCCTCCTCCTCACCCTGGATGGCTTCAAGGGACTCAAGAAGTCCGCCGGCTACGCGTCGGCGGACCAGATACTGGTCATTGTCGGGATGCGGATCCGCTCGGCGGTGAGGGAGAACGACGTCGTTACCCGCCTTGGCGGCGACGAATTCGCCGTGCTGTTGCCCGCCACACCGCAAAACCGGGCGGCCGCCGTCGGAAACCGTATCCTTGCGGCGCTGGAACCCAACATCGACCTCGGGAACAGCAGTGTCCGCTGTGGTGCCAGCATGGGCCTTCGGATTGCCGAGCCGCACCATAGCGTCGAGGACCTTCTCCAGGAGGCCGATATGGCGATGGAGGAGTCCAAGAGCGAGGGCCGGAACAAGCTCAAGTTGTTCGATCCCTCCACGCTTCATGCCCGGCAACTCCAGCGCCAGATCGTGGGGGAGCTGCGGGAAGCCATCCGCTCGGATCAGTTGGCCCTCTTCTACCAGCCGATCGTTGACCTGGCTACCGGCCGGATTGAGGGCAGCGAGGCCTTGGTCCGCTGGAACCACCCTGTGCGTGGACTCATCATGCCGGATCACTTCATTCCCGTTGCAGAGGCCACAGGCTTGATCGCCGAGTTGGGCCGCTGGGTCCTGCGAGCGGCCGTGGAGCAACTGCGCCAGTGGCGGGAGAACTCTGTCACGGCCCAACACGATTTCACGATGCGAATCAATGTCTCTGCTGCAGATCTGCAAAGTCTGGAGTTCGTGGACGACGTGCGGGACGCATTGGCCAAAACGGGACTGCCGCCGGAATCACTGGTTCTGGAACTCACGGAGAGTGCCATCATCCAGAACGACGAGCTGGACCGTTACACCTTGGCGAGCCTGCACCGCTTGGGCGTCGGGCTGGAGATCGACGACTTCGGCACAGGCTACTCGTCCATGGGATACCTGCGAAAACTCCCCGTGGACTGTGTGAAAGTGGACCGGCAGTTCGTCCAGGAACTGAGCAAGGACAGTACGCAGCTGGGCTTCCTCGCCGCGATCCAACAGGTTATCCGCTCGTGTGGACTGAAGGGTATCTGGGAGGGGATCGAAACGGCGGAACAGGCCGAAGCGCTGCGGAGCATCGGGTGCACGAGTGGACAGGGCTATTACTTCGGACGCCCTCTTCCCGGACCGGAATTCACGGACCAGCTCTCCCGGCAACAGACTTGGCCCGCTTAAAAGAGCAACGCGGGGTCACTTATGGCCCATCCCGAGGGGATTTATGGGCCTTAAGTGACCCCGCGTTGCTTTAAGCGGGGAGGACTAGCCGAAGTACTTCGGCAAGGTGGCCTCGTGTGCTTCGCGGAGAGCGTCCAAGGACAGTTCGTCCACGCCGTTGATCTCCAGCTTCGCACTGGCAGCATCGACAACTCCGATCCGGAGGTGGGCGAAGCCGCGGGCGGTGCACATGTCCTTGAAACGGACTTCCTCGGAGCGCGGGACCGAAACGATTGCCCGGGCCTGGGACTCGGAGAACAGTGCGGTGAACAAGTCCACGCCGTCGCGCTCCATGAGTTCCTCAAGGGCGATGCGGGCACCGACGCCGTAGCGCAGTGACGACTCAACCAATGCAGCTGCAAGGCCGCCTTCGGAGAGGTCGTGTGCTGCGTCAACCATGCCGTCACGGGAAGCGTTGATCAGGATTTCGCCCAATGCACGCTCGGCTGCGAGGTCGACCTTCGGCGGCAGGCCACCGAGGTGTCCACGCAGGTTGGACCATTCCGAACCATCCAGTTCTGCTGCAGTGGTGCCCAGCAGGTAGATCGCCTGGCCGTCCTCGCGCCAGCCCGACGGCGTGCGGCGGGCGACGTCGTCGAGCTTGCCCAGGACTGCCACCACAGGGGAGGGGTGGATCGGCGTGGTGCCGGTCTGGTTGTACAGGGAGACGTTGCCGCCGGTGACGGGAATGCCCAGTTCCATGCAAGCATCCGAGAGGCCACGGATGGCTTCGGCCAGCTGCCACATGACGTCCGGGTCCTCGGGCGAACCGAAGTTCAGGCAGTCGCTGACGGCCATCGGAACAGCGCCAGAGGTAGCAACGTTGCGGTAGGCCTCGGCCAATGCAAGCTGTGCACCCTGGTACGGCTCAAGGTAGGTGTAACGGCCGTTGGCGTCGGTAGCCAGGGCAACGCCCAGGCCGGTTTCCTCGTCAACGCGGACCACACCGGAGTCATCGGGGTAGGCCATGGCAGTGTTGCCGCCGACGTAGCGATCGTACTGGTTGGTGATCCAGTCCTTGCTGCACATGTTCGGCGAAGCGACCAGTTCAGTAACGGCTGCTGCCAGTTCCGACGGAGCGGAAGGACGGTCGGCGTCCTCAACGGAACCAGTGAAGGAGTTCGCCTGGACCGAGTCCTGCCATTCCGGGCGTGCAAACGGGCGGTCGTACACCGGGCCGTCGTGCGCAACGGTGCGGGGATCGACGTCGACGATTACGTCGCCTTCCCAGGTGATGATGAGGCGACCGGTATCGGTGACCTCACCCAACCAGGAGTACTCCACGGCCCACTTGTCCATCACAGCTTCGAAAGCTTCGATGTTCTCCGGGGTGACCACGGCCATCATGCGTTCCTGCGACTCGGACATGAGGATCTCGCCCGGGGTCAGCGTGGGATCGCGCAGCAGGACGGAGGTCAGTTCGACCTCCATGCCGCCGTCGCCATTGGAGGCGAGCTCGGACGTGGCGCAGGAAATACCAGCAGCGCCGAGGTCCTGGATGCCTTCAACCAGCGAGCCCTTGAAGAGCTCGAGGCAGCACTCAATGAGGACCTTCTCAGCGAAGGGGTCGCCCACCTGGACGGCGGGGCGCTTGGAGGGCTTGGTGTCATCGAAGGACTCCGAGGCCAGCACCGAAGCGCCGCCGATGCCGTCGCCACCGGTGCGCGCACCGAACAGGACAACCTTGTTGCCCTTGCCGGAGGCGTTTGCCAGGCGGATGTCCTCGTGGCGCATGACGCCTACGGCGAGTGCGTTCACCAGTGGGTTGCCCTGGTAGACGGAGTCGAAGACCATTTCGCCACCGATGTTCGGCAAGCCGAGGCAGTTGCCGTAGCCACCGATACCGGCAACGGCACCGTGCATGACGCGGGCAGTGTCCGGGTGGTCGATCGCGCCGAAGCGCAGCGGGTCCATCACGGCAACCGGTCGTGCGCCCATGGAGATGATGTCGCGGACGATGCCACCGATGCCGGTAGCGGCACCCTGGTAAGGCTCAACGAACGACGGCGAGTTGTGGGACTCGATCTTGAACGTCACGGCCCAGCCGTCGCCAAGGTTGGTGACGCCGGCGTTCTCGCCGATGCCCACCAGCATGTCCTTCTTCATTTCCTCGGTGACCTTCTCGCCGAACTGGCGGAGGTGGTTCTTGGAGGACTTGTAGGAGCAGTGCTCGCTCCACATGACGGAGTACATGGCCAGCTCGGCGCCGGTGGGGCGGCGGCCCAGGACCTTGACGATTTCGTCGAACTCGTTCTGCTTCAAGCCGAGCTCGGCCCACGGGAGTTCCGTGTCCGGGGTCTTGGCAGCGTGCTCAACAGTATCGATGTTGAACTTCTTGGTGGTTTCCGTGGTCACTTGTCGCCTCCCACAATCTTGTTCAAAACGGAGGTGAAGAAACCCAGGCCGTCGGTGTCGGAGCCGCCGATTCCATCGAGCGATTCCGGTCCGAAACCGACCTCAACCGCGTGCTCCGGGTGCGGCATGAGGCCAACCACGTTGCCCGCGGCGTTCGAGATGCCGGCGATGTCGCGGCGGGAGCCATTCGGGTTGAAGCCCACGTAGCGGAACACCACGCGGCCCTCAGCCTCAAGGGCGTCCAGGGTCTTCTCGTCAGCGATGTACTGGCCGTCCTGGTTCTTCAGCGGCACAGTGATTTCCTGGCCGTTCTGGTAGTCCAGGGTCCAGGCAGTGTTGGCGTTCTCCACGCGCAGGACCTGGTCCCGGCAAATGAACTTCAGGTGGTCGTTCTTGATCATGGAACCCGGCAGTAGGTGCGATTCCGTCAGGATCTGGAAACCGTTGCAAATACCCAGCACGGGGAGCTTCGCCTCGGAGTTGGCAGCGTCGATGATCTTGGTCATCAGCGGCGCAAAACGCGAAATAGCGCCGGCACGCAGGTAGTCACCGTAGGAGAAACCACCGGGGATGATGACTGCGTCAACATCTCCGAGTTCGGTATCTGCGTGCCAGAGCGGCACCGCCGTGGCGCCTGCCAGCCGCACTGCACGGGCGGCGTCGCGGTCGTCAAGGGTGCCGGGGAAGGTCACGACGCCGATTTTGGCACCGGCCAAGCGGGGCTCAGCGGCGACGGCCACGGCCTCGCCAATCAGGGGGATCGATGTCATATCAGGCCTCGACGACCTCGACGTTGACAACATCCTCGATCACCGGGTTGGACAGGAGGGTCTCTGCGGCCTCACGGGCCTGGGCCAGGATAGCGTCGGTCACCTCGCCGTCAACCGTCAGTTCGAAACGCTTGCCCTGACGGACTGCGCTGAAGCTGTTGAAGCCGAGGCGGGGCAATGCACCCACGATGGCTTTCCCCTGGGGGTCCAGAATCTCGGGCTTGGGCATGACGTCAACGACGATCCGGGGCATCCGGTAACTCCTGTGCGTGAGTTGGGTGAACCTTAAATAAGGCTGCCGCGGAGGTTGCCGTCTCACGCCGTTCAACTGGGTTTCTACAGCACTGTGTTTCTACAGCGTGGGGGCGCTCCGCGAGCTTGCACCCCTATCTTACCGGGACCGGAGCGCATACCCTATTCAGCCGGATTCCGCGAGGACCCCCCGCCGATCCCCACTAAATTCGGGGCAATGAAAGCCCGACGGCGGCACTCGCCGGGCGTGGCGCCCGTCACTAGGATTGTGGCATGGCGGAGAAACCGAGGTCGATGGTGCTGGGCGTCGTAGCCGCAGCTGTTTTTGCGGGTCTGGGACGAATGGTCATCCAAAAAATCAAGGCTGACAGGGCGGCGAGGGAACACCACGTGACAGCCCCTGTGGATAAGGAAACGCGCGAGAAGATCAGTCACGCGCTCCGAACGCCAGGCAAATAACGGGGTATTAGCGCACGTCCAAATGCGCTATTCCTTCGGGTTAAATCCGGCAAAGGCGGCGTAGTTTAGGGACTACACGCAGGGTCCAGGCCCTTCGTTAAATCCAGGTCCAACCAGGAGGAACAATGACCGAACACATTGCCGAAGTATCCGCCTGTAGCGTTGGCAGCTGCGGCTTCAACCACGATGGATGTACTGCCTTTGGAATCACCATTGGTGGGTCCCAGGACCACGCTTCCTGCGCCACGTTCATCGACACCAACGCAATGGGCGGCCTTCCCAAGGTCCTTGCCCACGTAGGTGCGTGCCAGCGGTCCGAATGCGTTCACAACAACAACCTCATGTGCGAGGCCCATGACGTCAAGGTTGGCCCTGGCCGCGAGGCTGCAGACTGCCTGACCTACGAGCACGCCTGACTCTTATCTTTCACGAAAGTGGGTCCGTCCTCCCGGACGGGCCCACTTTTTCGCGCCTTCTTGGCTCGCGCCGCTTGGCTTCGCTCTAGCTGGAAACCTGGTTGGTCAATGCCCGGCCTTCCCGGAGGGCTGAGATGTTGGCAAGGACAAGCTTGGCTGAACCTTTGGGGCGGTTTCCCGCCACGTGCGGGGTGATGATGACATTTGGCGCCGACCAGAGTTTGGAGTCCGCAGGCAGAGGCTCTTCTTTGGTGACGTCCAAGGCAGCGGCGCGCAGGCGACCCTCGTCCAAGGCGGCAACCAGTGCGTCTTCATCAACGGTTGCCCCGCGGCCTACGTTGACGAAAATTGCGGTCTCTGGAAGTGCACGCAAGAGCTCGTCATTAAGGGCGTCGGTGGTCTCGGGGGTTGCGGGGAGTATCGATATCAGCACATCCGTGGTTCGCAGTATTTCGGGAAGTTCGTCCGCCGCAGCGACTGGAAAGCCATAGCGCTCTCCCCGTGAGCTGGCTACCCCGGTGACGTTTGCCCCCAGTGCGGCGAGCATGGGAGCGAGTCGACCCGCGATGGAGCCGAACCCCCAAATGGTGACATTCGCGCCGTCGAGCGTGTAAAGCTGTTCCGTTTCTGCACTGGCCTGCGCGGCATTGTAGGCGTGGTCCCACGAGGCTGCCTTTTGGGATTCGAAAAGAAGGTCCAGCCGCCGCACGGCGGCGAGCGTGAGAGCCAAGGCATGCTCGGCCACTGGGCCATCGTGAAGTGAGCGACCCGAGGCGATAAACACGCTGGCCGCAAATCCTGCCGCCAGCACGGAATCGGGTCCGGCTGCCAAGGTCTGTACGAGTTTGGGCCGGCTCATCCTTCGGGCGGCATCGGCCAGATTCTCCGAGGTGTTCTGCCATGCCACGAGGACCTCCGCGTCAACGTGCTCGTCCGGAACAGGTTCATCCGCCTGGTAAACGAACACGTCCTCGCCTGAGCCAGAGAGATCCAGGGCGATGGTGTGGGGGACAAGGATTTTCACTGCAACTCCATCGTTGAAAAGGTTTCCCGGTATGTGCACGAGGTTAGCGTTTCTCCTCGCGAAGGCGCGGCTCCAACTTCATCCCTAGCAATGTGAGGGCGAGCACTCTATGGTTGTAGGACGTTCGACGTCGAACGTAGCACAAGCGTCAAACGTTCCCTTCCGCAGCAATGAAAGGACGCCCGATTTGAGACCCTCAAGCGCCACCCCATCGCTCATTCGCACCGTAGTTACAGGCGCTCTGAGCCTGTGCCTCATGGCCGGACTCGGCCTCCCTGCCACAGCAGCCCCCATCCCGCCCAACGACCCCACGGCCGCCCCTGGCAGTTTCACCGAAGCAAACATCGCCGCTGACCGGACGGTCGCAAACTTCTTCTATCGGATCCCGGCACTGACGTACCTGGGCAATAACGTGGTGCTCGCTGCCTGGGATGGGCGTCCGGGCTCAGCCGCAGACGCTCCCAATCCGAACTCGATCGTCCAGCGCCGCAGCACGGACGGCGGCCAGACGTGGGGACCGGTCCAAGTCATCGCCGCAGGGCACGTGGCCGATACAAACGGCCCGAAGTACGGCTACAGCGACCCCTCATACATTTATGACGCCGAAGCTGGCAAGGTCTTCGCCTTCTTCGTCTACTCGAAGGATCAAGGCTTCGGCGGCAGCCAGTTCGGCAGCGACGACGCCGATAGGACAGTGATTTCGTCAGCGGTCATCGAGTCCTCGGATGCGGGCGTTACCTGGAGCCAGCCCCGCCTCATCACGAACGTCACCAAGCCCGGCACCAGTAAGACCAACCCCGTGGCCGGCGATGTCCGCTCGAACTTCGCCTCTTCCGGTGAAGGCATCCAGCTCAAGTACGGTCCGCACAAGGGCAGGCTCATCCAGCAGTACGCAGGTGACGTCCGCCAGACTGATGGCACCAACAAGATCCAGTCGTACAGCGTCTACTCGGATGACCACGGCGCCACGTGGCAAAAGGGCGCCAACGTGGGCGACAGGATGGACGAGAACAAAACCGTCGAACTCTCCGACGGTAAGGTCCTGCTCAACTCCCGTGACAACGCCAACCAGGGGTACCGCAAAGTAGCCATCTCCACCGATGGTGGCGCCAGTTACGGTCCGGTGGCCCAAGATACAGAGTTGCCGGATCCAGCAAACAACGGCGCCATCGCACGGATGTTCCCCGACGCAGCCCAGGGTTCGGCCGATGCCAAAAAGCTCATCTTCACCAACGCCAATTCCAAGACCGGCCGCGAAAACGTCTCCGCCCGGGTTTCCTGCGACGACGGCGCCACGTGGCCCGGCATTCGCACCATTCGGTCCGGCTTCTCCGCCTACTCCACTGTGACCCGCTTGGGGGATGGCAAGTTCGGCGTTCTCTACGAGGGCAACTACACGGATAACATGCCGTTCGCGAAGTTCGATGACGCCTGGCTGAACTACGTCTGCGCCCCGCTCTCCGTCCCCTCTGTCACTACCGCACCCGGCGCCACCCAGCCGGTTGCCGTCACCATCACCAACCAGGAGGCCGCCACACTCACTGGAGCCAACGCGACGGTGTACACCCCGAGCGGCTGGTCCGCCACAACGGTGCCAGTGCCGGACGTCGCCCCCGGCGCCTCCGCTACTGTCACCGTAGCGCTGACCGCGCCACCGACCGCCAGTGGCCCGCAGAATCTGAACGCAGCATTTACGACGGCGGATGGCAGGGTTTCGCAATTCACTTTCACGGCAACAGTCCCGGCGGCACCGCAGGTGGGGCTCACCATCACGGGTACGGCACCGGTGCGTGATGTGAGCGCCAGTCCCTATCAGGTGGGCGACGTCTTGAACTATTCATTCAGCGTGAAGAGCACGTCGAACGTCACTGCCAACGCTGTACCTGTTTCCGGCACCTTCGACTCCGGTTTCCTGCCGCCGTCGGCCCCCAACTGCCGGTTCAACAACCTGGCCGCTGGCGCCAGCTACAACTGCACCACCGCCAAGCATGTTGTGACATCCGCTGACTTGGACCGCGGCTACTTCCTGCCGGAGGCGAGCTTCACCATCACGGCCAGTTCGACGCCGTCGCTCACCAAGACGGTCCCGTTCACCGGCGCTGCAGTCGCCTTGCGCGATGGTTTGGTGGCAGCCGAGATCAGCGGGGCGCGTGCCGACGTCGGGCGTGACCTCGCGGCCCAGCCTTATGCGGCAGGTGACCTGGTCCCGTACACGTTCACCGTGAAGAACACGAGCCAGTTGGTGGAGAAGGTAGTCCCGACCACCGGAAACTTCAGCCCCTTCCTTCCGGAAGGTCCGGGCAACTGCAGGTACCTGTCGCTGCCAGCCGGCCAGAGTTACCAGTGCACTACGCCGCGGCACGCCGTGACTGCCGAGGAAGCCGACCAGGGCTTCTTCGTCCCCAAGACCACATGGGAAGTCAGCGCTGCGGGCCAGAGCGCCAAGAGCTATCAAGTGGATGGTGGAGAAGTGGACCTCAAGATCCGCGAAGCGAAACTTGAAGCCACTGTTTCGGCGGAGTGGAAAGACGCCGACGGCGACCGGTTCGCCAGTGCAGGCGATCCCGTCATCTATACCTACACGGTGGGCAATGCCGGAAACGTGTCTTTGACCGGGCTTGAAACTGAACAAGCTGGGATCTCCCAGGCCTCCCTGCCCGCCGGAGAAACGGCGACGGCAACCCGCAAACGTGTGTTGACCGCTGCCGACGTCGCGGCCGGAAGCCTTGCCGCCGTAACTTTCGAGGCGACGGCGCACAACGGCACCAGAGAAGTGGCCGTCACCGCCGAAGGCGGCGCATTGGCGCTCAAAGTCCAGCCCGCCAAGCCGGAGACCCAGCCCGCGCTGACTGTCCAGGACTTCGATGGCCAAACGCCGCCGTTTGATCTGGGCACGTGGGAGAAGTATCGCAATGGCCAGAAAGTGACCTTGAAGGGCTTGGAATACGGGCAGTGGTACTACCTGTATCTGAACAAGGACAGTTACCGGCTCGGGTGGATCTTCCCCACCACGGATAACACGGTGGAATTCATTCTTCCCTCGGACGTGAAGAATGGCCGTGACGATGCTGTGGTCCTGGATGCGGACGGTGCGCAGGTCTCGTTCGATCGCCTGCAGGTGACGCCGAAGGGCTGACGAGAGCGCTCGGGTAAAACAGCGGACCGCAGAATGTTTCCTGCGGTCCGCTGTTCGTCGTCATGTGACGGGAATTTGGTGCGGAGACAAGACAAATTCCCCGAAATGTGCTGTATGTCATATTTTGCTATCAGTCTGTACTCTGTGACTCGACTGGTTGCGCATTTTTGACAAGAACTGTCACGAACGCGGCCATTCGCATGTTGACAGGCCTTGGCGATGGAGCCCGGGCCTCACTCAGTGAAAGGTGCTATCACTCGTGAAATCACAAGGAAAGAGCTTCGTCAGAAGCGGGGGGCTTCGAAAGGCAGCGGCTCTCGCCGTGGGCTTGCCGTTGCTGCTCTCTTCCGTGGCGTTGCCGGCCCAGGCAGCTCCCTCGCCGGAGACCGTGGCCGGAAATCTGGCGGGCGTGGCCAAGAAGAACCTTGACCCCAGCGCCTACAAGGACGGCCGCTACATGGTTGTCCTGGCAGAAAAGCCTGCGGCTACATACGACGGCGGTACGCCGGGTCTTGCGCCCACCAAGCCGGAAGAGGGCAAGAAGCTCGATTCCGGCAGCGTGGAGGTGAAGAAATACCAGGAACACCTCCAACAGGCGCAGCAGGAAGTCGCGGAGCAGGAAAACGTCACCATTGAACGTGACTTCACCACTGCCGTTAACGGCTTCAGCGCCAACCTGACGGCAGAGCAGGCCATCAACCTGGCTAAGGACTCCAAGGTCCTGATGGTCGCACCGGATACACAGTACGCACCTGACTACTCCACCACTGATTTCCTGAAACTTAGCGGCCCCAATGGCACCTGGGCCACGCAATATGGAGGCCAGGAGAACGCTGGCAAGGGCACCGTGGTTGGCGTCATCGACACCGGATACACACCCTCCAATCCCTTTTTCGCAGGCGATCCCGTCGGCCCCCTGGTCGGGAATCCCCAGGTGGGCGTCCCTTACCGGACCGCTGATGGCAAGATCGCCATGCTGAAGGCAGACGGCGATACCTTCATCGGCGAATGCCAGCCCGGTACGGACACCGGCGCCAGCTACGACGGCAGCGCGTGCAACTCCAAGGTCCTCAGCACGCACTACTTCGCGGATGGATTCCTGGGAAGTGTCCCCCCGGAAAACCGTGCCCCCGGGGAAGTCATCTCGCCCGTGGACGTGGACAGCCACGGCACCCACACCGCAAGCACAGCGGCAGGCAACGGCAACGTCGACGCCGTAGTGGACGGCCGCAGCTTCGGCATCACCAGCGGCATCGCTCCTGCCGCCAAGCTCTCCATCTACAAGGTCTGCTGGGAAGACACAGATCCCACAACGGGCGGCTGCTACGGCTCGGCTTCCGTGGACGCCATTGAACAGGCCATCCTCGACGGCGTGGATGTGCTGAACTACTCCATCTCCGGTTCCACCACGTCCACCACCGATCCCGTGTCGCTGGCTTTCCTTTCCGCTGCTTCGGCCGGGATCTTCGTGGCTGTCTCGGCTGGCAACTCGGGTTTCACTCCCGGAACTGTGAACCACGGAGCACCTTGGCTAACCACAGTCGCTGCCACCTCTTTCTCGCAGGAACTGCAAGGCACCGTTGAATTCTCCGATGGCAGCAAGTTCCGCGGAGCGAGCATCATGAACCACGAGGTGAGCGGGGCCGGCGTCGTGCTTTCCACCAACGCTGCAAGCGGTGAAGGAAACGCAGCGCTCTGCGCTCCAGGTTCCCTGGACCCGGGAAAGGTCGCCGGCAAGGTTGTTGTCTGTGACCGTGGCGTGGTTGACCGCACCGCCAAGAGTGCGGAGGTTCTTCGAGGCGGTGGCGTCGGAATGATCCTGGTGAACCTGACGGAATCGTCGCTGGACACGGACAAGCACGCTGTTCCCACTGTCCACGTGAACCCTCCTGCCACGCAGGCCATCAAGGACAAGGTGACGGCCAACCCCACCATCATTGTGTCCCTGCTGAACCACGACACCACCGGCCTGCCTGCCGAGGCGCAGCCGCAGATCGCCGGATTCTCGTCCCGCGGGCCGTTGCTGGCAACGGATTCAGACCTCCTGAAGCCTGACGTATCAGCACCCGGCGTCGCTATCCTCGCAGGCGTTTCGCCCATCGGAACAGGTGGAGACAACTTCGGCTTCCTGTCCGGAACGTCTATGGCTTCCCCGCACGTGGCCGGTTTCGGCGCCTTGATCCTGGCCAGGAATCCGCAGTGGTCCCCGGCAACCGTGAAGTCGGCCATGATGACCACTGCCGGTCCGGTGAAACTGGCCAACGGGGCGGTCAACAAGGATGTCTTCGCCACGGGCGCAGGCCAGGTTGATCCCGCCAAGGTCCTCAGCCCCGGCTTGGTCTACGACGCCACCACGGAGGACTACCTCAAATTCATTCAGGGTACGGGGATGGACCTCGGCATTGAGGGACTGGGCACAACGCAGCCGCGGGACATGAACGTCCCCTCGTTTGCGCTGGGCAACCTGGCTGGAAAGATCGAGGTCACGCGCACTGTTACGGCGCTGACCCCGGGCCTGTACCGCGCCTCCGTCAACGTTCCCGGCGTCAACGTCAAGGTCACCCCGTCCGTGCTGAACTTTGGCGCTGCGGGTGAAAAGAAGACCTTCAAGGTGCAGTTCGAGAACAACAAAGCAGCCTTGGGTAAGTTCGCCATGGGTTCACTTAGCTGGCAGGGCGCAAACAAGACCGTCACCTCGCCCATTGCCGTCCGTCCGCAGTCTGTCATCGCGGATAAGGCCATGGCATTCACGGGTACGGGCCCCAACGGCTCAGCAGCCATCAACATCGTCTCCGGCACCAACGCGCCGGTGGGAGTCACGATTGATGGCCTGTCCAAGGCGGATTCCTCGGCAGTTGAACTGGTCCCGGGTCCCYTCGCCGGTGAGACCAACGCCTCGAACTTCGTCAAGAAGGTGACGGTGGGGGAGAACAGCGCCTTGGCCAAGTTCTCGGTCGTATCCTCGGACGAAGCCGCGGACTTCGACATGCTCGTTCTGACCCCGACGGGTCAGCAGCTCCCGTCCGCGACGGGCTCGGCCAGCGAATCCGTCACCGTGCCCAATCCCGACGCGGGCGACTACTACATCTTCGCCAACCTTTACGCGAGCCCCAACAACCAGCCCACCAAGGCAACAGTTGATGCCGCGGTCCTGGGGGCCAACGAGGGCAACGCCACGGTGACGCCCAACCCGATCCGCCTCGCCAATGGTAAGGCGGGGACCATCTCGCTGAACTGGACCAAACTGACGCCCGGTTCCTACATCGGGCGACTGACGTTCGCGGGCACCAGCGAACCCAGCTTCGTCACGGTGGTGGTGACTCCTGGCGGTGCCGCGGTTGTTCCGGATGAGGAAAACCCAAAGAAGGGCAAGAAGAGCAACAAGATCCGCGGAGACGAGCCAACGCAAAGCAATAACGCGAGCTAGCTCGTTCGTGGAATGTGTGGACAGCTGACGCTCTCTTAAGGGCGTCAGCTGTCCACAGAAACTCAGATGGCGCCGGTGGATCCTTCCGCGCCGCCCAGGAGTGGTGCCATGGCGCGCCAGCGTGCGATCTCGCAGCCATCGGTCCGGCTGAGCTTGCTGTGGACTTTCCGCCCACGGAACCAACCTGTCACCAGGGCCACTTGCGGGCCCCCGTACTGTTGCGTGCAGATCCGGTCCGGACGCGGAACCGGGAAGAAGACTTCCTCGCCAAACTGCTCGACGGCGGCAAGGGCTGCGGTCGCGTCCGGAAGGTTCGAGTCGATCGAGTCCGGCTCCGGAGACAGGATGCCTTTCGCCGACCGCAGGTAGAACTCAGTGGGCGCGGCGCCAGGTGCCTCTGTCAGCGTGACGGTGAGGTCGACGTCGTACTCGCTGTTGTCGGGAGAGACCATGGTTACCTTTCGCTGGTGGCGGCGGGTGCTTGCGGCAGGAGTCCCGAAGGACGATTCGAATGCTCTAAAGGAGCGGTTCGATTGCCTGAAGCACGCGGGCCCGCAGCGTCTGGGATTCGGCCGCAAAAGCCCGCTGGTACTCAACGTACTCGGCCTTGCCCTGCGGTGTCTCGATCCTGATGGGCGGGTAGCCCCATTCTTCGAGGTTGTAAGGGGAGGCCTGCATGTCCATGGTCCGGATCCGCCATGACAGTTCGAAGCAGTCCATCACCAACTCGCTGGGCAGCGCCGGAGTCAGTTTGTAGGCCCACTTGTAGAGGTCCATGTTGGCGTGCAGGCAACCCGGTTGTTCCATGGTGCGCTGGTTCTCACGGGTGGGCGTGAGCTCGTTCAGCGGGATGGCGTCCGGCGTGTAGAAGCGGAAGGCATCGAAGTGGGAGCAGCGGATACGGTTCTGCTCCACCACGGTGTCAGTGCCGTCCCCGCCGAGCCGCAGTTTCAAGTACTCGTGCCGCAACTCGAATTTCTCCTGCCGGTACACCATGGCCCACTCATGGAGGCCGAAGCAGCCGAACTGACCCGGGCGCATCGCGGTGCCTTTGAGGATAATGCCGGCGAAACTGACGGCTTCGGCGCGTTGGGCCATGAAACTGTCGCGATCAAAGCTGACCGCGGGCGTACCTGCCGGCAGTCCGACGGCGGCAAGGTCGCCGTCGTCGAGCATGCGGTAGAACTTCCAGTTGGCGCGCTCAAGGGCACGCTCGCCACTTAGCACCACGCTGTCGCCCGGATGCCAGCGCAGCAATTGGCCAGGTTTCTGGGTGTAGTACGTGAAGAGGAAGTCCTCCACGGGATGTTTCTTTCCTGCCGAGCGGCGGGCCAAATACGGATCCGCGTACCGGGCGACGCGTGCATGATGGGCGGCCTCCATCCCGAGCCAGTGCTCTTGGGGGAGGTGCTGGGGCCTAAGCTGCTCCACCACTGGAACCGATGATGGCGCTGGCCGCGTCCCACAAAGCGATTTGGCAACCGTCGGTGCGGCTGAAGGAAGCGGAAACTTCCACGCCGTCAACAGCGCCGGTCACCTTGGCTGTTTGCGGACCGCCAAATTGTTGCGTGCAGGCTTGGTCGCTCTTGATGGGCGCCTGGCTCAGCAGCGAAGGATTGTTCTTCAGTGCCGTGCAGGCCGCGCTCGCGGTGGGGTGTTTGCTTTCGGCTGCCGGGGCACCGTCTACGCAAACGAGCGTGTAGTTCTGCGGTGCTGCGTTGGCGGACTCCAGCACCGTGATGGACAGTTCGGCGTTTCCCTGTCCCGGCGTGGGCTTCGCTCCCGGGAGGCTGGGGTCCGGTGTCGTGTCTTCGGGGCCGAGGGTTGTGGGCACCTGGGTGGGTGTTGGCTTGGAGGGCGTGGGGCTTGTTGGCACGGTGCTGTCGCTGGGACTGACGGACGACGACGGCGCGGAGGCAGCGCTGCTCGACCCACCCGGTGCGGGGGTGCCCGAGCAGCCGGCCAGGCCAGCGAGGGCCAGGACGGCTATGAGGGGCCGGACTCCCATGTGGGGCCGGACTCCTATGAGGGGCCGGACGAGGCGCGAGCGCATGGAATCTCCTTGGGCTGCCATTTTATGCCGGTGCGGCAATGCTTTCGGGCTGGCTGATCCCTGCCCACACCTCATCGAGGGACAGCCCGAGGACATCGGCTATCGCTGCGATGGTCTGGAATGCCGGGGTTGCCACACGTCCGGACTCAATCTTCCGGAGTGTCTCCGGTGAAACCTGGGCCTCGAGCGCAATCTCCAGCATGGAGCGCCCTCCCCGGGCGCGACGCAACATGGCGCCGAGACGTTGTCCGCGCTCGACCTCTTCAGCTGTAAGTGGCAATCTGACCATGGCTCCAATTCTAATACCGGGATAATATGGCCGGGATAGTTATTGGTTAAACGGAAAGGCGCCGCATGATCGAGACTCTGAATCGCACCGAACTGCATCGGGCAAAGGAGGCCGGTGCCCTGGTTGCCGACATCCTTCAGGCAATGAAAGGCCGCAGCGCCGTGGGCGTGAACCTCCTGGAGATCGATCAGTGGGCTCAAGCCATGATCACCGATGCCGGGGCCCAATCCTGCTACGTCGACTATTCGCCCTCCTTTGGGCGCGGTCCTTTTGGGCACTACATCTGCACGTCCGTCAACGACGCCGTACTCCACGGACTGCCTCACGACTACGCGCTTGCTGACGGCGACCTGGTGTCCCTCGACATCGCCGTTTCCAAAAACGGGGTCGCGGCAGACTCTGCCATCAGCTTCATAGTGGGCGATTCAAAGCCTGCGGAGAGCCTGGCAATGATCGACGCAACGGAGCGGGCCTTGAGCGCAGGGATAGCCGTGGCCGGACCCGACGCCCGCATCGGCGATATCTCCCACGCCATCGGCTCGGTCCTCAGCGAAGCGGGATATCCGATCAACACTCAGTTCGGCGGTCATGGCATCGGATCGACGATGCACCAGGACCCGCACATCGCCAATACAGGACGGCCGGGCCGTGGATACAAATTGCGGCCGGGACTACTGCTGGCGCTGGAGCCTTGGGTTATGGCGGACACCGCCGAGCTGGTCACCGATGCTGACGGGTGGACGCTGAGAAGCGCGACGGGTTGCCGTACCGCACACAGTGAGCACACGATCGCCATCACCGACGACGGGGCTGAGATTCTCACCTTGGCGCGTTGAGTGCTCGTGCGCTTATAGCTGGTGCTCAGTGGCACGTTGCGCTGGGTTGCCGTTCGCTGGGTGGCCGTCCGCTAGTTTGGCGTCCGCTGGGTTGCCGTTCGCTGGGTGGCCGTCCGCTAGTTTGGCGTCCGCTGGGTTGCCGTTCGCTGGGTGGCCGTCCGCTAGTTTGGCGTCCGCTGGGTTGCCGCGATGAGGCCGGTCATAGCTTGGTGGAGTTCGGCCACTTCCTGGCGACTGAGCTGCAGGCGCTCCCGGATCGCACCAGGAACCGCCGTCGCCTGATCCCGAAGCGCGGCTCCCTTTTCCGTCAGCTTGACGGCAAGCGCGCGCTCGTTGCCCGGCACGCGCTCGCGGGTGATGAGCTGCGCTTCCTCAAGCCGGCGCAGGAGCGGGGATAAGGTGGCGGGCTCATGGAGGAGGCTGTCGCTAATGTCCTTAAGCGTCCTGGGGCTCCGCTCCCAGAGTGCAAGCATCACAAGGTACTGCGGATGGGTCAGCCCGAGTTGTTCGAGAATGGGCTTGTAGATGCCCACGACGCTCCTGGATGCAACGGTTAGCGCGAAGCACAGCTGGCGCTCCAAAAGGAGGTCGTCAGTTTCGCTGGTCCGGCTTGCTTCACTGGTTTGGGTTGTCTCGCTGGTCTGGGTCATGGTTGCCTTCCCACCCGATTAGTTAGTGCACTAATTGTTAGCGTACTATGAACTTGTTGAACCGTCTAAAAGAGGAGTCGATCCGCATGGCAAAGGAATCCTTTACGCAGAAGTTCATGCGCGCTACGGGAAAGCTGAGGGTCATCTTTGGGCCCGCACACAGCAGCTCGATCGATCACGAGATGACCGCGGACAACCGCAGGCTCCTGGCCCAACGCGAAGCGGAGACCCAGCAATGGGAAACCCTTCGTCGCCCCGATGGCAGCACGTACGTGGTTCCCCGTAATCCGGACGATAAGTCGCTGCGCTAGAGGCGCGCTGCATCCGTATCGCTTTCTACTCCGGTGCCTACCCCCGCGGCCCCTTCTGCAAATGCGCATGCAAAACACCGCGGCCCCGAGCACCTAGAACCCAAGAAAGCACCCGACGGCTGGTTCCCGGACGTCAGTGGCATCCAACCATGAACCCGACCCGTGATCAGGCTGCAGCGAAGCAACTGAGATGAAGCTTCCAAATATGCCACAGGCTGTGGCACATTTGCCGATCGAAAGGGTGGAACGATGACTTCTTCAGAAATTGACCTCCCTGCAGGCTACGACCGGTTGCTGGAGTCCCTGAAGACGCGGGTCCACGGTGCCGGACCCAGGCGCATGGACCGTCAATACGTTACTGATCGAGCTCGCCGCATCCGGCGGCAGTTTCGGGGAACCATGGTCATCGCCGACGCCGAGCGGAGCCTTCCCAGAGTGGGAACCGGGTAGGCCCGTCCTGGCGAGTGAACACCCCATCATCACGATGGTCCGTCATGCACACGACATTGATTCGGCGGACGATGAACTCCACTTCGCTGAGGTGTACATCCTAGTCCGGCACCTCCCAGAGGCGGACTCTTTGGCACCCGACAGACGAGAGGTCTTGTCTTCCAAGGTCGGCGGATGACACTGAGGGACGCATTACAGTCGGTGTCGTCGTACTTTCGTCGCATCATGGTTGGAATGAGGTCACCGTAGTGTCGCCGCGAATGTTCCTGTCGACTTGTCACCAGCCGAGCTTCGAATTGACCTCGCACGGGCGAGTTACGGGTTGTGGCTCCGACTTCGAGTGCCTACCGGAACACATCTTTGGAAATCAAACATGGACTTCGCGCAGCGGCCTGCTGCGCGAAGTAGGGACGGCCTCGAAGACGATGTAGAACTGAACCTGCGGCTCGGCTTGGCGCACCCATGAAATTCCAGGACTGGTTCCGGCCCCTTACCGAGGCCGCTGTCCCTCCCTGGGTTCGCTGAAGTGGAGTATCCACCCCCCCGATGCCCTGATAACGCCGATAAGAACCCATATGTTCGGTCAACCCAAGCGTGTAGGTTTACGCGTTTGAAGGAGCCGACGGCATCCTAGCCAACAGGGCTGCTCAATTGGAGCGCATTCGAATGTGATGCAGGTCGCGCTCACGCACTATACTGACGAGTCGCGAATGCGGCGAAGAATCGCAGGAGAGACAAGATGACTGAAGAAGGGTTGCAAACCGATTCGTACGATAAATTGCATGGTCTTCTGCTCCAAGCACGTCCCGTAGTTGAACAACCCAATTTCCCGGATCTGTTGAGATCCACAATTTTTGCTGAGTTGACTCAGGATGGGTGGAAGCTTCTGGAACGCTTCCTGACCCATCCTGTCGTCACTGCTTATGACCGTGAAATAGCCGAGCTTCGTCGGCGACCGCAACCGTTCCCGGCGCCTTTCATCGACTGGCTTGATGGTCTGGGTGCAATCGAAACGCGGGCGGGTCTAAAGGCAGTAGTGGACGCGTCCTCAGACAAAGGCCGTCTCGATTACCAGCATGTGCGAACTCTTCGAAGTGGACTCAAAAAGTTGATGGAGGAAGTCAAGGACGCTGCCTCATCGGAAACTGCGGATAGGGCGGGGGCTGCGGCGGTCACGGGCATCGCCGACGAGATCGCACGCGACCTAGCAAGGACTTCGCAGCGCGAGGTTGACGCTCTCGTCGACGAAGCCGCTGTCGGTGTGGCCAACATATCGAAAAGCGAGGAGATAGCGGAGAAGACGCTTGGCAAGATCGGAGATCTTGAGCTCGCTTCGTATTACATCGAGTTTGCGGAAAAAGAAGCCGCATCCGCGAACAATTTCCGCAAACTGACAGTGTTGATGGTTCTTCTTGCTACGGGGACAACCCTTGGCTTCGTCGTTGCCCCTTCAACCGGTCTCAATTGGCTAGACGTACCTGCTGGCGACTACGTTCACCTCATCCAGCGAGCCATTTTCTTGGCAGCCGTTTTTGCGCTGGCGGGATATTTTGCCCGTCAAGCAAATCAGCACAGGACTTTGGCCAACTGGGCAGGATCCCTCGCAATACAGTTGCGGACATTTGATGCTTACCTGGCAGCCATCGAAAACCTCGAGGTCAAGGATAGGCTCCGGGAGACATTTGCAGCGCGGGTCTTTGGAGACCATCCCACACTGAAGGGCGAGCCGTCCTTAACCCCGTCGGCTACGGCTATGGATACAGCCGCAGGCGTAGTTGCGCGGTTGTCGGGTGCTGGAAAATAAGTGCACTGGATTGGTCCGCCAGACTCGTCAGCCAGGGCGGTTCCGCAACCGCTATTGCCTCCGAGTTGAACTTGAGAGCTGGGGATCACTTCGACTGGATGCAGGCTAAGCATTGCGCTGGCAGGCGTCGCTGCGAAACACTCGGGTATCGCATGCTGAATTCGATGGAAATTTGGATGGCGGGATTCCAGGCAAGACGGAGGCAATGATGCCTGGTGCCTGGCTGGCGGCAAAGATGCGGCCTCAAGATCCCGCAGACCGAAAGGATCGTTATGGCAGGAATGTTCGAATTATTTGTCGACCCGGAATCAGCGTTTAGGTTCCGACTGACAGCGCCCGACGGCACCATTATGGCAGTTTCCAAGCCCTTCGATACCAAGATGGATGCTGTTGCCGGCATCGCGGCTGTGCGCGAGTACGCCGGCATGGGACTGATTGCCGACCAGTGCACAACATCCACAAATGCCGCAGCGCCAGCAGCCTGCGATGATTCTGCAGGTCAACCCGCCGATGCCCAGAGGGTTCCCAAGATCGACTTCCACACTCGCGCGAGGGCTGTCCGCCGCGCCGTGTCCGGCCCCCGCTGGGCCGGGGCAATCCACAACCTCTCGTAAGCAAAGGGAGGGCTTGTACGTGGTGTAGCTGGATGTTAACGCCCGACCTGCAGTTCATTTGATCAAAGCAACTTGATTCCCGTCAGGCATCTCTTCGCCGATCAGTCCGTCATCGAATACCACGTTTCCGCCGATGACGGTCGTTCCTACAGTGACGTTTCTGATGGTTTCTTCGTGGACTGTGAACAGGTCATCGGAGAGGGCTACAAAGTCTGCCAGTTGCCCTGGCCGGAGAGTGCCCTTGTCCAGTTCCTGCCCAACCGCGTAGGCGGAGCCGTACGTGTATGCACGTACGGCTTCCTTGATGGTGAGTCGTTCATTTGGGCCGAGGATCGCGCCGGAGCTGGTGCGTCGGTTGACTATGTCGTGGATGGAGACCAGCGGGTTGGCATCGGAGACGGGCGAGTCCGAGGAACCAGGCAGGACCATGCCGGCGTTCAGGAGTGACTTCATGCGGTAAATCAGCGGGGCCAGTTCTGGTTCGACTGCTGCCATCATCCCATCGCCAAAATCTGAGATGAATACACCTTGTGGAACTGCGGTTAGTCCTAGGGCAGCCGCTCGGGAAACCTGATCATTTGTGGCGAGGGCGAAGTGCTCGATTCTGTGCCGCACGTCCGGTCGATGTAGGCGCTGTTGGGCTTCGTGGAAAGCGTCCATCGCGTGGTCGATGGCCGCGTCGCCGATGGCGTGCGTGGCGACGGTCCATCCGGCTTCGTGGGCGCCGACGATTATCCTGCTTAGTTCGTCTGGATTGACCATTAGTACGCCATGGTTGTCCGGCTCGCCGTGATAGCAGCGATGCATTGCTGCGGAGCGACCGATGAAGGATCCATCAGCAACCACCTTTACTGGCCCGACTCGCAATCGGTCGTCCCCCAGCCCTGTGCGGATTCCTAGGTCGAGTCCGAACCAGCCCCGGTCCTTAAAGCCTTCCAGTTCATGCAAGGTTGTGCAGAACGGCATTAGTGTCACGCGGGTGGAGAGCACGCCGTTTTCCACTGCCTGTTGGTATGAATGAAAGTCCACAGGCGAATTGCCGACCATTTTGTAGTCACCAATACCTGGTTCTGTCACGGAGGTCAAGCCGTACCGAAGGGCTTGTTCGCCGGCGAGGGAGAGATTGCGCTGGACTTCGTCGAGCTTCAAGGGCCTGACCAGTTCGTAGATGAGGGTCATGGCTTTTTCCTGTAGGAGGCCTTCTGCGCGACCGTCGGGCATTCGTGCCACGTGTCCTCCGTCAACATCTGGGACTCCGTTGCGTCCGGCGTACCCCGCGAGTTCGAAAGCACGGGTGCTGACGGTGATCATGTGTGCGCTGACGTGCTCTAGTAGGACGGGCCGGCCACCTGCTGCGGCATCGAGGCGTTCCGCGGTGGGGTGTCCGCCAAGGAAGTTCTGATCGTAGCCAGAGCCACGGACCCACGCGTCCGCGGGCAGCTCTCTGGCTCGGCGTGCTACGGCTTCGTAGAGGGCTTCGATGTTGGGGATGACATTTGGTCGCAGATCCAGTGAGGCAAGGCGTGCTCCTGTGATGGAGATGTGGTTATGTGCGTCGTGAAAGCCTGGCAGGACGGGTGCGCCCTTGAGGTCGACGACGTTGCGGGCGCTGACGCCATCGAGATCTGCGTCGAGGCCGACTATGCGGCCGTGCATGACCCCGATGCGGTTGGCGTGAGGCCGCGCCGGGTCCATGGTTCGAATGCGCCCGTTGATGAAGATAGCGTCGATGCGCATTGGAAGTCTCCTTTGAGTGACCGAGATGGACCGTTGGAACATGCCAGATAAGGGGTCAATGTGGTTTCGTGGGTGGGTCTAGACGGTCGCGGCGTGGGTTGGCTGCGCGGCGGCATCGGCACGAGACGTGGCAAGCCGGTTGAGTGCCCAGGTACCTGCGATGGTGGCGAACAGCATTGCAGTAAAGAACGCTGCGACGCCCCAAGGCGAACCTCCTGAGGAAGTAAGGATCCATTGGGCGATCAGGGGTGTAGAGCCGCCGATAAGGGTTGCGCAGAGTTGGTACGCCAGCGAGACGCCCGTGTATCGGATGTTGGAGGGAAAAGCGTTGGCGAGGAAGTGGGCCAACAGTGCGTAGTAGGCCGTGCCGCCGATGATGGCGACAGCGAGGGTGCCGGCGATGTACGTCGGGTTTGCCGAACTGATGGCCAGGAAGATTGGAACTACCATGACCACGCACAAGGTGAGGCCCCAAAGCATGACTTTCAATGTGCCGACTTTCTCGGCGATGAGGGCAGCGATCGGCTGCCAGATGAATTGGAGGATGGCCAAGCCCAACAGGACGTTCAACATGGTTTGGCGGTCAATTTTCAGCGGGCCAGTCGTCCACGCGAGGACGAAGGTGTTGGTGAAGTAGGCCAGCGAGATTCCCATGATGGATGCCGCTACGCCAAGGAAGACAACACCAGGGGCAACGCGGAACACCTCAACAAGCGGAGTCTTTACCAGGGCATGGCGGTTGCGGTTCTCGACAAAGTCCTGTGATTCCTCGACTTTGTTGCGGATGACCAGGCCTACGATGACGAGAGCCGTTGACATGAGGAAGGGAATGCGCCACCCCCACGCAAGAAACTCGTGGTTTGGCAACGCACCGACAATCGTGAACATGACAGTGGCAAGAATGGCTCCCGCGGGTGAGCCTTGCTGGACCCAGGCACCTGCCAAGCCCTTCTTCTTGTCGGTGGCATTCTCCGTAGCCATCAGTACCGCGCCTCCCCATTCACCACCGACCGCTATGCCTTGGAGGGCGCGGAGAGCGATCAGTATCACTGGCGCCCACACTCCGATGGTGGCGTAGCCAGGCAGAACGCCAATGAGGGAAGTGGCCATTCCCATCATGAGCAAGGTGATGACCAGGACGTTTTTCCGGCCCAGTTTGTCCCCGAAGTGGCCGAAGATCATCCCGCCGATTGGCCGTGCAAGGAAGCCGACCCAGAACGTGGCGAATGACGACATGAGTGCGGACGCAGGGTCAGCTCCTGGATAGAAGACCTGGCTGAAGACCAACGCTGCGGCGGTGCCGAAGATGTAGAAGTCGTACCACTCGATAGCGGTTCCGACGAACGCGCCAATCGTGGCGCGGCGTTGTCGTGCCGTTTGGGCGGCAAGTGAGGTTTGGGACACGGGTGGATCTCCGAAATGTGATTGAGCTGGGGGTGGAACGAAGCTTCACTGCGACTAGTAACACTTAGTATTAAGTGCGGGAGTATTACTGTCTAATGCTTTTTTTGCAGTCAGGTATAAGCTGAAGTCATAATGGATTCGAGATCTTTGGCCTATTTTCTTGCCGTCGCAGAGACTGGCTCAGTTAGCTCCGCGGCGCAGTCCTGCTTCGTTAGCCAACCTGCAGTCTCACGGCAAATCGCCGCACTTGAGCGTGAGGTTGGCCTCAAGCTTTTCCGGCGAACGGTCAGCGGGATGCAGTTGACGCCTGCTGGCGAGCGGCTCCGGACCATGGCCAAGGACATTCAAATCCGCGTTGAACGGGCCGGCCATGCCATGGCAGCTATGCGGGCGGGACGCCAGACCTTCACCGTCGCCTGCCCGGAAACAACCGGCAATTACTTCATCGCCCCCTACATGGCTTCAGGAGCGCCCATTTCTGAAATCGTGCCGGTGCGACCGGCCGCAGTCTACGATCAGCTGGCAGAGGGAGCGGATCTCGCAGTCAACACCTCGCCACCGCCACCGGGACTTGCCGCGCAGGAACTACTCTCCTTCGGAATCCTGATCCAGAGTCCAGACCCGAAATGGCTTCGGAGCAAAGCGAAAAATGGTATCGAGTTGGCCGCGATGGGTCAGGAAGCAGTCTTGGTCCCGGGTTACGGCAGTGCAGTCGAACGGATCGTAAAACGAGCCGCACTAGAAGCAGAATTGACCCTTGAAGGCCTGCGAATTACAACCAACGGGACTGTGGCGCAAGCTTTGGCGGCCGCTGGACAAGGTAGCGCCCTGGTCATCGAACATCCGCGGTTCGGCCTCCACGGTGTCCCCTTGCTTCACAACGGAAAAGCCCTCCAGATCAGCCTCTACGCAGGTTGGGAGCCAGACCACTACGCCGCAGAAGAACTTTCCGGTCTTGCCAGCCATATGTCAGCGTGGACGCGGCAGCACTGGCAAAAGAGCCGCGGCGGGACGCTGTACACCTAAACGGACAAGTAGGAGAATTCCCGCGAAATATTCAGACACGGCTTCTGGGCGGCGCCGGGAAGACGCCGCTTCCATGCGAGCCGGCGAGGTAACGCTATCCCAGGCGTCGGCAACGCCGGGCGAGGAACGGCCTGGGGCCAATCTTTTCCACGAGACTGATTCGGAAGGACAGCGGGACGCGGGAGGAGAACAGGAGGACAGGCCCAGGGGAGTGTGGCGGGGTCCTCGAGTGGAGAACACGTTCTCTGCGGTCATACATGAAGGGTTTGGAAAACTCGTTGATCCATGCAAAGGATACCGGGACCATGAGTCCTATGAGGTGACGCGAATCTACGAGCTGGCTGGGTTTCTTCTGTGAAGAAGTTTTGTCCGGGCCGCCTGTGGATCAGGCACGATTGCCTAGCTGGACGCCTCATTCGGCCAAAGCGCACAACGTGCCTCTCAAAGCGGAGGCGACGCATCTGGATCCCTTCTCCTCTTGGAGAAGAGCCCCATATCATCCGGGAATCCCACATTCACTAATGAGTTCGAAGGAGCACTCAGTGACCCAAATTCCAGACCAAATAGTCACCTCAGACACTCGGGCCTCAATACCTTCTCGTCGACGAGCTCTCGCACTTGGGTCAGTTGGCAACGTTTTCGAGTGGTACGACTTCGTGGTGTACGGATTTCTCGCACCGCACATCGCTGCCACATTTTTCCCGTCAACAGACCCACTGGTTGGGCTACTTTCGACTTTTGCTGTCTTTTTCATCGGGTTTCTCTCGCGACCGCTCGGTGCGCTGCTCTTGGGCAGGCTCGCCGACCGGAAGGGGCGCAAACCCGTGATGCTCCTTTCGATGCTGCTGATGTCCGCCGGTGTGCTCCTTATCGCAATTGCACCGGGATACGCGGTCGCGGGCAGCTTCGGGACGGCAGTTGTCATCCTCGGGCGGCTTTGCCAGGGTCTCTCTGCCGGTGGAGAACAGGGCGCATCCGGCGTTTTCCTCGTCGAGTGGGCAGGCAAGAGCCAAAGGGCCTTCTACGGGAGTTTCCTTAACTCCGCGGCGACCACAGGCGTTTTGCTAGGGGCGTTGCTTACCGCAGTTCTGACTTCGGCTCTCGGAGCGGGCGCGATGTCTGCCTGGGGATGGCGGATTCCCTTTTTCTTCGGCGCTGTGCTGGCGGTGATAGTCCTGATCTCTCGGCGGAATATCGAAGAGACACCGGTGTTTCGTGAGCTGAAGGCGGCGCACGAACTGACGGCGCAGGATACTGGCACCGAGGGAACCCTGACTGATAAGCGAATGGGCAATGGAACCGCGTTTTTTATTTCAGTCGGCCTTATCGCACTGTGGACAAACACGACCTTCGTCACGATTACGTATATGCCCACGTTTGCCTACTCTGTGGTCAAAGTAGATGCCTCGGGCGCTTTGTGGGCCACCGTGCTTGGTGCAGCAATGACGGCCGGACTGATCCCGGTCGCTGCCATGATTTCCGACCGGATCGGACGCAGGCCTCTTTTCCTCTTTACCGCGATCGGCTATCTCGTACTGACAATTCCGCTCTTCTCGCTGATCATAACGACCAAGGAATTCTGRTCTGTGCTCCTGCTCGAGTTCGTGCTCGCTTTCTTTTCAGCCGCCATCGGAGGCCCGGCGGTTGCGACCATTGTGGAGATGTTCAGCGGGCGTCGCCGCGGTTTCATGGTCACCATCACTCTGGCCCTAGGCGTCACGATCTTCGGCGGTTTGGCGCCCTACATCTGTACGTGGCTGATCAGTGCGACGGGACAACCGATCTCGGTTGCCTTCTGGGTCATGGGTGCTGCGGTAATCACTTTCATTGCCGCCCTCTTCGTTCCACGGGACCTGCATAAGCGCGACCTCTGATGAGCCGTGCGTCAGCATGACGAAGTAGCGACGGTAAAAAACAATTGTAGAGAGACACACAAATGCTGAGTAAGAACACATTTCAACTGGGGCTGTTCGCCCTAAACTGCTCCAACGGCATGACCATGACCAAGGCGCCGGAGAGATGGCAGAACACTTGGGACAACAACGTTCACGCGGCACAGCTCGCCGATGAAGCGGGGCTGGAGTTCTTGCTTCCCGTCGGAAGATGGAAAGGCTACGGGGGAGAAACCAACAGCCAACGCAGCAATTTCGAGCCCATCACTTGGGCAACCGGCATTCTCGGTCAGACAAAGCACATCCGCGTCTTCAGCACGACGCACTGCGCTCTGATTCACCCGGTTTTCGCGGCCAAGCAGATGACGACGGCCGACCATGTCGGACACGGGCGGTTTGGGCTCAACATCGTTGCTGGCTGGAACGCATCAGAGTTTTCCATGTTCGGGGTGTCTCTTAAAGAACATGATGATCGGTACGCCTACGCACAGGAGTGGATCGATGTCGTCAAGAAGGTCTGGCATGAGCCGGAGCTCTTTGACCACCACGGCGACTTCTTCGATCTCGTGGGCGTGGAAGGACATCCAGCGCCCGTCGAGGAGCCGGTCATCATGAGTGCAGGTTCTTCTGCCAAGGGCAGCGCCTTCGCGGCCCGCAACGCCGACGCCTTGTTTATGGTCATCAATGATCTCGAAAGTCTGGCCACGCAGGTAGCTGAAGTGAAGGGCAAAAACCCCGGACGCAAATTCGGCGTCTTCGCCAGTAGCCATCTCGTCTGTCGCCCGACCCGTTTGGAGGCTGAGGATTATTACCGCTACATCGTCGACGAGATGGGTGATTGGGAAGCCGCCGACAACATGGCCGCCGGCCGCTTGACCGCTCAGTCTTCTACAGCGGAACAACTGCAGCAGCACGAGATGAAGCGGCGCAACATCGCTGGCTCTGGGACATGGCCAGTCGTTGGCAGCTACGACGACGTCGTCGACATGTACGCCCGACTTAGCGAGAGTGGACTCCAAGGCGTCGCAGTCGGATTGGTCAACTACATCGACGAGTTCCCGCACCTCAGGGACGAGGTACTCCCGCGCATGGAGCGTCGAGGCTTGCGGCTGCCATTCTCCATCGACGACTAAGACAAGGTCTGCGAAATGAGGCCGGGGGAGTCGAAGGGTTGGACCCGGACTCCCCATCACGAACAAAAAAGTTTCGAGGCTTGGACCTGGGAACACCAGACAGAGGAGTCAAACTTGAAAGCGTTGGTAATCGGCGGCGGCATCGGCGGTCTGAGCCTGGCACTGTCCCTCAAAGCCCGCTTCGACGACATGGAGATTCATGTCTACGAAGCCGCATCGGAATTCAAACCCCTCGGGCTCGGTATCAACTTGATGCCCCATTGCGTCCGCGTCCTAACGGAGCTCGGTCTGCAGAATAATCTGAAGGAAGTGGCTGTCGAGGCGGAAGAGTTCGTATTTGCAACGCATAACGGGCAGATCATTTATCGAGAACCGACTGGACGATATGCAGGGCACGAATACCCGCACTTTTCGATTCACCGCGGCGATCTCCACTCGGTTCTCCTCCAGGCCGTTATCGAGAGGCTAGGCGCCGACCGGGTACACACCGGTCATCGGCTCGTCGAGTTCTCTCAGGACGACGCAGGAGTGACCGCTGTGTTCGCTGGTTTTGAGGGTGCTGCGATTGAACCTGTACGGGGAGACTTCCAGGTTGGGGCAGACGGAGTCCACTCTGTGGTTCGAAAGTCGTACTATCCGAACGAAGGCGCACCTGTTTTCCATGGCATCAACTTGTGGCGCGGTGTCACAAAGATGCGGCCGTTCCTGAGCGGTGCAAGTGCGACCCGCATCGGTGCGCTCCATCGCACCGGAAAACTCGCAGTGTACCCAATCCGCAACAACATTGACTCCGAAGGTAATCAGCTCGTCAACTGGATCGCGGAGGTGGTCACCGATCATCAGGCACCCGTTGATTGGAGCGCGCCGGGAAACTTGGAAGACTTCATGCCTTACTTCGAAGATTGGCGATTCGACTGGCTAGACTGCAAGGAATTGCTCAGCAGTAGCGAAGGCGTGTTGTCGTATCCAATGGTCGACCGGGATCCCGTCGACCAGTGGACGTTTGGACGCGTGACGCTCCTGGGCGACGCGGCCCATCCAATGTATCCGCGTGGGGGAAACGGCGGGGCCCAAGCCATCCTCGATGCTGAGGCGCTGGCGAAAGCACTCTTAGCCGAGAACGATCCGAATGCGGCGTTGCTTGCTTACGAGAAGGAGCGTTTGCCGATCGTTAACAACATCGTGTTGACCAACCGTTCGACGCCTCCTGACAGCATCATTGAGGTGGTGGAGCAGCGGACAAACGGTGAGAGGTTCGAATCTCTCGATGAAGTGATCTCGCTCGAGGAGATTCAGGAGATCAGCCTCGGCTACCAGCGCGTCGCGGGATACGACAAGGAAACCATTGCAGGGAAATAAGAAAGCGCGGGAGACACACCGCCTGACAGAGATCATGCGTGCGTTCCAACAGGACCAGATCGAGGCCTCCACGAGAGCATCAGATCGACTGGCGATGGCGCATGATGCATCGCACTACCTCCTGACGCCGGCCGTGGTTGTCACGCCCGCGAATGTCGAACAGGTTGCCAAGGTGTTTGCCCAGGCAACCGCGCACGTGGCGCAAATCACCTTCCGTTCGGGCGGCACTAGCCTCAGTGGCCAGGCGGGAACGGACTCCCTGCTGCTCGACACACGGCAAAAATTCAGACAGGTCTCGGTCCTCGACGACGGGGCAAGGGTGACAGCCGGTGCAGGAATGACCGTCCGTCAAGTCAATCAACGTCTCATGAGGCATGGTCGAAAGCTCGGACCAGACCCCGCCAGCGAAATCGCATGTACCATCGGTGGCGTTGTGGCCAACAATTCCAGTGGCATGCTCTGCGGGATATCAGAGAACACGTACCGGACCCTTGATTCACTAGTCATGGTCCTGCCGAGCGGACTGGTGATCGACACTGCACAACCAGACGCTGATGACACACTCCGCACAGAAGCATGGGACGTTCATGCCGGCCTGGGGCGGATCCGCGACCGGATCCGCTCCGACCCGTCAATGATTGAGCAGGTCCGGGCGCTCTACTCAATAAAGAACACCATGGGATACGGTCTCAACTCGTTCTTGGACCACACCAAACCGATCGATATCCTCGAACACCTTTTAGTGGGCAGCGAAGGAACACTGGCCTTCGTCGCGGAGTCCACCTTTACGACCGTCCCAGTGAAATCGCACGTGGCAACCTCTCTCTTGCTGTTCAAGAACCTCTCCGAGGCCACCCTCGCATTGCCTTCTCTTGTACAGGCTGGATTTGCTGCCATCGAACTCATGGATGCCACGAGTCTTCGTGTCGGCAAAGGCGATCCTCAAGCTCCCGACGTCCTCGTCGAGTTGGACGTCGCTGACCACGCCGCCTTCTTGGTGGAGCTCCAAGAGGAGACAGCAGAGCAACTAGAGAAGCGCATGAGCGAGGTCTCGACACTGCTGGGCTCTCTTGCTCTGGTCCACCCACCCTCGCTGTCGACAGAGCCGGTTGCCCGCGCACGCCTGTGGCGTCTGCGTAAGGGTCTGTACACCCTCGTCGCAGGGAACAGGCCCTCCGGGACGACCGCACTTCTTGAAGACGTTGCCGTTCCGGTCGGCCGGCTCTATGAAACGTGTACTGAACTCATACGCCTCTTCGAGTGTTATGGATATGAGCAGAGCGTGATCTTCGGGCACGCGAAGGATGGCAACATCCATTTCATGCTCAATGAGCACTTCGATGATCCGGAGTGTGTGAAGAGGTACAGGGCCTTCACCGAGGATCTTGTAGCTCTCATTCTGGCCCAAGGTGGCACTCTGAAGGCCGAACACGGAACTGGTCGCATGATGGCACCATATGTCCGTCGGCAGTTCGGTGATGCGCTGTACGAAATCATGGTCGAAATAAAGCGGCTCGTGGACCCAAAGGGCATCCTCAACCCGGGGGTGCTCCTGTCCGAGGACCCGGAATCGCACGTCCGTAACGTGAAGAGCGCACCCGCGGTTGAAGCTGAGGTCGACAAGTGCGTCTCGTGCGGCTACTGCGAACCGGTTTGTCCGAGCAAGGATCTGACGCGCACTCCTCGTCAGCGCATCATGTTGCGTCGCGAAATCCGCCGCGCACAGCTGGCGGACAACGCGTCCCTGGTGCAAGAGCTTGAACGTGACTTTCGCTATGAGGGCGTCGAAACATGTGCAGCCGACGGTATGTGTGAAGTAGCTTGCCCGCTACTTATCAATACCGGCGATCTGGTGAGAAGGCTCCGTGCCGAGCAGGCAAATCCGGTGCAGTCCGCCATCTGGGAACAGGCGTCCGGTCACTGGGATGGAATAACACGGATCGCGGGGACCGCGCTTAGCGTAGCGAGTAAGGTTCCTTCCAAGATCCCAGCAGCGGCCACCCGCGTGGGACGTCTTCTCGCAAAACATGACGACATGCCCCTTTACGACGAGGGCCTGCCCGCCGGTGGCGGGCGGCGACCGGCATTGTCTTCGACATCACCGGCAGCTGTCTACTTCTCGAGTTGCACCGCGACCATGTTCGGGCCCGAAAAGGGGATCGGCGTCGCGGAGTCCTTTGTGCAACTATGCAAACGAGCCGAGGTCCCGCTGATCACGCCTGATCGTCTGCCCTCGCTATGTTGTGGCACACCCTGGAAGTCGAAGGGTATGACAACTGGATACAACTCCATGAAGAAGCAGGTTGTTTCAGAACTTGGCAGGGCAACAAACAACGGTCAGCTGCCCGTCGTTTGCGATGCATCCTCTTGCACGGAGGGATTGAAAATTCTCCTCGAGGCGACCGACGAGCTGGACATCCGTGTGCTCGATAGCGTTGCGTTCGTCGAAGAGCACGTACTTCCGCGGCTCAAGGTGAACCGCAAGCTTTCCGACATCACCCTTCACCCGACGTGCTCATCCCACAGGTTGGGCTTGGACCCGGCGCTCGTTCGCACGGCAGCGGCGATCGCCCAGATGGTGGTCGTTCCTGACAACTGGGGGTGCTGTGCGTTCGCAGGCGACAGAGGGATGCTGCATCCGGAACTCACCTCATCGGCGACAGCCCTCGAGGCCCAGGAGGTGGCGGCACATCCTACTGCCGCGCATGCATCGCTCAATCGGACGTGCGAACTCGGCATGACGCGGGCGACTGGAGAGTCCTATCGGCACATACTCGAACTCGTCAATGAGGCCACCGCGCCTTGACGAGCAGCCGCCGCCAAATTTCACCTTCCAGAGGTCTTCGTCGCAGATCGAGGCATAAGGCGGTTTGTTCAGTAGTCAGAAACGCTCGGCTGGGTAACCAGCCGAGCGTTTCTCAGTGGTGGGGTCACTTCTTAGGTGACTGACTGATGCTGCGGGTCCCTGGACGCCAGGAGGCCGATTGCGTTAGAAACCCAACGTAGAGCAGGGTACTCGCCCTAGGAGCAAGGGGGTCAGCTCACACCCAGTTCTTTCGGCGGATTCACAAGAACCTCGGCGCCGCCCCGGCGGACGATCATGCTCCCGCCATACATGATGCCCACGTCAGATTTCCATGACTGATCGTGGAGGTCGATGTTGTTGCCAAAGTGCATGCCCTCTTCGAGCACAAGGTGACCGATACCCGAACCGTTCAACGAACGCGACCCGTATCCGTCGTCGTAGACAACCGTCGGGAACTCGGGCGAGGCCAATCCCATCGCGTGGAATCCCAGCTCTACCCAATTGACGCCCGCCTTGGCTGCCGGTTTGCGGATCTCTGCCACGGCCTCGGCGATGGTCTTGCCGGGCACCAAGGCTGACTTACTGGCCTCGAAGCACTCCAGTGCGACGTCGAACAGACGGAGTAGCGCGGGAGGCACCCGTGGGCCGACATGACAGCTGTACTCCGTGTGTACCAGGTACCCGCCCCACTTTGTGTGCCACTCGGCGACGACGAGGTCGCCGTCGGCGATGGGACGCATGGTAGGGACCATCGGCTGGTCAGAGCCGTGAAGCAGGTGCCACAGCTCCGACTCAGGATGCTCGACTGGGCCTGAGGCGAAAAGGTTGAAAATGTTCGGCTCGCCACCGTTCGCGATTTGTGTTCGCACCATTTCCGCGTAGACCTCGGCCTCTGTGGCGCCCACTTTGGCAGCGCCCACAAGTGCCTCAATGGTCTTCTCCGCGACCACAGCGGCCTTGCGGAGCATTCCGATTTCTTCTGCGCTTTTGACCATGCGGAGTTTCTGGAAGGCGTATCCGAAATCCACAAGCTGAGCTTCCGGCAATAGCGCCTTCAAGGCAGCCTCGTCAGCAGAGAGGATTGTTGAAGTCGTCTGGATTGTGGACGAGAAGCCGACCAAGCCGACCCGTGCCCCGCCGAGACCCCTGTCCTTGAGTTCTGCAGCAATTTCAGGGATACCGTGCCCGATACGAATGTCCTCAACCCAGCCGTTCAGCGCCTCTTGAAAGTGGAACGGTTGACTCATGTGGGCGACCGCGTTGTAGAGCACCGGATCTTCATCCATGAAGAACAGCGCATTCGACCCCATCTTCGCAGCGATGCCCGTAACGTAGCGAATATTCGCGATGCCCATGTCCCAGTAGATGTCATTGCCGAGAAGCACAAGTACGTCGAGGTTAGCCATCAGCATGTCCTTGCGCAGCGCATCCCAGCGACGGTCCCGTTCGGTAAGACTCAGTCTTGGATGGTAGTCGCCAGGCACCTTTGACGGCTTGGCACCTCTCGGGATGGGGTGCGGCGGGAACGGGGGAATGAAGTCCAGCGCCCTCACTCGGGGCCCGAGTCTCGACGAGATTCCCGTAACAAATTCGGTGTCCGTGGTGACTTCAATGGTCATAGCTCTTCTATCCTTACTGGGTTCTGCGCCCCGGCCCATAATGAGAGTGCCGATTCTCCGATTCCCCACATGTCGAACGACGTTGTTCGGCATTCGTTGATGCATCGAATGCCATACGTCATATCGTGGGCGCGATCGACAGTTCGAGGAGCAAAGTTCTTTCAGGTGGAAATCGCCGGGCCGTTCGCAATCCCTCAGTTTGCGAATTTTGAGGATGCACGATATTTCTCCCAAAAAGCGACCTTGGCCGGGTCGGAAATGTCGCCCAATCCATCGGAGACGTCCCAGAGCTTTGACATGCGAACGCTGCTCCGGAACGCCGGCCATTGGATGGTTCCGCCGTCGGTAGGATCCCCGGTCTTGGCGAACGAGATCCATGCGCGTTGCATTCGGTCGGCGAGTGCTCGGTCCTCATCCGTCCAGCCCCACTCTAGATCGGCATATGTGCCGAAAACGTAAAGGACATCGGCGCCGTGAAATGCTCTGGCGTAATCCTTTTCGGCCACATCGCCCTCGACTGGCGGCTCGCGAAGGAACCGAAAGTGCCAGACGGGCGCGGTCAGCGTGCTGCTATGAAGCATCGCGGCGTTCCAGGACGACAGGATGAATATCTCATCACCAAGGAGATCCAAACTGGCCTGTCTTGCTTCCGCATCGGAATGGGCGGGATACAGCTCGAATGCTGTATCGGCTAACGCGCCGAATGTCTCGGAAAGGTACCTTTTAACCGCAGCTACGGAGGTGAGGTAGCGGATCCCAGGTTGCTCGTTCGTCACGTTACCGACGATGGAGGGCACATCTGCGGCGCGTCCTTCCATAAACGTGCGTTGCTCAGGTTCGACCAACACATAGCCGTCGATCACTGGATACCCAGTGTCGTACCGGTGGACACTGAGCCCAGGCCCAGGGGCTGTATCAGAGGACCAATCGCCCTTAGCCCGCGCGATACCGGCGGCAAGGATGCTCTCCGGGCTAAGGGCGCGGGCCTCGGTTATCGAGTTGACCCCGAGCGATGTCAGTAGCTGGGCGCCCGCCTCTTCGCCCGCTGCCAAGGTCGAGACGTAGGCAGGATGTCCTGGTCCATTGATGGCGGGAGCCACACCAGGTCCGCTGTGGGCAATTGTCTTATGAAACAGTCCCGCTGCCAGCGGAGAGCAACGCAGCTTGTGCACACTGTCGCCCCCTGCCGACACGCCGAAGATCGTGACATTCTGGGGGTCGCCGCCGAACGCAGCTATGTTACGACTGACGAACCGAAGCGCCTCTATCTGATCCATTAGGCCATAGTTGCCCGACCCGCCATACCCGGATTCGGCTGTTAGTTCAGGGTGAGCCAGAAAGCCCAGACGGCCGAGGCGATGATTGATCGACACGAGCGTGATCCCCTGCGCTGCGAGCCGTTCTCCGTCGTACATCGGGTTATTGGCGGAGCCGAACTGGAATGCGCCGAGATGAATCCAGACCATCACCGGGCGCCCTGTTTCCCCCTCGGCTCCCGTCCAGATATTGAGATTAAGACAATCTTCGCTAAAGTTCTGCTCACCGCCCGCGTAGAGGGAGTTGGGTGCCACGGGGACCTGCCAACTAACGGAACCGAAAGCGGTAGCATCTCGAGTGCCCTTCCAGGGAGTCGCCGGCCGTGGCGGACGCCAGCGGTGCTCACCTGCCGTTGAGGCCCCGTAGGGCACTCCGAGGAATCGTCTCACGCCTGATCCAGGCAATGACGTTCCCCGGAGTTTTCCGTTTTCCATGGTCACCTCGGTATAGACCAATGAACCGTTCCTCCTTGGACATGAGGTACTGACTGACAGTCAGTACCTGCGGCCGGGAGCATCAATACACTCGCGGACTAGGGCAGATTTTATTTGGAATTGAGTGCCGGGCGGCGCGTTCGGGCCCGGGTCTTTGGGAGCGGCTGTAGTCTCCACGTGTCCCTTCAGCACTAAAAACTTCTTGACCGTGGAACTCGCCACCGGCGACAATAAATTGTTCTGAAAGTGGGATCCCGCAATGAGGCAAGAGATTTCTGAGTACCATAAACCTACGTACTCCATTGGCTCGATAGACAATGTGCTGAAGACAATACATATTCTTCGCGACTTCGGGTCGACCCGGTTGTCTGAGTTGGCGAAGATTCTGGGTGTCGCCGATTCGACGGCTCACCGGATTATGGCCATGCTGACGTATCACGGCTTCGCCGTTCAGGACGACCACCGACGGTACTGGGCAGGTCCAGCAATGTACACGCCGGTCATCTCTTCTGAGAAGGTGCGGGCCGTCCAGGAACTGGCCCAACCGATCATCGACACACTTGTTGCTGAGTTCCGCGAAACCGTGTCCCTCTGTACGCGTATCGGCGAACACTCGCGAGTGCTTCTCTCCGTCGCGCCGGAGTTCTCTGACCATGTTCCGGAGCGTACAGGTAACGTGATGATGGCCCACGTAAGCGCCGCTGGGCGTGCTCTCCTGGCTTTGTTGCCCCAAGAACAGGTGGAAAGGCTGTATCAGAGCAAGGCTGCCGAATCTCGAGGATCGATCCTCTCCGAGCGAGACTATGCGATCTTGCTCAGTGAACTCGAAGCGACGCGTAAACGAGGATATTCCCGCTGTGTCGATGCGATTAATTCCGGGATATCGGCGATTGGAGTTCCTGTTGCTCCGCCTAATACGCCGCCTGTTGCCATTGTCATCAGCACTCCAACTCCTCGGTTGCCAGCCCTGTACCGTGACCCTGGCCGCCTGAGGTTGCTGTTTCATGCACGTGACGAACTCACCGCCGCGCTCCGATCTGATAGCGTGCTGGCCGAGGATTCTGTCGAATTCATAGCTTGACCACCAGACACCGCTAGCCTGCAAGTACGGACTGGTCACCGAGTTGGTGCCATGTGCGATTGCAGTAGACCAAGGGGACGGCCGGCTGTTCGGAACCGAACGCGCGGCCGCCGATTGCCTGACCCTCGACCGCGAGAATTGTTGCGCCCGTGACGTCGAGGCGGCCGATAACCTTGGCCTGAATCCAGATGCGAGCGTCTTTGAAATATGGTTCACCCGTATCGAGGCGGCCCCAGAGGGCAGAATCCTCAAAACGGTTGATGCCGCTTGTTGCGCCAAGTTTTGCCAGATGGATGCTGTCCGCGTCGAGCAAATGCACCACGGCAGTTTCAGCCACCCGGAGAGCTGGCGTACTGGAAGAGAACTCGGAGACCGAGAACGCCATCGTTGGCGGTTCGGCACTCAGCGAAATCACTGAGGTAGCTGTGAGCGCTGCCGGAGCGAATGCCCCGCCCGGATCAGCGGTGATCAAGGCTACTCCGCCTGGGTGTTCCCGGAAAACGTTCTTGAAATGGTCAGCGGACATGGGATGGCTGTTTAGGCTCTCTGTCGCAATCACGGTCATTCTCCTTCATCGGTTGTCGCCCTAGCCCGCTTTGCCGGCCCGGGCTTGTATCTGCGTATGAATCACTGTGCGACGGGACTTCGAAGGCATGCGGCACTTTCTTGATGGTGGAAATCCGCCTTCGCTGGTGCGGGAAAATGTAGTTTGGCTGCCTAACCAGTCGAGTGAGAGGGGAAGCCCCGCAGGCCACGAGTCGAAGGAGAAGGCCACAATGAACAAGCCCGAGGGCGCCCCGCGCTTTGCGAAGGATCAAGACCACAGAGCTAACTCAAGACTGGAAAAGGTTGGGGCGGGGTGACCCGGTTGTCGTTATTGACACTCAGGACCAAAAGCCTCTGGGCTGATGGGGCCTGCGCGACAGTTGGATTGGCCAGTTGCATTCTTCATTGCAGAATCTTCGGCGTGGTCCTGAGGGTCTGCCTTTACTGTGGCGCTACACCGAACATCATATTGAAGGAGACCATCGTGTCCATCAGCGCCGAAAATCCGACGCACGAGTCCGTTGCCCAAGGCATGGCCGTTCCGGAACCCACACCCGAGGAAACCGCCCAACTGGAGCAGCTTTACCGCGACTTCGACAGCGAAAACCTCATCCCGCTCTGGACCGAGATCGCGGACCTGATGCCCTTGGTCCCGTCCCCCAAGGCGGTGCCCCATGTCTGGCGCTGGAACGATCTGTACCCGCTGGCTGCCCGCGCCGGCGATCTGGTCCCGGTCGGCCGTGGCGGTGAGCGACGCGCCATCGCCCTCGCCAATCCGGGTCTTGGCAACGCCCCCTATGCCACCCCCACGCTGTGGGCAGCCATCCAGTACCTCGGGGGACACGAAACCGCACCCGAGCACCGGCACTCGCAGAATGCGTTCCGGTTCGTCGTCGAAGGAGAAGGAGTGTGGACCGTGGTGAACGGCGATCCCGTGGCCATGCGCCGCGGTGATTTCCTCCTGACTCCCGGCTGGAACTTCCACGGTCACCACAATGAGACCGACCAGCCCATGGCTTGGATCGACGGCCTGGACATCCCGTTTGTGCACTACTCCGATGCGGGGTTCTTCGAGTTCGGCACCGAGCGCGTTACTGATGAGGCCACTCCGGACATCTCGCGCTCCGAACGTTTGTGGGCGCATCCTGGCCTGCGTCCGCTCTCTGGGCTGGATGACACCACCAATTCGCCCATCGCCGCCTACCGCTGGGAGCACACAGACACCGCACTGCGGGAACAGTTGCTGCTTGAGGACGAGGGCCATCCCGCCACGGTGTCCCAGGGCCACGCCGCCGTCCGGTACAGCAACCCCACCACCGGCGGTGATGTGATGCCAACCATCCGCGCAGAGTTCCACCGTCTCCGTGGCGGTGCTTCGACCCAGCCGCTTCGAGAGGTCGGTTCCAGCGTCTGGCAGGTCTTTGAAGGCACCGGCACCGTGAACATGAACGGCGAAACCAAAGCCCTGGCCAAGGGCGACCTGTTTGTTGTCCCCTCCTGGGCCCAATGGTCCCTGCAAGCCTCCGCTGACGGTGAATTTGACCTCTTCCGCTTCAGCGACGCGCCCATCTTCGAACGCTTGAACTTCAACCGCACCTACACCGAAGGACGCACCCAGTAATGAGACTCCTCACCCTCCGCCTCCTGGGCGGCACCGGCAATGACAGCACGACGGCGGTCCGTCAGGACGGGGGCACCCTCACCGAAATTCCGGGCTACTCCGACGTCGGGGCCTTGCTGCAGAATCCCGACTGGGAAACCACGGCGAAGGCGGCCAACGGGGTAACGCACGCGCTCGACGGCGCCGACCTCGCCGCCGTCGTGCCTGCACCCGGAAAGATCATCTGTGTCGGCCACAACTACCGCAACCACATCAAGGAAATGGGCCGGGAAATCCCGGAGCACCCCACCCTGTTCGCGAAGTACACCGAGTCGCTGATCGGCCCCAATGATGACCTGGCGTTGCCGCAGGAATCAGACACTGTGGACTGGGAAGCCGAACTGGCGGTGATCATCGGCAAGAAGGGCCGCCGCATCGCCGAAGCCGAAGCGGGAGACCACATCGCCGGGTACGCGGTCCTGAACGACATCAGCATGCGCGACTACCAGTTCCGTACCATCCAGTGGCTCCAAGGCAAGACGTGGGAGAAATCCACCCCGTTCGGGCCCGCGTTGGTCACAAAGGACGAATTCACTGCAGGCCCGCTGATGACCTCTGCGGTGGACGGCGAAATCCAGCAGTCCACCCGTGTCTCGGACCTGGTGTTCACCCCGGCGTTCCTGGTCTCCTATATCTCCACCATCATTACGCTGAACCCCGGCGACGTGATCGCCACCGGCACACCCGGGGGCGTGGGCCATGCTCAGGACCCCAAGCGCTACCTGCAGGAAGGCCAGGTCTTGGTCACCACCATTGAGGGACTCGGCCAGCTGGCCAACCGCGTGGTTAAAGAAGCCTGATGGTCGCTCGGCACGACGAAACCACCGATCCTGTCCTGCTCGACGGACTCCTCCAGGCCAGGCGCGGCACCGCGTTCTTTGCCCGCAAGCTGAACGAGTTGTCCGACATGGACCTTGACGCCCCCTCGCTGCTTCCGGGCTGGACGCGGCGACACGTCGTTTCCCACGTGGGCTACAACGCCCGCGCCATCGCCAGGCTGGTGGAGTGGGCGGCAACAGGCGTGGAGAACCCGATGTACCCCTCGCTGGAGATCCGCAACCACGAGATCGACTTCGGCGCCACGCTGAGCCCCATCGCGCTGCGCAACCTATTCGACCATTCGGCGATCCACCTGAACGTCGAATGGCGGGACCTGCCCGCCGACAGCTGGCACCACAAGGTCACGACTGTGCAGGGCCGTGTAGTCCAGGCCGAGGAAACTGTGTGGATGCGGACGCGGGAAGTGTGGGTGCACGCCGTCGATTTGGACAACGGGGCGTCCTTTCACGACATCCCCGCCCCCGTTCTGGCCCGTCTGCTCAAGGACATCTCCGGTGCCTGGTCCTCCCGAGGCACGGATAAGGGACTGCTGATCGAGGTTACGGGCCACTCCTCCACCTTGGTGTTCGGCGACGTCGCAGGGAGTTCACCGGTGAAGGTCTCCGGTCCGTTGGCCGCGATGACCGCGTGGGCCACCGGCCGGGGCACCGCCAGCGTCACGGCAAAGCACGGAGTCGAAGCAATTGCGCCGCCGGCTGCGCCCCCCTGGATTTAGCCCGATGCGGTATGGAAAACTGGCAAACGTATTGTGCCGGTTCGTTTCCCTGGCGTGCTCAGATAGATAAGGAGGAATTGGAGGCCTGCCACGTAAACTACGCCTCGACTTTGTAGAAGACGCTTCTTCGCCCGCTCCGGCTGCTCACCTGTCCGGCAACATCGGGGCGATTTGATTGATGTCCTTTTGGTCGTCGTCGTGATCGTCCTGATCATTCACTTTGGCCGCAGCCCGTCCCGAGTCTAAATCTGTAGGGGAACGGCAATCTTCGCAGCCACTTCTACTCCCGTGGGTTAGACGCCGATAAGCACCCTTCCGTCAATCTGGGGCGGCCGAATCGGATACTTGGAACGACCACGCCTTGGGTCAAGACGGCGGCCGACGGCGCGGCACCACCGCCTGGGCGCGAACGAGCAGCCAGAGGCAAGAAATCACGCAGCCGCGCAGCAAGGGATGCTACGTGTTTCAAGGAATGGCCTGACCGTCAAGGGGCTTCAAGAAGATCACGAGGGGTTCTCACGAGCGATCTTCATGGGGCACGCTGAGCTTTCCGTACCGAATGTATACGTGAGCGTGTGCGGACCCCATACGGGCTTCTACGACGGTGCCGTCGGGATCAGTGATCCCAAGGCATGTGTTTCATAGCGGCTGGTTCGAGGGCTTGCCAATGGCCGACAGACATACAGTGGCGAAATGTACACGGGCTGTCCTCCCGCACTACGGCTTTTCAAGCCACTTTGCGTGCGTTTGCCCGTGCGGTACATCATCGCTGGCAGCGACGACGAACGTAGTAGGACTGGTCCGGGTAATCAAGATACCGCCACGACTTTCCGAGGATATGTCGGCCCGGATGGCGAGCTCAGCCCGCTCAAGATCCTCGTCCATGGTTCTAGGGTTGGTGACGGTAACGCTAATTGATTTCTGTTGAAATTTACCGCTCATTTGGGCTTTCCTTTCAAGTACGAACGTGGAGCAGATAACAGGATCCTGAGCCTGCCGTCCCGGGCTCAGCCGCCATTTCCGACCGCGGCCAGTGGATGGGGGTGACTAGGGACGTTCCACGAGGTGATACCGCTGTATTGTCCTAGCTCCAGAATGACCGGTGTTGGGACTACGTCCCTACAGTGGTGATTCGCTCCAGACGGGAGATTTGGGCGCTTGAAAGGCGGAGACCGGCCGCTGCCAATATGTCCGGTAACTGTTCCGATGAACTGGCAGAGACGATTGGCCCTGTGACACTCTTCCTCGACAGCTCCCAGGCGAGGGCGACTGTAGCCGGTGCGACGTTGGCTTCATCGGCAATTCCGACCAGCACGTCTACCACCCGGAATGCGTGGTCACCGTAACTGCTGAGTCTGCGTTCTCGAGCGGTTCCGTGCACGGCAGCAGGCGTGCGGTACTTGCCCGTCAGGAAACCGGCAGCCAGTGATAAGTAGGGAAACACTCTTAGCCCGTGCGTACGCGCGAGCGGCTCATAGTCTTGCTCGTAACTTCTTCGGGCAAGAAGATTGTAGTGAGGCTGGAGCGCGGCAGGACTAGCGAACCCATTGACCTCCGCGGCCCGCACCCATGCGGCGATACGCTCCGGACTCATGTTTGAAATTCCGATCCGTAGCACCTTACCCGTACGGATCAGCGAATCGAATGACGCCGCAATGTCCACGATGTCCTGCTGTGGGTCGTCGTTATGGGCGTAGTAGAGGTCGAGGTAGTCGGTCCTAAGACGACGAAGGGTCTGTTCGATGGCCGCGCGGATGTTTTCGCGAGCCAATCCACGGTACTGCGGATGCTGGCCCACTTTCGAAGCAACGAAAATCTCGCTCCGGCACCCGCGCGACGACAACCAATTTCCTATGACGGTCTCCGATTCGCCGCCCTCGTTTCCAGGCGCGAATGCTGAGTAGTTGTCAGCTGTGTCAATGTGGTTGCCGCCGGCTTGGAAAAACGCATCCAAGACTTTGAATGAAGTAGCCTCGTCGCTCGTCCACCCAAAGGTGTTGCCGCCGAGCGTGATAGGGAAAAGGTTAGGAAACGTTGCTGACTTGCCCATTGTGTGCCCTCTCTATGGCGGTCCCAGCATCTGCTTGACGTCCGCTGGCTTACTACTAAACGCGTGGCGGGTTTTCGCTGCCGGTGGAGAAGTGCTGGCCTGGCGCCGCACTGGACCGCCAAGTTCCAGTGCGGCCGGCCAGGGTCGAGGGTAGCTTTATCTGTGCCCAGCACCCAGTTCCCGTGCACGCCGCGAATACTAAGAGGTATCTAATTATTCGTAGGACTGTTCCGGACAAATCCTCACGAGATCCAGCGGACGAACGTGCAGCAATGAGCACCAATAAGGCATTGAAGAGAGTGGCCTACTCCGGTTTAGAAGAAGCCGACCGCACTTTTCGTCGTTGCGCCTACGAGGCACCAAGAATTGTTCCTAGTCTCCGACAGGAATGTATGCGACCGCTTCGATTTCGATACGGAGGTCGGGGTTGGACAGCGGCGCTACGATCGTTGCCCGGGCGGGATAGGGCTTTTTGAAGTATTCACGATACACACTGTTCATCGGTTCGAACAGAGTGGCGTTGAGCAGAAATACCGTGGTCTTGCAGACATCGGCGAGGCTTCCCCCGGCAGCTTCAACAGCGGCGCTGATGTTGTCCAAAACTGCGCGCGTCTCCGCGGGGAAGTCACCAATAACCAGGCTTCCGTCAGAGCGAACGGCGATCTGTCCGGAGACGTATACGTAGTCACCGGCTCGCACGACATGGGTAAGAGGGACGTCGATGGGGGCAATGCGGTCGCTAACAATTTCCTTGATCACAGTTGTTTCTCCTTTGATGTATGCATTTCCTGCGAGTGGTCATCAGAAGGGCGGAGCCCGTTCTGATTGTGTTGATGATGCGGACCTAGCCTTTCTTGGACAGGCGGTCCCTTGGATTCATGTCGAGAAGGCCGCCCTTCTCCGCCGCCGCCCAGAAGGCATGGTCCGCGTGGTGCACGATGCTGTTCAAAAGGCTGCGATAGATCAGCTCTCCCTCACCGGAATGCGCGCCGCACACGTGGGCAAGTGACTCCGGCAGCCCAACGGTCAAGGCGATGTGGACGCCATAAACTGAGTGGCGTATTGAAGGGAACCCGGTCTTGCCTGGGTCGTCCTGCCACCGCTTCTGGTTTATTCGACTGTTTTCGAAAGGCTTACCGAGGTCGTGCAATACGCCTCCTGCATAAAGCATGTCGCGATCAAGCCCGAGAGGGCCGAGTACCCGTTCCAGCTCCTCGCCCAACGCGACGGTAAGTTGGCCAACTCCTCGGATGTGAGTGGCCTGGGTACCACCACGCAAGCTCGGGGAGTCCGGATTTGCTGATCCGGGCATATCCTCGATGCTCTCGAATTCCGTTTGGGACAAAGACAGAGTCCAAGCCTCAACGATCTTCTCTGCAAGATCTTGATCAGCAAAGTCTGCAAGTTCTGGAAGGCTGGCACGCACTCCGGATCGGATTCGTTCGATATCAGGCATTTCCTTCTCCTCTATAGTATAGCGTAAGGCTATATCGTGTCGTATGCTACACACCATGGAAACGATATTCAATACTCACGATGTACCCGAGGGCTCGGCGAGCTCGTGGAGCAATCCCATCAGCCGGAGTCAGCCGGCGGGACGACGAGACGGGCGGATCCGCCATGACCTCTGATACCGATCTCCCCATGAAGATGCCAAACGAGACTCGAACACTGACGGAACTACGCCGTGGTCTTGACCGGGGGGAGTTCAGTCCAGTTGACCTCGTAGAGCACTACATCGGGGCCATTGACGCCACTGCCGAATCAGTCAATGCATTCGTAGGCGTACACCGCGCGGAAGCCACAAAGGAGGCGGCCGAGAGCGAGAAGCGGCTCCGCGCAGGGGATCGACTCTCCGCGATTGACGGCATCCCCTTCGGCATCAAGGACGTGATTCACATTCGCGGGCACGTCATGGCCGCCGGTTCCCGCTCAGTCCACGTGGTTCCCGAACTTGATGCAGGGATCATCACCAGGCTCCGACGGGCGGGAGCAATAATTCTTGGTAGAACGCGACTTCATGAGCTCGCCTATGGACCCTCCGGGCTGAACGAGTACGACGGTGGGGCGAGAAATCCGCGATTCCCGGACAGCATCCCTGGCGGATCCAGCAGCGGCTCGGCGGCAGCCGTCGCGGCCGGACTTTCGCCCATTGCCCTAGGCACAGATACCGGAGGCTCAATCCGCGGTCCTGCAACACTGTGTGGAGTCGTTGGATTCAAGCCGAGCTATGGATTACTACCGACGACGGGAGTACTGCCCACCGCGCCAACAATGGATCACGTCGGATTGCTGGCACTGTCAGTTGAGGACGTTCAGATTGCCATGGGTGCGCTAACGGGCAGCCCATTTCACAATGAAGGCGCCGGCACTGGTCGTCGCTTGGCCATCTTCGAGGACTCCGACGTGCCGGTCGATTCTTCGATCGCCGCAAGGCTGGAGGCTACGTGGCAACAACTGGCACGTCACGGTTGGAGCATTGATATCGTCGAGGCCCCCACTGACGTTGACATCATGGACGTATCCTCGACGATCATGGCCTATGAGTCATACCGAGTCCACAGCCGACGGCTGGCCGACGCCCCGGAATTAATCGGGGGGGACGTGCGCCGGCGACTGCAGGATGGAGGGCAAGTGTCGCGGGAACAGTATGAACGAGCTCGCTGGGAAGTCCGTAAACTCCAGGTAAGAATGGCGGAATTGACTATTCAGTACGACGCGCTGATGAACGCTACGATCCCGATTGAGGCACCGACGATCGCCGAGGGGGCGACATCAGGGGTCCGTCGGCAACTGGTGCGGAACACTCGTTTGCAGAACATGTTGGGTACACCGGCGATCGCCCTGCCTGGCAATGCGGAGTCCGGGCCCTGGAGCGTCCAGCTTTTCACTACTAAAGGCCGTGACGCGGCACTCCTTGCGACGGCGTCTGGAGTCGCTAACCAATTGCTCGGATAGCCAAGCAGAAACCGCTCCGCTACGAGCATGCGAATTCTTCTGGTCGCAGAGACCCCGGCAGGGCCGGCTATGGCTTGCCGCCTCTGCCGGGGGACCGCAGGGCTGCGGCCGGACAGCAGGTGCTAGGTGGGCAAAAACGCCGCTGCGCGGCCGGAACTATCGTCGAGCAAGCTACCCATTGCGATAGCATTTATGACAACGCTATACTATATCCAGTGGGTCGGTTTGTTTGCAGTGCCTTCGCATTGACGCGATGTGTTGGTCCGACCTTTACTTCGGCTTCACCCTGAGAACCACTTAAAGGAGAGTGTTTTTCATGACCACGAGCAATAAGACGAAACTGGCGCCGGCACCGGCGCAAAGTGTTCGCAAGGTTACCGTCGCCGGCAGCATCGGCATGTTCGTTGAGTTCTACGACAATGGTGTTTACGGGTTTCTTGCTGGCATCCTCGCGCTCAACTTCTTCCCACCAGGCGCAGAGAGCGTAGCCCTGCTATTTTCATTTGGCATCTTTGCCGTTACCTTCGTCTTCCGCCCGGTTGGCGGTGTCCTGTTGGGAATGATGGCGGACCGCGTTGGTCGTCGACCCGTGATGGTGCTGGCGTTGACGCTGATGACCGGAGCAACAACCGTGATCGGTTTGCTGCCTGGTTACGCCAGCTGGGGGATAGCGTCGGTGGTGGTGCTGCTTCTGATGCGGATTATCCAGGGAATTTCCGCAGGGGGTGAGGTATCCACAGCGATGTCGTTCGTTGGGGAGTACGCCCAAGCGAACCGGCGGGCCTTCATGATGTCGTGGCCGCAGATGGGCACCACAGTCGCACTGCTTACCGGAACGGGCATGGCATATTTCTTGACGTCGACGCTCGCGCGGGCCGACATGGAGAGCTGGGGCTGGCGTATTCCCTTCCTCGTGGCAGCACCTTTGGGAATCATCGGCTTTTACATCCGCAGGAAACTAGAGGACACGCCCGCCTTCGTCGAACTCAAGAGCAGGGGAAAGGTCTCCCGCAACCCGTTGCGTGAATCGTTCTCTCGCGGTAACCGCGGAAAGCTGGCATTGGCATTTGCCATCCCAATGCTCAACAGCTCAGGTTTCTACGTGCTCTTCGTTTACATGCCGACCTATCTGTCCACCCAAGCTGGATTCTCCCGCCCCAATAGTCTGATGGTTGGCGCGGCTGTGATCATATGCTCCACCCTTGCGATTCCATTCGCCGCACATCTCTCCGATAGAAGGGGACGCCGCCCTGTGATGCTCGGGTCCTGTATCGCTATCGCGGCCTTGGCCTACCCCTGTTATCTCCTGCTCGGCACCGGCGACATAACTCTCGCCCTGCTCGCTGGAGTGCTGCTTGGGCTGGCATTCGCCGGGACCGCGGGCGTCATTCACCCAGCACTTCTCGAAATGTTCCCCACAAATGTCCGCAATACGGCATACTCGCTGGGCTATAACCTCACCACAGCGATTTTCGGCGGAGCAGCTCCACTGATTCTCACCGCTCTCATCGGCCAGACTTCGAACATCCTCATGCCGGCTTTCTTCGTGATTCTGACCGCAGTGGGTTCAGGTGTGGCGGTGCTTGTACATAAAGAGACGTCTCACCGCTCCCTGACAGACGAGGCATAAAGCGACAGGAGTCCAAAGGGATATTCGTCGGCGCAGACGGCGACCAGGACAGGACGGCAGCATTCCCACTGATGTCCACGGGGATGCTGCCGCCGTTCGATGCAGTTGGGCTTCTCTAGCATGTTCACCCGTTCAGAGGCATGGTGACTGTCCGGGTCCCCGACAGGAACGCTGCCGTTTGTACTACATCCCCGTTATCGGTTCCGTCCACCAACAACGAAGGCCTGGCATGGAACCGTTCGTCGCCTCTGATTGAGTGAGAGGACTTCGTCCCGTGTGTAGACCGCTTCCAGCTCGCCGTCACCCAGCAAGTCGAGGGGGCGAGTCCTTCAGGCCATCCGTGCTGTTTTCGGTTTCGTGTGTTGTGCATCACCGCCAAGACTCGAGATGCGCACCCTACGCGGCACGAGTCACCAAGCCGTCCCGATCTTCCTAGGAAGTGGCGGAATCACCTTCCAAAAACGGACAAGCCCGCGTCCATCTCGTGCGCGGCAAGGTACGTAATCCCGGAAATCGAGCGCCCAGGGAGCGTGCGACGTGGCCTCCGATGTACCGTCGCTACCGCAAATTGTTTGAGCACAGGACTCATGAGCCCAGCCTCTCGTGGCGGCTACGCCGCGGAAGCTTCAGCAGGGCGTTGGTCGAGCGGCTGGACATCCGGAGCAGGGATTTCGGGCTGCGGGGTTGTGTCATCGTGGCGAGGCTCAGGCATGTATGGCGGTAGATGTTTGCGTGTCGGCTTGGGTGAGCAGCGAGTGATACCTGATGAGGACCCCCTCACCCCGTTCATCCAGTGCCTAGCAAGGTCCCCAGGTACGCAATATCGAGACTGTAGGATCATTGCTCATCCGAGGCGATGTCGGGCCCGTTTGTTTCGTGCGCGATTGATTATGTCTTCGACGGTTGGGGGTTGAATAGCTGGGTGAATCGGACAGAAGTTGTTATCTGGTCAGACACTTATGCTCTTGGTGCCCTCTGACCCGAGGAAAGCGTTGTCGCCTGTTCCGGGGTCAGCGGCCTGGTCGGGATGTTACGAAGTAGAAGGAAGAGTCGTGCGGTTTCTTCCAGCTCTTCGAGCGCATCCATGCCCGCGGGAAGGGTTTTTCCGGCCACGACCGGCCCGTGATTACTTAGCAACATCGCGTGGCTGTCGACGGCGGTGGCTTCGGCAAGACCTTCCAACTCGGCGTCACCGGGGGCGTGATAGGGGAGAAGTGGGAGCTGCCCGATGCGCATAGCGTAGTAGGCGGTGAGCGGAGGCAACACGTTATCCATATCGAGGCCGCTCATGCAGGACACCGCGGCGCTGTAAGTCGAGTGGGTATGGATGACAGCGTTCGCGTCAGGCCGTGCACGTAGTACTGCAGCGTGCAGGAACGATTCTTTCGAGGGCTTCGGTCCGGACAGGTGCCCGCCGCCACCATCGATGAGCGACAGATCTCCTACGGAGACCGTGCCCAGACTGCATCCTGTTGGGGTAACCAGGATTCCTTCTTCCGTGCGCACGGAAATGTTTCCCGTGCTGCCGTGCGTGAGCCCTCGCGTAAATAATGAGCGGGCAGACTGAATGATCTGCTCAGCGGCTGTTTTCCTGTCGATGCTCATGGGTGGGTTCCTTCAGTTGAGGCGGCAACGAGGAGGTTGGGTTCACCGAAATTGCCGGACTTCAACAGAACGTCCAAGTTTTGATCAGTGTGGATCCAGGGCACTCCCAAGGCAGCCTCGGGTCCGATGATGCCGCCTTGAATGCCAAGGGCGCTGACTATGGATCCAGAGGTCTCGCCACCTGCCGCGACAAAGCGAACGACACCACGATCGCGGAGGCCACGCGCGACCTCGCCGATTGCGCCTTCAAGAATCTCGGCAGAACGTTCCACGCCCAGGATGTCCTGTACTTCGTGGAGCTCTGTTGGTGGAAGTGACGAATAAATAAGTGGTGCGGGCCCACCCGGCAGTGCGTCGTACCAGTTGAGCGCTTCTCGGGCCAGGCTCGACGCGTCCTGTGCGCCCAACGCATCCAACCGGTAGGCCGGCCGCCCCGCGCGATGCATTTGCTCGATCTGTTCGAGCGTGCGGCGCGAGCAGCTTCCTGCAAGAACAACTGCGCGGCCCGTGGGCGCTGGCTGAAAGTCGTCGGTGATGCTGACGCCACGGCGTTCCACGTGGGCCCGTGCGATAGCTCCGGCCAACCCAGCTGCCCCGGCAACGAGCGGCTCGTCGAGGACCCCGTGGGCAATGGCGAGGAGGTCATCGTCAGTGATCGCATCCGGGAAAAGGTATCTCGCCGCGCCACGGGCATGGTCGAGACGCTCTCTGATTGCGTGCGGACCGCGGCGTACGGTTTCGTGATCGATCACGACGCTGCCACCTCGGGTCTGCGCGTCCATGAGACGTGTGAGTGCAGAGTCCGTCATTGGAGTGAGGGGATGGTTGCGCATGTGGGATTCAGACAAAAGCAGTTCGTGCACGAAGAGGTATCCGTTGTAGGTTGTTCGCCCGTGCTCTGGTGAGCTGGGCGTTGAGACTACCAGGTCGGTGCCAGCGAAGCCGGCCAGGGCATCCAAGACCGGGCCTATGTTGCCCGACGGGGTGGAATCGAACGTGGAGCAGTACTTGAAATACAGTTGTCGGGCTCCGGCAACCCGTAGTAACTCGGCTGCTTTCAGTGTCTGCCCGACCGCGTCGGGTGAGGGGAGAGTGCGAGACTTCAGAGCGATGACAGCTGCATCCAGGCCGGGCTCGATCACGGAGGCGTCGGGCAGGCCGAAGTAAACTCCAACCCGCAATCCCTGACGACGGAAAGCGACAGCTGCGTCGGTGGCGCCGGTAACGTCGTCGGCGATGATCCCGATCATGCCCCGCTACCCCCTGAGAAAATGCGGTGCAGGGCAACGGCCGAACTTTTCGGTCCTGAGATGACAGGGACGCCCAACGCTTCCTGCAATCTGGCACCGGCTGGGGCGAGGGAATACTGCGCGAGGAAGACAGCCTCCACGTCGCCTGGACGCAGAAGGCATGCGTCAATGAGGGCGGTGACGAGTGCTTCGTGATCTCCCGCCTTTGTCGCCGCCATTGCGGAGGGCACCGTTAGACCAGTGACGCGAGTGTTCTTGCCGGTTGTTCGTAGCGTTTGCTGAAGGCGTTCAACCGAGTCGTCCCTTGCACCGTCGAACGAAGCTATGACCAAAACGGATCCGTAGTCGGCGGCGGCGATATCGGCGAACGCGGCCTCATCGGGTGCCAAGACGGGTACGTCGGAGTGAGTTGCCTGCGCAACGGGACCGTAGAGAGAACAGGTAAGGAGCACTGCCGCGGCGTGCTCTCGCAATGCGTGCTCGATAAGGCGGTTCATTCGAAGGCACAGGTCGTCGTCCAGTCCGCCGCGGTCTTCTGCATCACTAAGAAGTCGGTCGTCGAGGATGTTCCAGACCACCACGTCAGGGAAACTCTCACGTAAGGCGGATTGCGCTGGTGGGATGGAAGCGGGGACGGCACTGATTAGCGCAATCTTGGGGGTGATGTTCATCGGGTGATCTCTTTCATCCATGTTAGGCCGGCCACAGTTTCAGACTTAGGCCGGTACTCGCAGCCGATCCACCCGTCATAACCGGAGGATTCGATGGCCGCAAAGAGCGCCGCCCATCCGACCTCACCGGTGCCTGGTTCATTACGGGAAGGGGGGTCGGCGATCTGCAGGTGGAGTGTGATGTCCTTAAACCGCTCGTACGTATGAATGAGGTCGCCTTCGTCAATTTGCGCATGATAAAAGTCCAGCAGCAGCCCCACATTATCGTCGCCAACTGCTTCGACCACGGCGGCGGCGTGCTCTTGTGACCTCAATACGAAACCCGGAGCGTCACGCTTGTTCTGTGTCTCGAGAAGCAAGCCGATTCCGGTCCCGTGCGCCTGTTCCGCAGCCCAGGCTATGTTGTGTACGTAGCGCGCATGCGCTCTCTCAGGGCTGACCCCGTCAGGGACGATTCCGCCGACAATGTGGAGGAACCGGGCGTCCAACGCAACTGCATATTCCAAGCCGCGAAGTACACCGTCCCGGTATTCGGGAACCAGATCGGGCATGCATGCAAGTCCAGACCGTGTAGGCGATCCGGGCGGCCCCATGGGCGTATTGATCAAGACCTGTTCGAGGCCCGCATTATTCAATAAACTGCGCAACTGCGCCGGTCCATATTCGTATGGAGAGGCATACTCGACAGCTGCGAAACCCGCGTTGGCGGCTGCATCGAACCGCTCGACGAACGGGACCTCAGTAAATAACCATTTCAGATTCGCGTCGAATCGAAGCCTCGTCATTTCGTCCTTTCGGGGGGCATCCCCGCTCCGATGAACAGGGCCAATGTGCGCAATACCATCTAAGTGACTCAGATACTATATTACTGACTCTTATAGTACAGTTAATATGGCAGTACGATCGGTGAGAAGAAGTAACAATAGTTAACAGCCCTGCCCTTCTGTCAATGAGCATGGTCGACGTAGCTGAAGAACCATCCGAGGAGAACCGTTGAGAAAGCTTCCCCTGGCAGATCGCATGTACGAGGTACTGCTCACCCAACTTATGGACGGTACCCGTCGCCCTGGTGAACCACTGAACATCGGGGCCATTAGTCGAGAATTGGATGTGAGCCAGACACCTCTTCGCGAAGCGCTTGCACGGCTGGAACATTCCGGTCTGGTCCAAAGGGAGGCCTTGCGGGGCTATTTTGTCGCTCCACCTTTCACGGCTCGAGAAATGGGTAAGCTTGCCACTGCACGGGAGTTGATAGAGCCTGCGATCGCCGCCGAGAGCGCGCTGCGGCGCACGCCCGATTTTCTTGAGGAGCTCGCAGGGACGATCCAGGAACTCATTGACTCTGCGGCGGGTGCGGATGAGGACCCTGCTGCGTTCCGGCTCTATTGGAGCGCGGATGACAGGTTCCACCGGCTGATTGCCGCCCAGGCAGACAATCCATTTCTTGAAAGCGCCTATCTTGCGCTCAGCGGGCAGGTGCAGCGCTTCCGGCTGTTCATGAAGTCTGGCCACACCAATGCTTCCGAAGCGGCCGCCGAGCACCAGAGCATCCTGGACGCTCTGGCGACCGGTGACCCGAATGCCGCTTCGGAAGCAATGCGCATTCATGTGCGGGCTGCTGTAGAGCGAGCTCAGACTGCTCTGGAGCCTGTCAGCTGAGCGGTTCGAGAGCGGTGGCACGGTACGCCGGCGCTGACTGCGGCCCAACGATGTATTCGACGAACGCGCGTACATCTGGGTTACTCACGGAATCTACCGCGATCCCAGCAGCGAATTCCGTCCATTTTTGAAGTTCCTCCGGGAGCGGCCCGACAATCTCGGCCTCGGGCACGAACATGAGTTCGCTCAGCTGCTGGACTGCGAGGTCGGCCTCTCCTGTGAGCAGAGCTGCGGCGGTGAAGCCCCTATCGAGGACTGTGGCTTTAGGCAACACCATGTCGTCGATGCCGAGCCGTTTGAGGAGCTCTACGAAGTAGATTCCGCTCTGCCCCGTGCGCGAGTAAGCGACAGAGCGGGCAGCGGTCAGGGTCTCAATCAGCTCCTCCGTGGTGCCGATTTCGGGGTGGTTTGCACCGGAAGCCACAGCGAAACCGATTCCAGTGCGCACAATAGGTGCAGGCGCCGGGGCAACGATGCCACGCGCGACCAAGTCGCTAAATGATGGCATCGCACTGATCAACACGTCGAAGGGTTCGCCGGCTTCGATGCGCCGCAACAGCTGAACTGTTGGATCGAAAACCGGGGTGACTCCGACCCCGGTTTGCCTCAGGAAGGCTGCAAAAATCTCGTCATCAAACGCTTTGCGCGTGGCGAGTCCACTCATCATGATGATGGATCGGTTTGGCATGAATGATCTCCCTATATTGAGGAGAGGCTGGCGGCCTGCTCCTGTCGTTGTTTATCGCGGCCGGCATTGAAGACCGGCTAGCTCTTGATTGCAGTCGCTTCCCGGTTGGTGGCATAGCGGGGAATTGAGCCAGCCAGTGCGTCGATCACGGCCTCTGCCGCCATCGCACCAGACCGATCCCGGCCCTCAAGCGTTGCCCCGGCGATGTGAGGGGTCAGCAGCAGATTCTGGACCCCGAGCAGAGGGCTGTCGGAGGGCAACGGCTCTTGCTCGAAAGTGTCCAACGCTGCACCGGCAAGCTTGTTCGAGCGGAGAGCATCAAGCAGTGCCCCCTCGTCGACAACACCGCCACGGGCGGCGTTGACAATGATTGCGCCATCTTTCATCGTCTCGATCGCGCGAGCGTCGATCAGGTGCCGCGTATCGTCGCTAAGAAACACGTGCAGGCTGATGGCGTCGGAACACGCGATCAGCTCGGGCAAGTCAAGGCGCCCAACCCCCATCTCCTTTGCGAATGCCTCATCGAAATAGGGATCGTAGGCCACCACTTCCATGCCGAACGCCCGAGCCAACTGGGCAACTGTCTTGCCGATGGCGCCCAGACCAACGAGGCCCAGGGTCATGCCATGCAATTCGCGGCCGCTCGCTTGATCCCAACCGCCCTCCTGCAGCGCCAGACTATGTTCAGGGATACGGCGAACCAGGTTCAGCAATGACGCGATAGCGAACTCCGCGACGGACTGCCGGTTCACGCCAGGCGTTGCGCACACGACGATGCCGAGTTCATTGGCAGTAGCGAGGTCGACGTTGTCATATCCAACCCCGGTCCGGGCCACCACTTTCAGATTTGGTGCGGCCCTCAGCACGTCGGCATCAAAGAGCTCGACGCCGGCGATTACTCCGTCAGCATCCGCGATGACGTCCTTTAGCGTGAGCCCCTTGCGTCGAAGGTCCGCAGGCCGACCATAAATGACCTCGTGCCCGGCGTTGACAAGAGTGTCATGTACGGTTCCACCTTCGGCTAGCCACGACGTAGTGACCAGAACTCGCTTTTTGTCCATGCCCATCGTTCTCCTTATCGAATACGGAGGCAATACCACATTTCCCGTAAAAAGTGAATGCTGAAATCTCCAGCAGTACAGCATTACCATAATTCTATAGTATAGCCTATTTTGCATTCTGAAGCCTCGATTAGGCCTTAGAATCGTCAAGACCGCACAGGATTGCGCGGTAGAGGGTGAAGACACAGGGGTGAAGGGGCTATGCCGGTATTACGACACAAGACCGAAGGCGGGTTTGGCGCCGCCGGCAAACCCGCCTCGGCCCGCGGGTCAGCCCTCGACGAGTTCGTCCATGAGCTGTTGGCGAGGGTGTGTTCCCGGTAGCCCTTCTCGGCCGAGGCAGATGGTTAGGTGGGAGTTCCCGGTGCCGGAGTCGCCGGTCAGGCTTTGAGATGATCCTTTGCGATCCAGTTCACGGTGGCCAGAGTGCGGATGGTGCCAGAGTCGATGTTCGTATTGGGATAAAGGTTTGCTTGCAAGGACATCACCAAACGCCCGTGGGTGCTTGGTGAGCCGGGCAACCGAGCGTGACTTGCCACCCTGGCGCCTTCACTGTGCGGGTCTTCCTCACTGTTCCTTGCAAGTTGTCGTTAGAGTCGACCCCGCGTGCTTTACGGGTCTTCAGAACGAGTGATCAACGTCTGTGAAGAGTCCTGTGAAGGTGGTTCCGATCGCCCCGATCCCACCGAAGAAACCACGGGCTTCGCTCGCTTCCACTGCTGCTGAGGCATCCTCGTAGTTGTCAAAGTACAGATCCAGGGTCCGATGGGCTGGGGTTTGTGTTCCGTCTTCTTTGGGCCAGACTTTGGCCGATTCGAGCCTTTGCAACTTGGGAATATTCCGCGCCAGGTTAGGTAGCTGATTGAAGGCCTCCTCGAATGCTTCCGGGTTGGGGGGTTGTCGAAGATCAGTGTGATCTTGGTTGTCATGGTTTTTCCTTTGCGTCGGTGGGGTGTTTGGTGCCGGGAAGCTCAGGGATGCGTGTTGTGACAGCTGGCACGGGGCGGCCCGGGCTTGGGCGGCGTCGTTATCTGCCTGCGGTTTCGAGGAGTCGGAGCCAGACTTCGCTGGTGGTGGGGTAGGCGGGGACTGCGTGCCAGAGCCGTTCCAAGGGGATCTCGCCGACGATGGCGATGGTGGCGGCGTGGATGAGTTCCGTAACGTCCGGGCCCACCGCGGTGAACCCGAGGATGGTGTTCGTGTGTTCGTTGATGACGATGCTCGCCCTGCCTTTGTAGTTGTCGGCGTGCAGAGCTGCTCCGGCTACGGCGCTCAGGTCATATTCGACTGTCCTTATTTGATGCCCAGCTGCTTGTGCGGCTTTGGTGGTGAGGCCGACGGAGGCGATTTCCGGGTCGGTGAAGACGACTTGCGGCACGGCGCGTTCGTCGGCGGTAGCAGCGTGTCGTCCCCAGGGGGCGTAATCGACGGGTGAACTCACGGCTCGAGCGGCGATGGCATCGCCCAAAGCGCGGGCCTGATACTTGCCTTGATGCGTTAGCAACGCGCGACGGTTAACATCCCCTGCTGCGTACAGCCACTCAGGGCCGGCGGGCGCACCTTCTGTATTGACCACTTGAAGGGTGTCGTCTACGGTCAGCCAGCTCCCGGGCGCGAGCCCGATCTGGTCGAGTCCGAGGTCCCCGGTGTTGGGCTTTCGACCGGTGGCGACGAGAAGCTCTTCTGCTTCAATGACGGCTCCGTCAGCCAAGGAGATATGCACGGTGCCTTTGGTATCGCGGGTGATCAGGGAAGGATCGGCACCGATCATGACGTGCACGCCCCTGTCCCGGAGGGACGCGACGACGTGTTCTGCTGCGTATGGCTCGACGTTTGGCAGAACTCCGTCGCGTGCGATGAAGGTGACGGCTGAACCTAGAGCGTTGTACGCCGTGGCCATCTCCGCTCCGACGACGCCTCCGCCGATGATGGCCAGCCGGTCAGGAATGGTGCTCGAGGATACCGCTTCACGGCTGGTCCAAGGTTTAGCGTCGGCGAGGCCCGGAATTGGGGGAAGAACGGCGCTGGTGCCTGTAGCGATGACTACTGCGTGACGGGCGGCCAAAGAAAGCACGCGCCCATCTGCGTCGGTCACCGAGACTCTGCGGGGGGCAGTGATGCGTCCGCGGCCTCGGACTAGGGTGATGCCTGCTTGGTTGAGCCAGGCTACTTGGCCAGCGTCCTCCCAGTTAGAGGCGAAGCGATCGCGGCGTGCCAGGATCGCGTTGACGTCCAGTTCGCCGGTGACCGCGGCGGCAGCACCAGGAAGAAGCCGGACAGCGCGAAGAGCGGCGGCATCGCGTAGCAGTGCTTTCGTGGGCATGCAGGCCCAGTACGAGCATTCGCCGCCAACGAGTTCGCTTTCGACGACCACCGCTGTGAGTCCGCCTTGGACAACACGGTCAGCGACGTTTTCCCCTACCGGTCCGGCACCAATGATGATGACGTCGTATTCCGTGGCGCTCATCGGTTGCCGGCTTTCCCAGCGCGGCGCAGACGCAGGGCCGAGACGAGGAAGAACACGCCGCCCAGCGTCGCGTAACCGGCGAGGCTGGCCAGGGTCGCCTTGGGCCCACCGGACTGCAAAATGAACCCAGCGCCGGCAAGAACGGAGATGCCACCGCTAAGAATCATCGGCCACTGCCCGCCCATGGCGCGCCGGCTGACCCCGACGATGAGTTGCACGATCCCGGCAGTTATGGCCCATGCACCCCAGACGATCAGGACGGCCGGAAGACCTGAAGTGACTGCCACACCCAGGCCGATAGCAGTCAACAGGCTCAGCGCCATATTGACGTACAGCGCAGGCGTGGGCTTCGTAAGGCGGGACGCCCGGTAATCAATAACCGCCGCAGCGAGGTCGAACCCAGGATAGAGCAGGAGAAGGACGACGCTCAGCGGACTAAGCGTGGACGCGGAAATGGCCAGAAGCAAGGCCCATACAATCGCAAACCCAAATCGGATGAAGTACAGCTTTCCCAATGCCCCGGTCATGGTCGGAGCCTGAACAACACTGGTAGTCATAGCAATTCTCTCTTTTCACTGGTTGAGCCGAATCATTTGATAGATAGAACGATCGGTCTATCGATCATTGCACATCAAAAGGATGGCTGTCTAGACCGATCGTTCTATCTGCTACGTTTGAGTCAGCGAAGCCAACAACGTGAAGGAGGAAACCAGTGTCCGAAGCGCGATCTCGATTGCTGGAAACGGCTACCCGGCTCTTCTACACCGAAGGGCTGCACGCCGTTGGCGTGGACCGGGTGATCTCGGAAGCGCGGGTTACGCGAGCTACTCTGTACAAGCATTTTCCGAGCAAAGATGACCTCATCGTCGCCTACCTGACCCAAGCAGACGAGGCAATCCGAGCAGGAATCAGCGCCATTGCCACCCAAGGCATGGATCCTGATGATGCCGTCCGAACTATCAGTCGATCCATCGCCGATGATATTCAAAGGGCTGACTTCCGAGGATGCGCTTTCCTTAATGCAGCGGCCGAGTACCCCGACGCGGGCCACCCTGTTCACAAGGCAGTCCTCAAGCATCGACAGTGGTTTCTGGCGACCATGACTGAGCTCTTTTCAGGTACCGGCAAGATCGATGCAGAACCCGCTGCGCGGCACTTCGTCATGTTGCGAGATGGTGCCATGTCCGCCGGGGGCCTGACCGAACCGGAACCCATTCGGGAGACATTCCTGCGCGGGGTGGAGGGACTTCTCACATATCGCAGTGGTCAGTGATTAGCTTACGGGACAGACTTTGGGCTGGCACGGCGCGCCGAACGCAGTGCAAACCTGCCAAGGGATTATTGATTTTGTTGGCAGCCTCCTGCAGCTGTAAGCATGACAACGCAGTGACGGGTCCGGAGATCACGGTCAGATCGATGGCGCCGATAAGGATGGAGAAATTCTACTTGAGATGTTCCAACGAAGACGTACCCGGGATTGGAGGCGCAACAGGCCACCTCTTCAGTAGCCAGGCTATCGCCAGCTGCGCTGGCTAGGGCACGGATAAAAGCGCTTCCTCGATGAGTTCCTCGGCGATGAAGGGACCGTATGAATCAACGGTGTCGATGAAATCGACGCCCGTTCAACGGCATGACGCAAGGTTTGAATCGCCTCAGCGCGATCCCGGGGAGGACCCCAGACTCCGGGGCCAGGAAGGCACAGTGCCGAATCCAAGGCGGTGGACCGGCAAATCGCCACCCAAGCTGAAGATTCCAGAAGAATGAACGGAAAGTTGAGATGTCATCTGTTCTACTCCATCAGTTCAGAAAATGCGTCTGGCACATGCGGCAACGCTTGCTTGGCGTGGTAGCGGGCATGAATTGACTCGGAATGGATTTCGGGATCTGAAAACTACAACTGCGCGGCCGCTTTATAGGATTACATAACGAGATTTAGAAGCCCGAAAACAGGCCCGGCTGCCAAGGGCAGCGGCACGAGTTCCTGGATTTCTTCGAAGGTGCAGCCGAACGTCTCGCGGACAGTGACGCCGTCGGGTCCTGTGAGGAAGACGGCCTTGTCCGTGTACACGCGGGTCACGCAGCCCACTCCGGTCAACGGGTAGGTGCACTGCTCCACGAGTTTGGACACGCCCTCGCGCGTCAACAAGGTCATCATGACGAACACGTCCTTGGCGCCCGTGGCCAGGTCCATGGCACCACCCACAGCCGGGATGGCGTCCGGGGCGCCGGTGTGCCAGTTGGCGAGATCGCCCGTTGCGGAAACCTGGAACGCGCCCAGGACGCAGATGTCCAGGTGCCCACCGCGCATGATCGCGAAGGAGTCGGCGTGGTGGAAGTACGACGCTCCGGGCAGCTCGGTGACGGGGATCTTTCCGGCATTGATCAAGTCACCATCGATCTCGCCGCCCTCAGCCGCGGGGCCCATCCCCAGCATCCCGTTCTCCGTGTGGAGCGTGATGTTCTGTTCCTCGGTGAGGTAGTTGGACACGAGGGTGGGCTGGCCGATGCCCAGGTTCACGAATGAGCCAGGCGCGATGTCGCGTGCCACCAACTGGGCGAGCTCGTCGCGACCCAACGGCTTCTCGGACGTCTGGATACTTGTCGCAGTGCTCATCATCAAGCCACCTTCCCATCGAATTCTGCAGAACCAATCCGGACCACACTGTTGACGTAAATTCCCGGCGTCACCACGTTCTCCGGATCCAATGAACCGGTGGGGACGATCTCGGAGACCTGCACAATGGTGTGCTTGGCAGCGGCCGCCATGATGGGGCCGAAGTTCCGGGCAGTTTTTCGGTACACGAGGTTGCCCTTGCCGTCGGCCTTGAGTGCCTTGATGAGGGCGACGTCGGCGTGGATGGGGGTTTCGAAGACCTGCCACTTTCCATCCAGCAAGCGCGTTTCCTTGCCCTCAGCAAGGGTGGTGCCGTAGCCGGTGGGTGTGAAGAACCCGCCAATCCCAGCGCCCGCGGCACGGATGCGCTCGGCCAGGTTGCCCTGCGGAACGAGTTCCAGCTCGATCTCACCCGCGTGGAACTTGGCATCGAAGTGCCAGGAATCGGACTGCCGCGGGAAGGAACAGATCATTTTGCGGACTCTGCCTTCCTTGATCAGCAACGCGAGGCCCTGATCGCCCTGGCCTGCGTTGTTGTTCACCACGGTGAGGTCCTTCGCGCCGCAGTCCATCAGGGCGTCGATCAGTTGGAATGGCTGCCCGGCGTTGCCGAAGCCGCCGATCATCACGGTGGACCCGTCCTTGATGCCGGCAACAGCCTCACTAACAGTGTCAATGAATTTCAGCATGACTCTTTACCCTCCTATGCCGACGCGCCGGCAGTGACGTTTTCGAGCAGCACGGCCAGGCCTTGGCCCACGCCGATGCAGATTGCCGCGACACCCCAGCGCTGTCCGGAGGCCTGCAGGGAACGGGCAAGCGTGCCTAGGAGGCGGGTGCCGGAGGCACCGAGTGGGTGGCCCATCGCGATAGCCCCGCCATGCTGGTTCACGATTCCGGGGTCGATCCCCCAGGCGTCAACGCAGGCCAGCGATTGCGCTGCGAACGCTTCGTTAAGTTCGACGGCGCCAACCTGGTCCCAGCCGATGCCCGCCTTCGCGAGGGCTTTGTTCGCCGCCTCCACCGGGGCGAACCCGAAGAACTGGGGATCATTGGCATGCGCACCACGGCCAGCGATACGGGCCAGGGGTTCGAGACCAAGGATCGAGGAGGCCGCCTCAGAGCCGATCCACGCGGCCGAAGCACCATCATTCAAAGGCGAGGCATTCCCGGCGGTGACCGTGCCGCCGTCGGGCCCGTCAGACTCGGCACGGAAAACGGTCTTCAGCCCAGCCAGCTTCTCCGCGGATGAACCAGCCCGGATGCCCTCATCACGAACCAGGTCAGTGCCCGGAACCTGCGAAACAAGGTTGTCATAGAAGCCTTCGTTCCACGCAGCATCGGCCAGGTTGTGCGAGTCCGCAGCGAACTGGTCCTGGCGCTCACGCGTGATCCCGTACTTCTCACGCAGCCTCTCGGTGGCTTCGCCCAGTGAGATGGTCCAGTCTTTGTTCATGGCCGGGTTCACCAAACGCCAGCCGAGTGTCGTGGACGCCAAGGTCATGTCCCCGGCGGGGTACGGCTTGGAAGTCTTCGGCAACACCCACGGCGCACGGGACATGGACTCTGCCCCACCTACGAGGATGAGTTCGGCGTCGCCGGCATTGATCTGGCGGGACGCAATAATCGCCGCATCCAACGACGAGCCGCACAGGCGGTTGACCGTTGTCCCGGGAATCGACACGGGCAATCCTGCCAGCAAGGTCGCCATCCGGGCCACGTTGCGGTTTTCCTCGCCGGCGCCGTTGGCGTTGCCGAACACCACCTCGTCGATCCGCTCAACATCCAAACCCGGAGCACGCTTAACGGACTCGCGGACCACATGGGCAGCAAGGTCATCCGGACGGACAGCAGCAAGTCCGGAGCCGAACTTGCCAAAGGGTGTGCGTACGGCGTCGTACACAAAAGCCTGATTCATGCTTTATTCCCTTCAGGGATTCGTAATGATCCTTTGGTATGTATATATTTCGAACAAAGGCATATGTTCACCTATATAGACGTTTAGGAGCGGCGCGCCTAAGCGCTGCGAGAATCTATTTTGCAGTCGTAGGCATTGAGTAGCTTTCTTCACGAGTCAGCGTATATACCAGACCACGCCATGACTCGGCGCGGACATGTCGACGATTCCTCGCACAAGACCTCCGCTTGCGTCCAATGCTTCTACATAGTCACTTGGTTTCAGCGACTCGTAGGCGCTTATGATTTCTTGCATATCGTCTTTCACAGTGAATCTTCTTTCAGTGAATGACCTTCCCAGAGGGATCAGGGGCTATGCCTAGCACGGGGTGATTCTGTCCCGATATTTAGGCGGTCCTTGTTTGGACTGCCCAAGCGTTCTATCGACTTTGGACAGTTAGGTCATCCGACCCGGAATAGTGCCTTTTGTAGTCGAACGTATCAGGCTCCTCAGAGGTTGCTGCCCGGCCGACTGCCGGAGTAAAGGTCCGATGGATAGGGGTTTCCATCGATCGCAAAGGCTTGCCACTGCCACCCCATGCGGACGCGATGATTTCTGCAGCGATTGACACAGCTGTTTCCTCTGGTGTGCGCGCTCCGAGGTCCAACCCGATGGGTGAAGAAAGACGGTTCAGGCTCGACCGGGAAACACCCATTTCTTTAAGGCTCGCAATGCGCATCTTATGCGTGCGACGGCTTCCCATGGCCCCTATATAGGCAGCGGGTGATGCCAGGGCGACTTGGAGTAATGGCACGTCAAATTTTGGATCGTGAGTCAAAACACAAATTACCGTCCGCTCATCTATGGGTGCATTGGACAAGAATTCATGAGGCCATCGGACTACAACTTCATCGGCATCGGGAAACCGTTGCGGTGTAGCAAATATAGGCCTGGCATCACATAGCGTGACATTAAAACCAAGGAACTTTCCAATGCGTACCATTGCTCCGGCGAAATCGATGGCGCCAAAAATGTACATCCGGGGAGGCGGTACAAAGCAAGAGATGAAAACTGTCACTTCGTCGTCCAGAATCTCTCCGTTTCGGCCTAGCTGAACTGTCGCGGTACGTCCGGCGGCCAGGAAGCCCTGGGCTTGATTCAAAGCGGCTCGGTCTATACCTTCGTTCCCAAGAGTGCCTAGGCAGCTGTCCCCTTGAATGAGCAGATGTTGCCCACCTACAGGGCCGGAACCCAAGACAGTAGCGACAGCGACCGCATTACCGGTGTCGATCTCTGCTAAGAGGAGGTTGAATTCCGGAAAGGTTTCTACGTTTACCGGCTCTATGAACACCTCAATCGTTCCGCCGCACGTCAGCCCAACGTTGTAGGCGTCTTTTTCGGATACTCCGTATGCCTGCAACGCTGGATGCCCTGTGTTCAGGACTTCCATGGCCAGTTCGTATACTGCGCCTTCAACGCATCCGCCCGAGATGCTGCCTACAACGTCTCCTGATGCCGCTACGGCCATGACTGCGCCGGGGGGACGCGGCGCGGAAGACCATGTTCGCGTAACAGTTGCCAATGCAAAGGGTACCCCCTCTTCAAACCAGGTCCTGAGGACGGACGTAATCTCCCTCATATCGGTGTGCTCCTTCCGGAGGCTCAGTCCCTACGGAACCTGGCGTAGTCGATGCGGCGAGGTCCAGAAGGAGTGAGCCGCCTCTCGTGCCGACTTCTTTCAAACGTTCTTCATGTGGGGGAGAACCACACGGGCTTGACGGCCCCTGCCTCTGGTCCGCAAGGACTTATGCGGACCAGAGGCATGAAAGGTGGACACGGGCGGTGGGGCGCTAGTGTCGTTCGGGCTCCATGGCAGGGCGTTCCTGATCCAGGTGGTCCACGGGATCGGCAAAATTGGCCTCAAGCTCTTGTATGTCTCGACCGGCGTTTTCTTTGAACATCCAGCCCAGGACGGCCAGGATGGCGAAGAGCACACCACCGCCAAAGACCAGTACTGAGTAGCCGTAGATGGGGTAAACGGCTGCCGCAATCAATGGCGGGAAGAAGGACACACCGCGAGCCAACTGTAGTGCAGATCCCATCCCCAGGGAACGGACTCTCGTCGGGAACTGCTCACTGAACACCATGCCGAACATGGCGGCCACACCGGTACCAACGTAGAGGAGAAAGATTGGAACCAGGACCCAGTAACTCTGGATCGACGCCTCGAAAGTGATGCCTACGACAAGGCTTCCCAGCGCCGCAATGCAGGCCATGATGGTCCAAGTGACGCGCCTACCCAGCCGGTCAGCGAGGTATCCGGCCATCACGGATCCGACGAAGATGGCGAGCCCGGTGACGACGGTGAACCAGGCTGCCTTACCGAAGCTAAACCCTTGGTATTGGATGAGGTACGTCGGCAGGAAAGATGCCACGCCGTAGAAGGCAAAGAACTCCACTGATCCTGCGACTAGGCAGAGAAGAAACGGCTTGATGAACCGTCGGGAACGGATGAGCTTCCAGTCCATAGTGTGCTTCGTCTTCGCCTGCTGCTTTTCCCAAATATCGGATTCGGGTGCAACAAAGCGAACGAGGAGTGCAAGCAGGATGGGGAAGCACGACACGGCGAAAACCCACCGCCAGCCAATTAGCGGAAGAACATAACCACCGACTAGTGCTGCCGCAGCCAGGCCAAAGCCCACGCCGCTGTACAGCGCTCCGCTCCACCAGCCGCGCAGGTGCGCGGGCATGACCTCGGATACGAGCGCCTGGCCAACCCCGAACTCCCCGCCTAGGCCGATCGCGGCGAGGATGCCGCAGATTAGCAGGGTATTGTAATCGGGAGCAAAGGCCCTTGCCAGGGTGAAGACACCGAAGATGAGCAGTGTCAGCATCAGTACACGCTGCCGGCCGATCTTGTCGCCGAGGAAGCCGAACAGCACACCTCCCACCGCGATGCCGAGGAGTTGAAGGGACAGCAACATGGCGGTTTGTTGGGGAGCCAGCTGGAATTCGACGGCGATCGGCACGATGAGAAAGGTCATGAGCGCTATCTCGTAGTAGTCGAAAACCCATCCGACGAATGCCGTAAGCCAGGCCATGAATTGGGGTTTGGTTGTCTTGGTAGACTTGTTTAAGAGGGTCATGGGATTATCTCATTCTGGACTTGGGAACGTTCCTAGACGTCGGTGTGTAGGAACGGGCGGTACTTCGCGAAGCCGCCTTTGCCCTGCGTCGGATACGCGCTGGGCGAACGCGGGTGGGGATTTTCCCTGTTTAATTCATCTCCTTTCCGGTCCTGCATCCGTAGCAGTGTCGGGGCCGTGTTCCTTCATGATTTGGGAGGCCCGCTGTACCCCTCGGACAAAATTTTCGTAACCGGTACAGCGGCAGAGATTTCCGCTCAGGGCGTCACGGATCTCGGCTTCGGTTGGTTCCGGGACTCGTTCCAGCAACCCTGTCGCGGATAGGATCATGCCCGGCAGGCAAAATCCGCACTGAAATGAGTAGCATTCCATGAAGGCCTGTTGGACGGCGCTGGGGTTCTCTGCCGTGCCCAGGCCTTCTATGGTCCGGACGTCGTACCCGCTCGCCCGGCCGGCGAGAATCAGGCAAGTCTTCACGCAATCACCGCCTACCAACGCCGTACAGGTTCCACAATCTCCATTTCTGCAGCCAGCACGAACGCCTTTGGCTCCGAATTCGTCACGGAGCACATCAACGAGCGTCGAGGTGTTGTCGACCGTCGCGCTGACGGGTTCTCCGTTGAGATGCAAATCCACGCGGTGCTTTCCGGTTGAAGTCATTTCACTTCCTCTTACTTTCCTGTGTCTGCACGAAGGCCCGGAACGCTATATCGCCTGCTACTTGGGCGCGGTATTCTGTTCCAGCCCTTATGTCCGACCATCGCCGGTCCGGTGGCAGGTTACTCACGGCCTCATCCACAGCGCGGACGATAACGTCGTGGTCGAGTTCATCAGGGCTTACGTTGGACAAGTTGACTGACAGGGGAGTGTCGCCGACGCCGCCGATGGTGATCTCAACTGCGGCTTGGACATCAAGGCGCCCAGGGGCGACAAGGCAGGCTGCTGTTACGACCGGCCAGGAGGACTCCGCAAATTTCAGTTTCTGGTAGCCGGAGGAGCGACCCGCGAGTTTGTGCAGCGGAAACCCCATGTCGAGAAGTATCTCGTCTGCGGCCAATGCAGTAGTTTCGGCCCTTTGGAAGAAGTCGCGTGCTGGCACTAGCCGTGTGCCCCGATGGGAAATAAGTCTCATTTGGGCTCCCAAGGCAACAAGTACTGCGGGCGCGTCGGAGAAAGGTCGCGCCGCACATGCTGCCCCGCCCAGGGTTCCTTGATTACGGATCTGTATGCCACCAGTGATTCCACTGGCCATGCGGTGCAGTAGCGGCAATAGTTTGGCAATCTCTGGAGAAATGATCAGCTTTTGATAGCTCACCGTTGAGCCGATGCTTAACAAATTCGACGAAACGTCAATGCCGTCGAGATTTGCCCGGCCGAGGTCCACGATGTGGGTCGGGTTGAGTGTTCCTTGTGCCAGCATCGCAACGGTAAGGGTTCCGCCCCCGACTACGAGCGTCTGCCCTCCTCGTTGCTTTGCCCAAAGCAATGCCTCCGCAGCTGCCGCTGGTGAGCATGGATATTCAACATGAACCGCGGTCATTTGACGCCTCCCGCAGGATGCAGCAGCGACAGCACTTCCGGGGGTGTCAGCGGGAAGACCGGTGTTTGTGTAACACCCCGCCCTTTGAGGGCATCCGCGACAGCGTTGGCGACGGCAGCGAGGGCACCTCCGACTCCCGTTTCACCTGCTCCTTTGGCTCCGAAGAGGGTGTTCGGTGACAGGGTTTCGTGATGACCGATCTTAAACGGGGGAATGTCATTTGCTCTGGGCGCTAGGTATTCCTTGAACGAGCGAGTTGCCAGGGTTCCCGATTCATCGAACAGACTGCATTCCTGCAGAGCGAGTCCAATGCCCATGGCCATCGCCCCCTGCAGCTGGCCCTCAACTAAAACCTCGTTGATGACGCGGCCGCAGTCGTGGACGGCAGTGAGGCTGCGCACTTTGACCATGCCTGTACTGGGATCCACCGAGACCCGAGCGACGTAGGCACCACTGGAGAAGTAGGGGTAGCTATATCGGTATGGAGTCTTCTCTTGCGGCGACCGCAAGTTGCCTGGGCGGTATGTCCGTGTGGCAGACAGGACCCGATCGGGCTCGTCAGCAAGGAGCCTGCCGCAGAACTCGCCGAACGTCATTGCTTCAGAGTCTGGAACGCGGATGAGGCCAGATTTTATCGTGACTTGGTCGCGAGTAACGGCAAACATATCAGTGGCGGCGCTAATCAACTCCTCAACCAAGGCCCTGGTTGCCAACACGACAGCGGAGCCTCCAATGGCGGTCGCCCGGCTGCTTGCGTTGCCTGTTCCTGGGGGGCAGAGATCAGTGTCCCCCTGAACAACGGTGACAAGATGACGTTCTAGCCCTAATTCCTCAGCTGCCAATGTGGCCAAGGATGTCTCGTTCCCGCCTCCTGGGTTCGTCACCCCGCTGAGGATTCGAACTCGTCCCTGTGCATCCATCTCGGCAGTGGCGGCCTCAGCCAGGGCAATTGTTGCTGTCACGCCCTCGGCTATTCGGCCAGAGGCGTGACCGCCGCCCTCAGGGGTAACCTCAAATGAGATGCCCAGACCATCCAGCCCTTCAGAGTGGTTGGAGCGCTCCACTTCCGCGCGTTGATCTTCGTAATCAGCGAGCAGAAGAGCCTTATCAAGGACCGCATGGAAGTCCCCGCTGTCGATGAGATAGCCCGAAGGCATCCGATGAGGAAAGGCATCCGGGGTCAGCAAATTGACCTTTCTCACTTCCCGGGGATCAAGACTGAGCCGCTGCCCCACCAAATCCATGATTCGCTCCATGACAAGCACCGGAGCTTCTTTCCCGTACCCCCGGCAGGAGTGCCACGGGGGTTCGTTTGTCGTAACGACTGTCGATTTGATAGCAATATTCGGCACGTCGTAGGCAGTCGGGAAGGAGGCGGCACTCACAAATCCTTGTCTCCACCCCGGTGAAGTCGATTCCGCCCCAACAGGGATGACGATGTCATCACTGAGAGCGGCGACCTTTCCGTTGCTGTCGAAACCCACGCGCACACTGTGGAACTGCTCGCGGCCGCCGCCAAGGAAGCATTCAGCTCTGCTTTCGATCCACTTGATCGGGTGGTTACAGAGCATACTCATCAGTGCGACTAGCGGTTCCTCCGCCCATCCCGTCATTTTCAGGCCAAAAGTCCCACCTACCGACGGCACGATTACGCGCACGGATTCTTCTGGAAGCCCCAACATTTGTGAAAGATGCGCACGCAACTGGAACGGCTGCTGGTGGGATGCATGGACTGTCAGCTGGCCACTGTCCTCGTCCCATGAGGCTACATATCCACGCGGTTCGATGGGTGCCGTGGTGCTCCGTTGCATGGAGAAGGTTAGCTCGAGCGTGTGCTCTGCAGAGGCGAGGGCCGCTTCCGCATCGCCGCCGCTAAAGTGGTTCTCTGCAATGACGTGGGACTTAAGGTCGTCGTGCAGCGGTTGCGATTCCCGCTTGCAGAAGATCCGGGCGTCAAGAAGCGCCGGCAATTCCTCATAGGTGGCTTCGACCTTGTTTGCGGCTATTTGCGCTGCCCGTCTGCTATCGGCCACGACTACCGCGATCGGTTCGCCCACATAACGAACTTCATCAACGGGCAGCGCATTGAGCGTTACCCGCCGCCCACCGATGAGCTCCGGGTCACCCATGCTATAGGGCAGGGGTCCCAGGTATGCCGCAGCTTCTCGACCTTCCAGCACGCGGACGACACCGGAAGACTGCGAGGCTGCGGTTGTGTCCACTTGGAGGAGGCGCGCATGCGCTGACGTGCTGCGCGCCACGGCCATATACAGCAAACCTTCGGGTCTGATGTCGTCGACGTACGTCGCTGTGCCGCCGACATACGCAAATGCGTCGGTCTTCGGCCACGCGGTCGCGTTGTTGGACATTGCCTTCCTCCGTTGTAGATGTGGTGCAAACAGCTCGGAAAATGTGGATGCTGCTAGACGGACTTCATCCGGGCTAAACCCTCAAGCGCCAACCCATATCCAAGGAGTCCGTGCATCCGAAGCTTGAGGTCCTCAGTAAGGACGGCTCGCGTGTACCGACGAACCAAACGGGGCTGCTGATTGATCAGACGGGCGAGCTCCCGTGCCCGTTCTAGGACTTCGTCTTTGGGCACAACCTCGTTTACGATGCCAATCTCAAGCGCCTTATCGGCATTGATCTTTTGCCCGGTCAACAGGAAGTAGCGACCGCGAGTGGGCCCCATGAGGAGAGGCATAACGATGTGCATTCCATCACCGGGCACCATGCCTCCGGCAAAATGCGCGGTGTCCTGGAAGTACGTGTCTTCCGAAGCAAGGACGATGTCCGAAACAAGAGGAATTTCGGCGTGACGGACGGCAGGTCCATTGATTGCGGAAATGACCGGCACTTCAATGGCGAGCAGATTTGGCAGAAGGTGCTTGCCCTCCCAGTAGATGGGGTCATACCCTTCGGCAGTCATCGATTTGCGGTTGGGATGCTGCCCTGGTTCGATAGCCGGACCACTGAAGTATTCTCCAGTTCCTGCCAGAATTACTACATCGTTTTCACGATCCCGCCCGACTTCGAGGAAAGCATCCTCGAGTTCGTTATGAGCCAAGAGGCTCCATTGAAGGGAACCGCCACCAGTGTGGAGATGCATCTCCAGAATGCCGTTTTCACGGTGCATCTTAATTGATTCATACTTATTTTTGTAGGAATCGAAGGTGGATTCCACCCGATCGAAGTGCGTCATGCTGGGTGCTTCAGTGACATCAGTCATAATTATTTCTCCATTTCGGCATCATCAAAAATCGCAACTGCTCTTGTCCACCCGGCGGATGCCCCGTGGATTTTCACAGGGAAGCACGAGACGGTGAACTCGTGGGCGGGCAATTGATCCAGAAAGCGAAGCTTCTCAACCTGGCAGTACTCGGTTGCGCTTCCGGCCCTGTGCCCCTCCCAGATGATGGAAGGGTCATGGTCTTCCGCATATCGCTCCGCTACGTACTTAAAAGGAGCGTCCCAACTCCATGCGTCGGTTCCAACCACGCGGATCCCGTTGTCGCAGAGGAAGAGAGTTGCCTCACGGCCCATTCCACAGCCGCTCTCCGCGTATTCCGGAGTCCCGAACTTTGCACCGGCTGAGGTATTGACCACGACTATGTCAAGTGGCTGAAGAGTGTAATTGATTCGCTCCAGCTCCTGCTGTATATCTTTGGCCGTAACGACGTAACCGTCTTCAAAGTGACGGAAGTCGAGTTTTACCCCGGGGCGAAGGAACCAATCCAACGGCATTTCGTCTATGGTCCGGGGCTTTGTGCCGTCCTCCAGTACGGAGGAGTAGTGCCACGGCGAATCTACGTGGGTGCCGTTGTGGGTGGACAAATGCACTGTTTCCAAGGCGAAGGCCTCACCATTCGGGAGGTCGTCTGCCTTCAGGCCCGGATAGCGCCGCGTCAGGATCGGGAGCGTGTCTTTGTGACTCGCGTACTCGATTTTGAACTCATATCCAGGAGGATCGGAGGGCACGTCATTTTGGAGGGTCATCGTGATATCTACGAAACGCTGCATCGTGAATCCAATCATTCAAATGTGGAGCGACCGCGGGGCATCAACGCTAGAAGACCCTGGGATTGCTGGGTCAACGAGTTACCGCCGGCAGTTCTGAAGATGTGAAACGGGGTGATGTCATCCGCACCTTGTCGCTTCTTGGGGTCTGCATCTGAGGTTAGTCACCTTCCCGGGGTAGATCAAACGTTTGATATCAATCCTTGGACAACAAAGGCGGGGAATGTTGTCCTCGTGGAGATGCCTCTCAGGAAGCGGGACCGGTGGATTCGCGAAGCTTCAGCTGGGGCGCATCCGGGACGATAATCCGCCGTGGGGTTCCTCCGTCAAGGAGGCTTAGGGCCAGCTCCACGGCTTCGGCTCCCATCCTTCTGGCGGGGAGGGAAACAGCTGTCAGTCTTGGAGAAAGGTAATCGGCGAGGTGATCGTCATGCAGAGACAGCACCGAGATATCTCCTGGCACGACGTAATTGAGGTGTAGGGCAGCGGCCAGGACTCCAACACCCAGCGGAAAGGCACCTGCGAGTAGAGCTGTTGCGGGCCTGCTTTGCCGCAATGCGCGCAATCCGCCTTCATAGCCGGCCTCGTAGTCACGATCCAACATGTCTACGAATCTTGCCTCGATACTCAGTCGTCGACAGGCCTCAAGGAATCCCTTTTTGCGCCTAGCCATCGTGTCGAGACTGCTGGGACCGAATATGCCACATATGGACCGGTGGCCAAGCTCGGCCAGATGCTCGACTGCCATAACGGCAGCGTCCGCATCGCGCATCACAACGCTCGCCGCCACACCTTTGACCTGGCGGTTGAGGAGGACTACGGATCGGGGCGCCCGCTCTACCAGCTGCCGTAGAGATTCGTCTTCGACTTTTCCTGACGCGACCAGCATGGAATCAACTCGTCCGTGCATCAGCATGTCGGTTATGGTTTCGTGTGGATCTCCGGCGGCGTGTGTTCCCAGGACGATGCCGTGCCCACGAGCCTTAGCTTGTTCCTCTACGCCCTGTGCAATCGCAGAATATACAGGACTTGAAAAACCAGGCAGGAGCAACCCAAGGGTCATGGCTCGCGATGTGCGCAATCCCTGAGCGGCAGCATTTGGTCGGTATCCCAGCGACTGGGATGCTTCGAGAATCCGGGCCCGGGTGTCCTTCGAGGCAAAGCCTCGAGGGTCGTCGCGCAGGACGCGGGACACCAGGCTCACATCGACACCCGCCATTCGAGCCACGTCAGCCAATGTTGGCCGGGCGCGGGTTGCCTCAGACTTTTGAACCATTGCTCCTCTTTTCCTAGGTTCGGCGTACATGTCGATGTCTGCAGCCATACGCTAATTCATGGGAAAGAAGCCGTGTTCAAACAGGACGGCAGTGCAACCTGCGTGGCACCGATAAGGGCTGCGTTTCCCTGATGTAACTATCCAAAACGTATGACACTCGTCCGAACTCGTTGGAGATCAAGCCGTCTCGATCGGCGGTGTAGGGTTCTTTCCGGCAGAGTCTACTTCTAGGTTATAGCTGGGACGGCGGGGCGACCACGACGAACCGGAAGTGACGTGCTCGATTGATTGGGCCATCGCGCAGGTTAAGTGTTCGTGCCCCGATCCGACAGTTTCGTTAGGCTGATACTTCGTTTGCAACCGCACCACCTGTATGCGGCGCTAGCTTTGGGATGCCGACCCGGGCTGGCACGAAGAAGAGACTGGGCTATTACTCTATTTCAACGAAGGCCCCGCGATCGGTGGCGGGAGCATTTGTCATCAGATCACGCCCCAACCTTGCCTTTTGGATGATTATCCTCATGACCGGCGAAACCAATATTGACTCCAATGTGCCACTCAATGGTAAGAATTGGTCCGAGTCCTGGGACGATCTGGCCGCCGATGATGGTTGGCAAGCCCCATGCAAAATATGTCATCGTGTAGATCCGGGAGAAGACCTTGCCGCGTTGATGCGATCAGCGGTGTAACGAGGCGCAGGTTTCCCCGAAGGATCGCTCCTGCACCGGAGGGCTAATCCGGTGAGCGTGCTTCCACGAGCGGGCAGGCTGTTGAACACAAACCTTAAACGGTAGCTGCAAAGAGGACCAGAAAGCCAGTAAACCCAACTATGATGCTGTCTCTGAGAGCAAGTGCTGGCGCATCGATATAGGTGCGAGACCCCGAAGGATAGCCGGCACCATCCTTGTCGAAGTGCACACAGGGATGCCGGCCATGAATTCGGCGCAGATTTCATCAGGAAGACCAACCCGAGAGCTCAAATTCAGCACTTGCCTCAGTGCCACGCTTCATTGCTTCTAGTGGCTTTTGGAAAACGACGAGTTGCTTGAAGCACCCGGCTAAATGTTCTGTAGGTACCGTGGGCAACATCAGAACTGCTCAGACATAAACAGGAGAGGATAGATGCGCATAATAGGGATGCTCGGCGGGATGAGCTGGGAATCAACGGCTGAGTACTATCGGCTGGCAAACGAACTCGTACGAGATCGACTGGGCGGCGTTCATTCAGCCCGCATTCTTCTAGACTCTATGGACTTCGCGGACATGGAGGAGCTGCAATCAGCGGGGAGATGGACGGAAGCCGGCGACCTGCTCGCTGAAAAGGCAGCCGCACTGGAAGCTGCTGGCGCAGAGATGCTCATACTTTGCACGAACACAATGCACATCGTTGTCGACGCCATTGAGCAAGCTTTGACCATTCCCGTTTTGCACATCGCCGATGCCACTTCCAGCAAAGTCAAGCAAGCTGGACTGAAGCGCATCGGCCTGCTGGGCACAGCGTTCACTATGGAGCAAGCCTTTTACCGCGACCGGTTGGCTGCCACCGGGCTTGAGGTGCTGGTCCCCGACCGGGCAGATCGTGCGACAGTGCACCGAGTCATCTACGAGGAACTTGTCCGTGGAGTCATAACGGAACAATCCCGCGCCGAATACCAGGCAATCATCCGACGCATGGTCAAAGCCGGTGCCGAGGGAATCATCCTCGGATGCACCGAGATCGAGTTGCTCGTCACCGCGGACGACAGCCCCATTCCAATATTCCCGACGACCCGGATTCACGTTGAAGCGGCCGTGGAGAAAGCAGTGATCTAGCAGAGCTCCTAGCAGCCCAGCCTACGACGGTAGCGGCTTCTGGTTACGGTCGGGCAGGGAACTAGTGGACGTGGACTCTGGAAAATGGGGCCGTCGGTTCGTGCGGCCGCCGTCGGTGGCTTCTTCTTTGAGGTGCTGGCACTTGCTCTACGCTCCGGATCACCGACGCTGTACGATTTGCAGTCCCTGGCATGTCTGGTTTCATCGGACTTCAGTACCAGAAGTGCCAGCGATGGCGTAGCCGATGACCCCAGCATGCTCCGCGAGGGGGTAGTGGTCACAGGATGCAAGGACGATCGCGACACCTTGGGCGCGCCCTGCCTCCGCAGCAGCCGTACGCTCATGCCGGTCAAATCGACTCGCTAGTCTTTGGGCTAACTCCCCGATATGGAATCCGGCGCGGAAGAAAACGCGGGAATGAGCAGAGAGAGAGAGCTGCGACGGAGTGAAGACGCTGGCACCTAGGTGTTGCCGGTCAGATTCCACAAACTCTACAAGAGTTCGGCCGTAGAGACACGGTTCGGCGCATCGGGTAGGAGTATGGATGCAGGGACCTGGGCTGGCGTAAATTCACCGTTTCGGGTGCGCCGATGGATCTGCTCGAAGCTTTGACCGTCTTCGCGGGCTTTGACCAAGAATTCGGGATCAAAGTGTGAGCCGAGTTGGTCCGTTGCAAATTCGATGGAGGCGAACATCCACTCCTTGGACGCCGCCCAGTTCCCGAAGGTATCAACCTGGATTTCCACTCCGTTGCCGTCGGGGTCCGCGTAGTACAGCGACATGGTCATGCCGTGATCCAGGGTAAGAAATGGGGTAATGCCTGCTTCCCGGAGCCGGATGTAATTGTCGAGCCATTGATCAAATGAGGCGTATTCGAACGCGGTATGGTGCAAGCCCGTTGTGTGGGGCTTGTCCGTTGGATCCACTAAACCGTCGGGCACCAGCAGCGAAATCCGGTGGTTGGCCTCATCGTTGGTGAGCCAGGCGCCGCGATCTCCGTGATAGACGGGGGTGAGCCCGGCGACCTTCTCGTACCACCCAACCATGGCGTCAAGCCGAAGTGTTGTGATCGCAGTGTGGTGAAAGCGCGGGGGCAGGATCGGCCGCTTGGGCGTTCGCTTGTTAGACATAGCGTTTCCTAACTTTGCAGGGTCAGTCGTCAGACCTCACGGAGGCATCTGTGACCCAGAACCTCGGCCACTAACAGCATTGTCTCGAGGCGCGGCCCGGCGCGATAGACCCATCCTACGCCGAAAAAAGAAAATCTGCATCATTTTCGAAATAACATTGACATGCCGAATTTTCGGATGCGACTATCGTTCTGAATCCAAAAGGATTACAGACTCAATGTGGAGTGGAAGGTAGTCGTGGAGCGCGAAGGATTATCCGAGAACCAGTTGCCCTGTGGAGCCGCCACTTGTGGGCGGTCGTCGCGTTCTGGCGATGGGTGCCTCGTCGGCGGGGACCTCGCAGGTGAGGCAAGGGAAAGAGACTCCTCGGGAGGGGTTTCCCGCGTGTCGATTTCGTGGCCGGTGAGCCGGCTGGCTCATCCCGAAGTTCAAGTTCAGAAGCGGGGGTGCTGATAATGGCGCTGCATCGATTGGCATCAGTCACCATGGGCGTTCCCAATGTCGCCGAGACGGAAAAGTACTACGAGGATTTTGGGCTCACGCCTCTCGGCGAGGGTAGGTTCGCAACCACGGACGGGGGCGAGCAGCTCCGGGTGGTCTATGCTCCAACCCGCAGGCTGGTTGAGTTGGCCATAGGCGTCGATCACCAGGATGACCTTTCCCGGATCGTAAAGAATTTGGCTGTTCTCGGCTTGCCCGTCGAGCAGACGTATGATTCTGTCTCAACGATGGAACCCGTCGCCCAGATCAGGGTCGTTGTGCGCTTGGCAACGAGAGTCTCGCAGAAGGCTACTCCCGCGACGCCATACAACGGACCAGGGCGTTATGACCGTTTCGGCAGGGCGCCTGGCGTCCTTAGGGAAGGCCCGGTCAAACCCAGGAAACTCGGTCACGTCGTTTTAGGCTCAGTCAACCTTGAAGCGACCCTTAAGTTCTTCACCGAGGGAATCGGCTTCAAGGTCAGTGATCAGATTAAGAACGAGGGCAGCTTCCTCCGGTGCTCCATTGATCACCACAACGTCCTCGTGCTGAACTCGCCGGTGAACTACCTTCACCACACTTCATGGCAGGTAGATGACATAGATGATGTCGGACGCGGCGCCTTCGCGATGTTGGAAGATAACCCGGAACGGCACATCTGGGGCCTTGGCAGGCACCACGCAGGATCAAACTTCTTCTGGTACCTCAAGGACCCAGCCGGTAACTTCTCCGAATACTACTCGGACATGGATTGCATTCCAGAGGACGAAATTTGGACACCCGAAGTCTTGGAAGGAGCCAAGGGATTGTTCAACTGGGGCCCACCACCGCCACCCTCCTTCCTCAAGCCGGAAGACCTTGCTGCGCTGATGACCGGCGTGCACGGCCCCAAATAATCTCAGGCCCGGCTCCCGTACGCACGTGAATGGGATGCCGGAGTTGGCCACTCCGAATGGATGATTGATGTGCTTTTCGACGATCTCACCTGGCCCATACCGCCCGTCATTGACGTCTGGCGCAAAGACGGCCTGCAAGAGGGATGGGGCCTCGGCGACAGATTCACCCTATGGTCCGAACTGCCGAAGGGGCTACTGGTGCTCCTCATCGGACGCGGACGCCCTGCCCTCACAGCTCGTATAGACACCACGGCTTCAGCCGGTTCCGTCGTATGGATCAAGGACGAAAACTGGCAGCGCCGCCTCATCCATGAAGACGACGGTTACGAAATCCACGCCCTGGCCAGGATTCCAACAGCTCCGCGAATCCCGATTGCAACTTTTGAAAGGATGCCATGACTGACATGGATCGAATCGACCTGGCTCTGCTCATTGTCAGGACCGGTGTGGGCCTGACGATAGCCGCTCATGGAACTCAGAAACTCTTCGGATGGTTCGGGGGGAAGGGCCTGACCGGTTCGGGTCAGATCTTCTCGTCTATGGGGTTTGAACCAGGCAAAAACAACGCCCTTGCCGCGGGGGTGGGAGAGACTGCCGGTGGCCTCCTGATGGCCCTCGGCTTCGCGACCCCCATGGCAGCAGCCGCGGCCGCCAGCACCATGGCCGGGGCCACCGCCTCAAGCAGCAGAAAAGGCTTCTGGGCTATTAACGGCGGCTACGAATACCCAGCCGTCCTTACGCTGACAGCCTCAGCGATCACCATCTCGGGCCCCGGCCGATACTCGCTGGACGCAGTCTCCGGCAACGTATTCAACCAAGCCTGGATGAGCGGTGCGGCACTGAGCGGCGCCGCCCTGGCTATTGCCATCGTGCTCCTTCGGCGCAGCTCTGAGCTCAAGCGACGCGAAGCCCAAACTGCAAGCCAGAGTGCCTCTGCTTCGTAGCTTTAGCGCTGTGGTGACCTGAAATGGCTACTGACCACGACGTCGCAGCCATCGATGAGCGACGCACGAATACCAAACTGAACGTCGCCGCAACGCGCTAAGGAAAGCAATGACACTACAGGCACTTCCGACCACAATTGAGATCACCGCCGAAACCGACCGGCAGGACGAGGTCCTCACACCGGACGCCCTTGAGTTCATCGGCAAGTTGCACCGCGCTACGGCTGATCGTCGTCAGGAGCTGATGCAGGCACGGCACGCCCGCCGCAACGAGATCTCCAGTGGCCAGGATCCGCGGTTCCTGCCCCAGACCGAGGGCATCCGCAATGACCCGTCGTGGCGCGTCGCTCCCCCCGCACCGGGTCTCGAGGACCGCCGCGTGGAGATCACCGGCCCGGTGGATAAAAAGATGACCATCAACGCACTGAACTCCGGTGCGAAAGTCTGGCTCGCTGACATGGAGGATTCCTCGACGCCGACGTGGCGCAACGTCATCCAGGGCCAGCTGAACCTGACCGACGCTTTGGAGCGTCGCATCGACTTCACCAGCCCCGAGGGCAAGGAGTACAAGCTCAAGCCGGCCGGGGACCTGCCCACCATCGTGGTCCGTCCCCGCGGATGGCACCTTCCCGAGAAGCACATGCTCATTGATGGCAAGCCGATCGCCGGTGGCATCGTGGACTTCGGGCTGTTCTTCTTCCACAACGCCCGCCGCCTGCTGGCCCAGGGCAAGGGCCCTTACTTCTACCTGCCCAAGATCGAGAACCACCTCGAAGCCCGCCTGTGGAACGACATCTTCGTCCTGGCACAGGACCTGCTCGGCATCCCGCAGGGCACCATCCGCGCCACCGTGCTGATCGAAACCATCACGGCCGCGTTCGAGATGGAAGAGATCCTGTACGAACTCCGGGACCACGCCTCCGGCTTGAACGCCGGCCGGTGGGACTACATCTTCTCCCTGATCAAGAACTTCCGCACCCGCGGACCGCGCTTCGTGCTCCCGGACCGCGGCCAAGTGACCATGACCCAGCCGTTCATGCGTGCCTACACCGAACAACTCGTCCGGGCCTGCCACCGCCGCGGTGCCATGGCGATCGGCGGTATGGCCGCCGCCGTCCCGAACCGCAAGGACGAAGCCGCCAACACAGCCTCGTTCGAGAAGGTCCGCGCGGACAAGACCCGCGAAGCCAACGACGGCTTCGACGGCTCCTGGGTTGTCCACCCGGACCTCGTGCCGGTATGCCGCGAAGTCTTCGACACCGTTCTCGGAGATCGCCCCAACCAACTGGACCGCTCCCGCGAGGACGTCACGCCAGACGACCGCGCCCTGATCGACATCGCCAGCACCGAAGGCACCATCACCGAGGCCGGCGTTCGCCTGAACATCGAGGTAGGCATCCGCTACATCGAGTCCTGGCTGCGGGGCAACGGAGCCGTGGCCATCCACAACCTCATGGAAGACGCGGCCACCGCCGAGATCTCCCGCTCACAGCTCTGGCAGTGGATCCACTCACACGCCATCACCGACCACGGCGACATCATCAGCCGCGAATGGGTCCAGGACATGCTCGACGAGGAATTCGCCCGACTGGAACGCTTCGACGGAGACCGCTTCGCCGACGCCCGGAGGGTCTTTCAAGAGCTTGTATTTAACCCGGGATTCCCCACGTTCTTGACCATTGCGGCCTACGACCTCCTCGATTCGGGCCAACCCTAAAGCCACCCAGAGCAAATCCCGCCGTACCGGTAGCGGGAAATAACGTCGGCTGGGTCCTTGGCGCGCCTTCGCAACAGCAGCCCGAAAGTCGGGTGCCGGGGACCCAGCGACGCCTAACCAACTACACAAGTGTTCAAAGGGGCCCGCATGCAAGCTTTAACCACGCTCACCGACAAGGCGCGGCGGTTTCCTTGGAAGCACTGGCTTTTTGGGGACGGCCTACGCCAAGACTGTGTCAGTGACGATGAAGCCAGGATCGCATGGCTGGCTTCACTAATCGGAGTTCAGCTTCCCACTTGGGCCAGCCAGCCCGCGGACGGGGCGCCTGCCACGCATATCGGCGACTGTCCACAAAAAGGCATGGCCCGGTCCTAAGCCGGTAACGGCTCAGCACCGGGCCGGCGAACTCTATTTAGAGTTTAACGCCGTAGCGCAAGCTGAGATCGTCAGCCCAGCCGTCAACCCCTTGAACACTAAACCGCTCAAGAAGCTGCGCGCGTCCGGCTTCATCGCCCGCGACAGTCAGCTGGCCCAGGGAGGCGAAATACTCGTCAAAGCGTCCAGGTGACGTGATTTCCAACATCTCCACGGCTTCGGAACCAGCGTTCCACACCGTATGGGGTTCCCCGTGGGGCCGATAGACAACTTCCCCGGCCGCAGCTGTCCATTCCCGATCACCCACACGGACGCCAAGGTTTCCCTTCAGCACCACCAGAATCTGATCTTCAACCTTGTGGACGTGCGGCCAAAACAACTGCCCCGGTTCGATGGACTGCCTCACAATGCAGTAGGCGCCACCCACCATCTCCGCTGTAATTTCGAATTTTGTGGGCACTGCCCCGGCCATGACCGTTTCGCCATGCGTGGGATGAACCATCTGAACTCCTCGACAATGAAGGGTTTGTCGGTTGCGGCGCACCCGACGCGGAAGCCAGCCGAATCGGCTGACATCGCAAGTCTAGTCAATGTCGAAAACGGCGGCAATATTCGAATCAGCGAGTCTACGTATATGTCGAAGATAAAATCATCTTTCGAAACTATGTTGACATCTCGAAGTTTGCTAGAGACTATGGAGGCATACCAACGACCGCCAAGGAGGCCATTCGTGCGTTTTGCCAATATCAAAGGTCGCGCTTCGCTCATTGTTGACGAAGGTCGCGCCATCGACGTTGAATCAGCAAGTGGAGGCAGGTTCTCCGCAGATCCACAGGGAATCTATGAAAAGTGGGGCGAGTTCCTGTCGTGGGCGCAAGGTGCTGCGGAGGGCGAGCCAGGTTCCGCTTTTGCCCTGGAAGACCTGGAGAATCCCGCACCGGCACCTTCCCAGGTGCTTGCCATCGGTCTGAACTACCGCGCCCACGCCGAAGAGTCCGGTTTCGATATCCCGTCCAGCCCTACCGTCTTCACCAAGTTCCCGTCCTCGCTGGCGGGCCCCAACGCAACGGTGGTTCTGCCGCCGCGGGGCCACACGGATTGGGAGGTGGAGCTTGTCGTTGTGATTGGCGTCGAAGCCTCCAATGTTCCCGAAAGCGAAGCTTGGAAGCACGTAGCGGGCCTGACTGTGGGGCAGGATCTTTCCGAACGAATCACGCAGGCGGCTGGCCCCGCTCCGCAGTTTAGTCTCGGTAAGTCCTTCGCGAATTTTGGCCCCTTGGGCCCCTGGGTGGTGACGCCGGATGAGTTTGAGAACCCGGACGACCTTGAGCTCGGCTGCTCAATCAATGGCCAGGAAATGCAGAAGAGCCGCACGAGCGATCTTGTCTTTTCCGTTCCGGAGCTGATTGCCCGACTCTCAGCGGTATTGACGCTCAGGCCAGGAGACGTCATCTTCACCGGGACGCCTGCGGGAGTCGGACTCGGCCGCAAGCCTCAGGTGTGGCTGCAGCCCGGTGACGAGCTTGTTAGCTGGATCACCGGGCTCGGCTCTATACGCCAGGTAATGGTCGCTTCGTAGCAAAGCTGCCGGCGACGTATCCTCAGACCCACCGGAGCCGACGGCTCTGGAACCAAAGCGCGAAGGAACAAACATGAACAAGTGGTCCGTAGACATTGGCGCTGTCCCCGAGCACGGCGGGACGGCCAAGTCGACATATCTGATCCCGAAGGAATCCCTCGAAGCCCAGACTTTGGGGACCTACCTTGCTTTGGCTTCGGTTTTCGAAGTCAACCCCGGGGAGGAGCTCCTTGCTCACCGGCACCCCACGCATGAATACTGGTTTGTGCTTCAGGGAAGTGGTGTCATGCAGGTCGGCCAGGAGGCATTTGAGGTCAGGCCGGGGGATCTGATTTACACAGAGCCCAATACTCCCCACAAGCTCAGGGCTCATCACGGCGAACTGTTCCGCTCCTTCTGCTTCGCCCAGGGGTACCCAGGCCAGGGATCCCAGCACATCGACGTAGATTTGGCGGACGTCGAAATAGCCGCACACTAATCAGTATTTCGAATCTTAGGAAGAACTTCGATTATGGTAAGATGCGGCCATGGCCCCCAAGACTAAAACCCGCCAGGAGAAGGCATTCAATGCTCTCCGCGCCGACATCTTGGCCGGGAGATTGACTCCCGGTCAGAAACTGCCTTTCGCCGAGCTCTGCGCCGACTACTCGGTTAGCGTGGGGGTTATACGGGAGGCGTTGTCCCGGCTCGCCGAACAAGGCCTGGTTCAAGTCGAGCCGCAGCTCGGGTTTCGGGTGACGTCCATTTCCGAAGCCGATCTGGTGCACTTGACCGAAGCCCGACGGGAAATCGAAACCCTTACTCTCAGGCATGCCCTTGCTGAGGGCGGCGTCGCGTGGGAGTCCGAAGTGCTGGCGGCGCACTACCGCCTGGGGCGCTGCCCGCAGCGTGATCCTGAAGATCCAGACCGCTTGAACGACGACTGGGTGGAAGCTCATGCCGTCTTCCACCAGACGCTGCTCGATGGCTGCGAGAATCCAAGACTTAAGGCCATCGCATTGCAGCTCAGGGACGCCGCCGAGCTCTACAGGCGCTGGTCTGTCCCCTTGGGCCATCGGCCCGGACGGGACATTGCTGGTGAGCATCAGGCTCTTGTCGATGCGGTAACCGAGCGCAACGCCGATGAGGCGGTCCGCGTCCTGGATCGGCACATAGCCCTTACCACGGAGTTGCTCCTCGATTCAGGTCTTATCGAACCGAGCGATGGACGGCGCGGCAGCGTAGCCAGCTAACGCCGCTCCAAGCCGCAACAACGCCCCAGGGGCGCCTGCAGACTCTTGCAGGCGCCCTTGTTCGTGTCCGCCCCTCCGATTACCGCGGATCTGAGCGGAAAATACATATTTTCGAAACTTGCTTGTACTGTCGAAAATGCTGCCATATAGTAGAGATGTCGGTCACACTTGGCATTAAGTTGCCGGAGTCCAGCCTTCGCGCTGATGCGAAGCATTGTTCACCTTGACAAGGAAGTCCTGTGAAAATTTCAACTACGGCAAACCTCACACGCCGTTCTCCCAGTGGTGCACGCAGCCGCAGTTTGGTCCACGCGAAGCTCCTAATGGGCGCGGGGGTGCTCTCATGAGCCGTGAGATCAACGCCGTCCCTGGCGGCGCGGCATTGCAAATCGCCAACCTGTCCAAGACGTTCAACGGCGGAAAAGCGTTGGACGATGTATCTTTTGACGTCCAAGCGGGAACTGTCCATGCGCTTCTGGGTGGCAACGGCAGCGGCAAATCGACCCTCGTCAAGAGCCTGGCAGGGGTGCAGGCCGCCGACGCAGGCGGAATCATCACTGTCGGGGGATCCGCCGTCACTACCGAGGCCCACTCCCCAACATGGGCCAGGCAGCACGGGCTACGGTTCGTCCACCAGAATCCCGGCATCTTTCCGACCATGACAGTCGCCGACAACCTGCGGATGGGGCTGGGTTTCCCCCACAAGCTTGGCCGCATCCAGAAGCGGCAATTGAATCTACAGGCCGGGGAAATCCTGGACCATATGCAAATCGACGTCTCGCCCAACGCGCTGATGGGTAGCCTGCGGATCGCCGATCAGACCATGGTTGCCATCGCCCGCGCCCTGCAGCGGGACGAAGCCGATGCGGCCATCTCCACCCTGGTCCTGGACGAACCGACCGCGGCCCTGCCGGAGGAAGAAGTCGAGGTACTCCTGTCGGCCATCAAACGTGCCACTGAATCCGGCATCGCGATTATCTACATCAGCCACCGTCTGGAGGAAGTCCGCCTGATCTCTGATGCGATGACCGTTCTGCGTGACGGAAAGGAAATCGTCACGCAGAGCACTGAGGGCATCACGGAAAAGGAACTCATCTCCTACATTGTCGGTAAGCCCCTAACGGAAATTTCTAGGCCCGTTGCTGCTGCGGACACTGCTGCCGCGCCCGTAGTTGCCGAACTGCGAAACGTCAGCGGAGCCCCGCTGCGCGGAGTCAGCCTCAAAGTGCACGAGGGCGAGATCCTCGGCATCGCCGGGCTGCTCGGAGCCGGCCGCAGCGAGATGCTCCAGGTCTTCTTCGGTGATCACAAGATCGACGACGGCCAAGTTTTCATTGGCGGCGAGGAGATGACGTTGAAGTCCCCGGCCGAAGCCATCAAGCAAGGCGTGGCCTATATCCCCGAAGACCGCGACACCCACGCTGCGTTCTCCGATCTCACCGTCCGGCAAAACATCTCCGCAGCCGGACTGGACGAGTTCAGCCAATTCGGACGCCTCCGGCACCGCAGGGAAAGGCAAGCATCCCGCAACTCGATCGTTGACTTCCGGATCAAAACCGCGAGTGACGAAGCGCTGATGTCCTCCCTCTCCGGTGGCAACCGCCAAAAGGTCATCCTCGCCCGGTGGATGCGGCGAAAGCCCCGCCTGATCCTCTTGGATGAACCCACGCAAGGCGTCGACGTCGGCGCCCGGGCCGACGCCTACCACCTCATCCGCAGAGCAGTTTCCGATGGCGCCGCAGCCATCCTCGTCAGCTCAGACCTGGAGGAGCTCGCCGAAATGGCGGACCGGGTTCTCGTTCTGAGTAACGGCCGAATAACCGCCGAAATCCCTGGACATCAACTCAGCCGGCACCACCTGACCGAGATGGTGTTCACGGCACGAAAGGAAAGCGAATGACCGCGACAACCAGCACCAGCACCCCGTTGGAGACCCCATCCGCCGAGACGGGGAAGGAGCGCCGGCCGCTCACGTCAATGTCTGGCATTCTGGAAAAGTTCGGACTTGTAGGGCTTCTCGTCATTCTTGTGGCGGTTTTCGCCGTCCAGTTGCCCGGCGTCTTCCTTTCCGGGGCAAATCTCCGCTCCATTGCGTTGTCACAGTCGGTTTTGGCCGTCATGGCCGTCGCCCTGGTGTTTCCCTTGGTCGGCGGCAGGTTCGATATCTCCGTCGGCGCCAACCTGGGTTTGTGCTCCATCGTTACTGCCTCCATGATGTCCAAGACCGGGCTGCCGCTGCTGCCCTCGATCCTCATCGGCGTAGCCACAGGCCTCGCCATCGGCGCCATCAACGGCATTCTCGTCGCCTACCTGGGCATCAACTCGATCATCGCAACCCTGGGTGTATCGACTGTCATTGCCGGTATCGTCCAGGCCTATACCCAAGGCATCCCGATCAGCTCCAACATCTCCCCGGCATTGACAGGGATGAGCAATCAACTCGTCCTCGGTATCCCCGTACTGTTCATTCTGATGCTTGTCCTTGCTGCCGCCGCCTGGTTCGTCCTGACCCAAACAACGTACGGCCGGTACCTTTTTGCTGTCGGCTCCAACGCTGACGCGGCCACCCTTGTAGGTCTCCCGATACGTCGCATCATCATGATGAGCTTTGTATGGGCCGGTGGCTTCGCCGGAATAGCGGGAGTACTGCAGGTAGCCGCGCAAGGCAACGGAAACCCCCAGGTGGGAGGCATCACCTTCATGCTGCCCGCACTGGCCGCAGTATTCCTCGGCGCAACAACGTTCACTCCGGGCAAGTACAACATTCCTGGCACCGTTCTGGGTCTGATCTTTATCGCCACGGCAGTCAGCGGACTCGCTCTGATGGGCGTCCAGCCCTGGGTCACGGACGTCTTCAACGGTGGAGCCGTCGTCGTCGCAGTAGGCCTGTCGGCACTGTTCAAACGCCGCCGTACCGGCACCGCGGCCCTCGGCGAATAGCCTGGGCGACAGCCCACCGCCGTCAGCTCCAGGAGAAACCATGACACGAAGAACCCTCGTCCGGAACGCAACAGTCGTCACCGTCGATGACGAAATCGGCAACCTCTATGAGACCGATGTCCTCATCGAGGACGATGTCATCGCAGCCATTGGCAAAAACCTCCCTGACAGTAGCGCCGAGACCATTGACGCCACAGGGTGCATCCTCATGCCAGGCATGATCGATACCCACCGGCACCTATGGCAAACCTGCATCAGAGGCGTCTTCGCCGACTGGTCAACACTGCAATACATGCAGGGGATCAGGCTCCACATAGCACCGTTGGTAACAGCCGAAGATACCCGGCACGCCACTTATGCCGGCGCCATGGAATGCATAAACAACGGCGTCACCACGGTGATCGGCTACGAACACAACGTCAACACTCACGACCACGCCTATGCCGGCGTTGAAGGCATGGTAGAGGCCGGAATCCGAGGCGTCTACGCCCTGGGGATGGGTCAGGCACCACTGGCGCCACGGGTCTTCAATGACACAGCGTCCTACGTGCCACTGCTCAACGGGCTAAAGGAACGCTACTTCAAAGATGCCGGTCTGCTCTCCTTGGGAGTTGCCCCGGTGGAGTTGTTCATGGCCCCTTTGGAAGTTGTAGAAGAACAGTTCAAACTCGCAAGATCCTATGATGCTCAGCTAACGCTCCATGCCAACGCAGTCCAAAGCGGCCACGGAGAAATCAACATGCTCGACGAAGCGGGCCTACTCGGACCAGATATCGTTTTCGTTCACGGCAACACCAGCTCCGACCACGAACTACGTCGCGTCGCGGACGTCGGAGCCGCAGTCAGCGCCGGCATCGAGGTGGAAATCGGCATGGCTTTGGGCACGCCCTCACTGGCCAGCCAAAGACGCGTGGGCCTGCACCCCACCATCGGCGTCGATTCCGTCGGCTGTTGCGGAGGCGGCCTCGTGGGGCAGATGCGCCTAGGAATGCAGACTGTGGCGCTGTCGGAAGCCCAGGAAGCGCTGGCGGCCGGGAAAAACCCTGAGGCGTTGGCGATCACATCCAAGGAAGTACTTCGCTGGGGCACCATAAACGGGGCCAAAGCGCTCCATATGGAAGACCGCTTGGGCAGCATCACGGTAGGCAAGCAGGCGGATCTGGTGCTTATCCGCACCAACAGCCCCGACATGGCAGGCTGGGATGAAAGCGAGCCGGAGGCAGCGATCATCACGCAATCCTCCGTGGCGGACATCGACCTGGTCATGATCGCCGGGGTCATTAGGAAGCGAGCTGGACGCCTCATGACACCCAACTGGCCCGAAAAGCTCTCGGCAATTACAGCCTCTACCCGCCGGATTATCGGCCAAGCCCGGCAAAGCCACGGCGGCCTGATTCCCTCCCCACCGCCGGAGCTTCCCGCCGGACATGGCTGGTAGGAATAAAAAATCATTCACATTTTCGAAATCTGTTGACGTTATCGAATACGTGACCTAGATTTCAATGGAAGGCATCGGCGCCCGTTCAGCCCAGGCCTCACAATCTCAAAGAAGAGAGAAGTCAATGACGACAAGCAAACTAGGTTCCGGGCTCGCCTCGGGTCCAATGAAGGGTATGGGCCGGCTGATTCTTGGCCTTGGAGCCGTCGCAGTAGCGGTGAGCATGGCCGGTTGTAGCACGGTCAACGAGACAAGTGCCGTGGCCGAAAATTCCTCCAGCCTCAGCGCGGAGCAGTCAGCTGTTTTGAAGGCCGGGTATGCCGGCGAGGCCATGCAGAAGCCGACCGAGACTGGCCCCAAGGCTGTCAAGGGCAAGAACGTCTGGGTCATCTCCTGCGGCGAGTCCTACCAGGCCTGCGCCAACCTGAGCGCTTCATTCATTGAAGCGTCAAAGGAACTTGGTTGGACTTCGAAACTGGTTGACAGCAAGGCTGACCCGTCGGTCTACTCCAACTCCATTAACCAGGCCGTCGCGGCAAAGGCCGACGCAATCGCCCTGTTCTCAGGAGACTGCCCGGGGATCAAGAGCTCCCTTGTCGGGGCAAAACAGGCCGGCATCCCGGTTGTCCAGTTCACCTCGATTGACTGTGACGATCCGGCCTTCGGTAGCGAGGAGCCGTTGTTCACGGGCAGCGTCAACGTCATGGGATCCACCAAGATCGCCGACTACTACAAGAAATGGGGAGCTGCGCGAGCGGACTACCTTGCAGCGTTAATGGGTGGCGAGGGAAAAATCCTCGAGGTTCGGGAAGCGTCCCAGCGAACACACGCATACAGCCACGAGGGTTTCACCGAGCGCATGGCCCAGGCATGCCCTAAATGCAAGATTGTAGACGTGCCGTTCACATTCGCTCAGGTCCCCAACCAGGCCACGCAGATCTGGGCCTCGGCACTGTTGCAGAACCCTGACGCGAAAGCTGTCTCCGTTAGCATCGACTCTTTGATGGGCCTTGGGTTGGAAAGCGCTATCAAGCAGGCTAACTTCAAGGGCATCATCGCCGGCGGCGAAGGACTGAACCTGGACCTCGTCCGCAGCGGAGCACAGACTACCGAAACGGCTATCTCCTATGAGATGGCATCCTGGGGTCTGGCGAGCACACTGAACCGCATCTTCGCGGGAGAAGACCCGACCAAGCTGCCGACCGAGGGCGGTGGTTGGGTGTTCCTGGACAAGGACCACAACCTGCCCGAAGCTGGTAAGCCCTGGACCTTACCCTTCGACTACAAGGCCATCTACAGGAAGATCTGGAACGGATAATGTCAATCGATCACGCCGGGCTCACCGGCATCTCCACCACGGCTCAACTTGGACCACAGGTCCCGGCAAGCCCGGCGGGATCGAACACCGTCGACGCGACCTCACAACGGCCCGCCCGGCGCTACTACGAAATTTCACCCGCCGAATCAGCGCATACCTTGGCGCGCATACAAAACCAGTCACCAGCAACCCGGCGCGTCCTCCTCCGAGGCGCCACAGTGGTGACGATGGATGCTCGCCTCGGAGACTTGCCCACAGCAGATCTGCTGATAGAGGGATCCAAGATCGTCGCCGTGGGCAAGGATCTTGCGGCTACCAGCTCCGTTGACACCATCAGCGTGGATATGGCGGGGATGATCCTGATGCCCGGCATGATCGACAGCCACCGACATTGTTGGCAGTCAGCCTTCAGGCGCCTTGCGGTTGACGCCGACCTCGACGCCTACGTGGCCACTACCCACGGAGGCATGGCATTGCACTACCGGCCCGAAGATATGTATGCCGGCACTCTCGCCGCGTGCCTTGGTGCTCTGCAGTCGGGCATCACCACCATCCTGGATTTCTCTCACAACTCCCGCTCCAGGGAACACTCAGATGCTGTATTCCAAGCCTACAAAGATGCCGGTATCCGTGCCGTGCATGCCGCCGCGGCGCCAAACGCCGGGGAGTGGGATCACCAATGGCCCGAGGACATGCTCCGGCTTCGTGATGAGTACTGCTCTTCCGGCTCCGCGTCCAGCATCCGAATGGGAATCGACATGTACCGGGAGCGGCCGGTCCGGGAGCTGCTCGACTTCGCGCGCGACAATGGCTTCGGTGTCACCTTTGACGGTGTACACGGCCTCGGGTCGGCAGACGAAATGATCCAGCTCGGATCAGAAGGCTACCTGGGACCCCACGTGTCGCTCATCCACTGCAACGACATGCCCGATGAGCTGTGGCAAATGCTGGCAGCAACAGGAACCGGCGTCACACTCGCTCCGACCTCAGACGAACAGATCGGCATCGCCGATGCCATGCCGCCGATTCAGCAGGCCTTGGATCACGGGATCGCCCCAAGTCTCAGCGTGGACGTTGAGATCAGCTTGGCCGGGGACATGTACACCCAAATGCGATGCCTCCTGGCCACTCAACGCATGGGGATCGCCGGCCGCCGCTACGCGGGAGAGACCAACCCACCGAGGATGTTGACCAATAAGGATGTCTTGGCCTTGGCCACCGCTAATGGCGCTGCCCACGTCGGTCTCGGCTCTACCGCAGGCCTTTTGGCCCCTGGGTTTGAGGCCGACATCGTTGCCCTACGGGCAGAAGACCTTGCCACCATGCCACTGAACAACGCCATCGGCACGATCGTCCAAGGCGTGGACTCCGCAGCCGTGGACACTGTCATTGTCGCGGGCTCCATCCAAAAGTGGGCGGGATCCTCCCTGTACCAGGGCACAAATGCGCTGCGGGAGCGAATCCATGCATCACGCGACTACCTCGCCGCGCAAAGCGGATGGACCGTTGACCCCACGCAGCCAACGGGCAACAGGAAAAGCAGCTTCGAGCACCTCAACAGTTACCTCAATGCCCGCAAGGGACATTGACCGGCCGAGACCCAACGCCATCGACCAACAGGAAGAAGACCCCCAATGAGCTCCGCCCCGGCAGACCGATTGCCCGCAGCACCATCGCCACACCCCGCCAGCGTGCTCCATCTGGTTGAGCTCACTTGGAAACCAGGAGTCGAGCAGAAATCAGTGGACGGACTGACCGCCAATCTCTACGAAATGGCGTCGGAATTGGACATGATTCGATACTTCACTTGCGGCCCGGCACTGCATTTGAGGCCCGGCGGGGCAGACTATGCGCTCCTTGCCGGTTTCGACTCCAACCAGGACCTGCTCGATTACCTGGCCCACCCATTGCACATCGAAACACTGCACCGGTGGGCATCGATCATGGTCCAAGAGAAACAATCCATTCAGATTGCCACCCCGACTGATGAAGCCCTTCCTGTCGCTGCAGGAATCCGAGAGACAGCGAGGCACTCATGACCATCGACCTATTCCCCGGCTTCACTTCCCGTTTCGTCCGGGTCGACGGAGTCGACTTCTTCATGCGCATCGGCGGGCCCGACAATGGGTCACCGGTTGTCTTGCTACACGGATTCCCCCAGACACACGAATGCTGGCATGGCGTAGCGCCAGAGCTGGCACGCACACACCGCGTCGTTTGTCTGGACCTGAAAGGCTATGGCCAAACGAGTGCGCCCAARGGTGACAATGGCGTATCAGCATATTCGAAGCGAACGATGGCGCAAGAAGTCATTGCCGTTATGAAAACACTTGGCCATGATCGATTCGCGGTAGTCGGCCATGATCGCGGCGCCCTCGTCGGTTACCGCATGGCTCTGGACACCCCGGAAGCCGTCGAGAAACTGGCAATTTTGGACAACTTTCCCACACACGTGATCTGGGAATATATGGCCACCAATGCTGCCTTTACACCTCACTGGCGAGCCTACGCACAGCCAGCGCCAGCAGCTGAGGAGTTCATGACAACAGTGCAAATCGAGGAGTTGCTCCGAAACCACACCGCTGACGGCACCTTTGCCGCATTCGCCCCCGCCGCGCTGGAAAGCTACCGTCGCTCTTGGGACGATCCGGCCCGAATCCACGCGTTCTGCGAGGATTACCGCGCGGGTGCCGGACCAGACCCGAAGGCTGACCGGGCTGACATCGCAGCAGGGAAAACCCTGGAATGTCCGACACTGATCATTTGGGGGGAGAAGTTCCTCGGCCACGGCGACGAAACCCCCACGGAAGTCTGGCAACGGACCTTTGCCCCTCACGCTACGGGTGTTGAAGTGCCAGCGGGGCACTTCAACGCCGAAGAAAGCCCCAAGGAAACCACGGGCAGTCTGGTTGCATTCCTTAATGAGTAAGCCGGACGCGGAGACGCTCGAGCGACCAGCCGAATGAAATCAACAGAAAGCAGTGACTACATTGTCTGAGAAAAAGATCGCGGTGCTCGGTTCAGGAGCAAACGGCGCCTCTATAGGGGCTGACCTGTTCCGCGCAGGCCACGACGTGACCTTCATCGAACAATGGCCCGAACACGTCGAGGCCATAAGGACCAATGGCATTCGCATTGAAATGCCTGATACCACTGAAACCACGAACGTCCCCGTTCTTCACCTGTGTGAAGTGGCGACCATTAGGGAGCAGTTCGACGTGGTCTTGGTCCTTATGAAGGCATATGACACTCGGTGGGCCTGCGAGCTGATTAAGCCCCACATCAAAGCTGACGGTCTTGTGGTCGGTATGCAGAACGGAATGACAATCGACGTGATGGCCGATGTCGTTGGCGCTGAACGGACGATCGGAAGTGTGATCGAAATAGCATCCACCATGTTCATTCCTGGAGTCGTCCAACGTGACACAACCCGTGCCAAGTCCTGGTATGCGGTGGGCGCCTACGACGCCGAAGCACAGGGGAGGGAAGAGGAAGTCGCGGGCTTGCTCCGCAACTCCGGGCACGTCGAAATAACCTCTGACATCCGATCGGCAAAGTGGATGAAGCTGGTGGCCAACGCCACTGAACTCGTCCCGTCGGCAATCCTCGATATGACTGTCATGGAAGCAGTCGAAGTCCCAGGAATGCGTGAATTCATGATCGAAGCCGGCCGGGAAGCTGCAAGGACCGCGGTGGAACTGGGAAATCACCTTGTTCCGATCCTCGGTCTCCGAGAAGAGAACGTTGGCACTCCCGAAGAATTTGCAGAGCAGCTCCTGGGAGTCGTCCATGACGAGTACTCCATTCCTGGCCAGAAAACCACCGTCCTGCAGGACTGGATCAAAGGCCGCCGCAGCGAGGTGAACCAAGTCAACGGACTTGTTGTGGAGCAACAGCGGAAACTCGGAGGGAAGGCACCCGTGAACGAACGCGTTGTTGAGATCGCCCACAAGATCGAAAGTGGTGAGATCGACAGAGAAGCGGGAAACGTCGACTTGCTGCTGGCCTAACGTCCGGGAATCACAGCCGCGGCGGATATGCGAGATATGCACCAGCCGCGGCTCCTTCCTACGCCTCATCGATATTCCGCTCAGAGCTGTTGGTCCTCAAGGACTGGCTTGTGCCCCGCCCCTTGGCGGAATCACGAGCTGCCCGCTGCGTCGCAACCAGCGAAGTACCCGGGTGGCACGGCCGCGCCGCGGGGTCGAGTTTGGCATAGAGCAGCGGCAGCGAGCCTCCAATGAGTCGTGCCTTCACTTTCCATTCAGCAGTCAGGGACTAAGCACCAAAGGATAAATTCGAAATATTTCTATTATTTCGAAGATGAGTGACAGGCGATAGACGCACCCAAAGTCCAGAGAATGGAGCTCCATGACACCGCCAAGCTTTCTGCTAAGAGGTGGAAGCATCCTGACGTGCGATGCTGAGAGACTTATACAAAGGCGACGTACTCGTTATAGATGGAAGAATCGCCGCCGTCGGGGGATCCCTGCCGTCAGGAGAGGTGGACATCATCGATGCCGACGGCTTGATCATCCTGCCTGGACTCATCGATGCTCCCAACACCTCTGGGAAGCGCCCTACTTGGTGCAGCACCCCGACATGGAACTGGCGACGTATTTTTCACAGTTCGTTTCAAGGGCTTCGGCCGGTTTAACACCCGATGGGCTATTCGACGAAAATAAGACTGCCCTGACAGCTGCGCTGCAGTCCGGAACAACCACCACCTTTGACTGGTGCCATGCCGCCAACTCCATCGAACATGGCGAAGCATCTTTGAGTGCTGCAGCCGAGTCCGGGGCGCGGTACATCTTTGGTTACGGCCCCCCCGGTCGCATTGGGATACTACGGCAGCCCCAAGGAGCACCCACAGGTAATGGAGTCCCTCGTGGGCAGGCATGGCGCCACAGTCAACGATCGCGTGAGCATTGCCGCTGCCCTCCGAGGCCCGGATCTATCGCCTATCGAGGTGGCACGTAAGGAAATCGAACGCGCCCGAGCTATCGGGATCCCAATCAGCATGCACGTCGCAACCCGTCGAGCCGGTCCAGGGGGGATTTCGGCTCTAAGCGAGAAAGGCCTTCTAGGGCCTGACCTGCAATTCGTTCACGTCACCGATGCATCCAATGATGAAGTCGCCATGATCGCAGATGCCGGAGCGCAAATCGTGGTCCCCCCTATCGCTGAGCTGAGCATGGGTACAGGATTCCCACCCCTGCGTAGGTTGGCCGATTCCCACAGCCACTTCGGGCTGGGCGTTGACTCAGTTTTGGGCTCCCCGCCGGATATGTTCTCCCAGATGCGTCTAGCGGCGGGACTTCTTCGGGCTGGGGAGTGGACAGCGGGGGAACCACCTGCGGGCAGCGGGATAACGTCCGTCCTTGCTGCCGCGACGATCGGAGGAGCCCGGGCGTGTTGGATGGCCGAGGAGACAGGCTCGCTAACGCCGGGTAAATCTGCCGACCTCCTATTGTTCAGGCCGAGCCGGGCTGTTGAAACGCTAGCTGAGGCTTACGGCCAGGTTATCTGGATGGGTGATCCTTCCCGGCTAGTCTCTGTCAGGGTTGCCGGTGAAGAAATGTTGACGCAAAAATGAGCCAAAAGGAGCTATTTCTTCAACGGGGCCAAGGCTGTATCCGGGACCATCGTCCCGACCACTAGACGCCAATCCGTCATCATGGCTTACTTTTCGACAATCGCGAACACCCTTAAGGCACAACTCGAAAGCTTGGCTGTAGGCCAGCTCCCGTCCAACCTGGTTCAGCATGGGACGTTTCCCCAACCTCCCAACGGAACATCGCCGGACCGAGCCTAATCCTCACGTCCACCGTGATTGGGGACATGAGATTCAATACTAGGAACTCGCACCAGTTCCCCTTCCAGGCTGCCGGGCCCTGTCGGCACGCTACAACCTTGACCTGGCATTCCGTCTGCAGCAGGCAGCCCGAATGCCGGGCCAGGTCGAAAGCAAAAGAAGGCAGTGCGATCAAAGTCGCCCTGCCTTCCGCGTCCGCGCACCGGCGCTTGGTTAAGACGGTCTCGAATAATGATGCAAGTTCAAATCTTCGTGTGCGCTACCCTAGCGGCTACAGTGCGCGGCAAAGTTGGCAACACCAACCGTCCCACCCACACGTCCCGCTGTCAGCCCCTGTAAAGCTCGTGGTGTTTATGAGATCGACATTTGCCGCGCCGCAAACCTGATTGCGTCCACGGCGACCGCGTGGTCTTCCTCCTGAGTTAATCCGGTGACGATCACCCATGCACAAATATCGCCCGAGTCGCTTGTTCGGATTGGTACGGCTCCGCCGAACGGCGCGTACTCCGGGAACGTCAGGCCGGTTTCCGCTTCAAACGTTGTACCTCGCGAGAGGCGCAAGTTCCGTTCGAAGAGGCTGGAGTGTTGCCCACGGTGTGCGGTGCTATATTTTGCGTCCAGCACGGCATCGCTGATAGGCGGTGATCCCGGCAGCTTTAGTCGGAAGATCTCTCGCGTGTCGAGCCGGACGGATATGGCGAGAGGTTGGTCAAGGTACAGAGCTCTGTCGGCGATCCAGCAGCCTAACGCGTAGCATGTCTGTTCGTTAACTTTGTCGATTACTAATTCACTCTCCTCCTTTAACAATGCCTCAGGGGGCTTGAATCTAACGGTGATGTCTCTGTCATTCGGATGCAAGTGGCATCTCCTCCCAGTCGTCGCTGCATTTTGCATTTCTGATTCGGACCGAGCCTACGGGCTCAGGAAAGCGTGCTGACTCCGATCTACGGAATCTCGGGTCTAGCCACCGGACCCACGATATTCCCCGAAGTTGCACTTGCTGGGCTTGCGCAAGCCGGGGGCGGGTGCCGAGGGCATCGTCGTCAACGAACCTTCGGACCTCGAGCGTGTCGCCTCGTGGACCGAGGAACCCGCGCAGAGCCGGCGGTTCCTCCTCCTGGACGTACCGGTCTCCCCGCATGTCATTGAACCTCACCAACGCGAGATCATCTGTCTTCACAGCTAAGACAGGTATCCCTTGGAAGCCCCTCGATAAGGGCGGATAGACTGAGCGGAAACCTGGTCAAACGATCTACCGGCCAAAGACTTGGGCAGAACCCAGCAAAACTGCTGACCTGCCGGACGGCCAGCAGAATCAGCGGTGGGTCACTCGCGGCTCCGCCGGACCTTGGTACTGGCCATATCCCTGACGTTGTGACACTCCGCGATGAGCAGAAGGAATAATAGACCAACTAGCTCAGTAGGAAGCACCTTAGCCTTGGCCGTCTGTGCGTTGGATCTCGGGCAAATCTCTGCCTCTACATTCCGGTCTCGTTTCCGAGAGATTGGACGCCAGCTCCGACGCACCGTCACGAGAATCGTTCGAAGTAGGAGGCCAGCCCACAGCCATACGGTCATAGGGGATGGCGAAGTAAGTAACGTGTTTCTCAGGTCATAACCGTCGGATTTGCCGCACCGGGAGATGCCAAAAGGCTTAGGAGAAGCGATTGGGGGAGTTCCTGTTGGCACCGGAGGAACACCGCGCTGCCGGTCTCTCAGCGATCTCAGCTCAGTGCTCCTTGTGTCTAAGAGTGCGGAGCAGGCTGGCAGCGGCGCTCACGGCGATTTCGGCCGGGGCCTTGCCAGGGACGTTCGTCAGCCCTATGGGGCATTGAATCCTGTCAATGGCAGCCACGGCAAACCCTTCCTCCGTCAGCTTTTTCCGAAACCGCAGCCACTTGCTGCGCGATCCAATCAGTCCAATGCTTCCGAAATCTCCGCGTCGTAAGGCCGCATCGCAGAGGAGGAAGTCCTCGGAGTGATCATGGCTCATGATGAAGACGTGGGCACCGGCCGGTAGGTCCTGGAGGAAGGAGTCCGGGACCGGCGTATGTACGGCGCGTACGTCCGCAACACCGGTGCACACGTCGGCCAACCGGGTCTGATTCAGCTGCTCTTCCCGGCTATCCACCAAGTACAGCTTCATTGGCATCCGGGACAGGATTCGGCCAAGTTCGTAGCCAACGTGCCCGACACCAAAGATAGCCACCGTCGGCAAAGACAAGAAGGGTTCGAGCAGCACGCGCACCTCGCCCCCACAGCACTGCTGCCCGTGCACTGTAACAGCATGCTCGTTAAGGGGGAGCTCGACATGTCGTGGAATCGAGACCCTCTGCACCATCATGTCCCTGGCTTGATCCACCACCGTCGCCTCTAGATTGCCGCCCCCGATGGTTCCCCACATCGAGTCCACGCCCACCACCATCTTGGTGCCTGCATCCCTCGGGGCGTGTCCGCGCACATCGGAAACGGTCGCCAGAACGCCGGGCAAGCCCTCGGACCGCAGGTACTGCAGGGCTTCCAGCCAGTCCATGTCAGCGCACTGAAACCGGAAGCGACGGACTTACAGTGTCTTCGTCACCGTTGTCCGCGGCGTGCACGCTGGCCTGTTCGATGGCCCAGAAGACGGCTTCGGGCGTGGCGGGACTGGCGAGCTCCACTGCGCTGCCCGGGGGACCGAAGGCGGCGGCCGCTTCGCGAAGCGCCTCCCTGACGCTGATCGCCAGCATGAGCGGCGGCTCGCCTACGGCTTTGGAGCCGTAGACGACGCCGCTTTCGGTGGCACGTTCGAAGAGGTGGACGTTCAGTTTCTCCGGCATCTCCGAGAAGCTCGGCAACTTGTAGGTGCTCGCTGATTGAGTAATCAGGCGCCCCCGGCCCGGCCCGTCGGTCAGGTCCCACCGCAGGTCCTCAAGGGTCAGCCATCCCGCGCCCTGGACGAAGCCACCTTCGATCTGCCCTACGTCGATGAGCGGCGAGAGGCTATCGCCGACATCGTGAACGATATCAGCTCTAAGTTGACGGTAGGCACCGGTGAACCGGTCCACTTCCACCTCGGTGACGGCTGCGCCGTAGCTGAAGTATTTGAACGGCTCACCCTGCATGCGGGCGCTGTCCCAATGGAGTCCTTCCGTGCGGTAGTACCCCGCCGCCCAGAGTTGTACGCGCTGGAAATAGGCGTCGTGGACGACTTCAGCAAAGCTAAGGTCGCGGTCATGGAAGCCTATTCCCGTTACTTTGCCGTCGTAGAACCGCACGTCGTCAGGGTGGATGTTGAGCTTCCGGGCAGCCACTTCCGCAAGCCGGGAGCTGATCTGTTCGCATGCATTCTTCACTGCCCCACCGTTAAGGTCGGCACCTGAGCTCGCCGCTGTTGCCGATGTATTCGGCACTTTGTCAGTCCGGGTAGGGGCCAGTCTGATAAATGACAGCGGAACGCCCAGCGCGGTAGCCGCGACCTGGCACATCTTGGTGTGCAGTCCTTGGCCCATTTCCGTACCGCCGTGATTAATAAGCACCGACCCGTCCTTATATACGTGCACAAGAGCGCCGGCCTGATTGAATGCGGTGAAATTGAAGGAAATACCAAACTTCACGGGCGTTATTGCGATTGCACGCTTGGTGTTGGCATGTGCTGCGTTGAACTCGGCGATATCCGCCCGACGTTGCGTCACATCTGCCAGGTCCAGCAATGTCTGCCAAATCGCGGTCAGACGTTCCGCATGGCGTACAGGTTGCCCGTAGGGTGTGGTCTGCCCGGGCTCGTAAAGATTACGGCGGCGGAGCTCTGCCGGGTCCAATCCCAACAACGGCGCGCAACGGCCCAGCAGGTCTTCAATCACGAGCATCCCTTGTGGTCCGCCAAAACCCCGAAATGCTGTTTGGGAGGTCTTGTTGGTCTTTGCGACCCGGCCGTGCACTTGTATGTTCGGGATGTAGTACGCGTTGTCAATGTGACACATCGCCCTGGCTAAGACAGGTTCGGAGAGGTCCAGGCTCCAGCCTCCGTCACTGGTGAGGGTTGCCCTAAGCGCCTGGATGCGGCCATCGCCGTCGAATCCTGCTTCCCACTTGGCATGGAACGGGTGGCGCTTGCCTGTCAGGGTAATGTCCTGTGTCCGGTTCAGACGGAGCCTCACCGGGCGCCCTGTCAGGGTTGCGCCGAGGGCCGCGATGGCTGCGAGGCCGTGCGGTTGCATCTCCTTGCCACCAAAGCCCCCGCCCATGCGGAGGCACTGCACGGTGACCTCATGGTTGGAAAGTCCCAACACATGTGCCACGATTTCCTGCGTCTCAGACGGATGCTGGGTGCTTGATTGCACAAAAACCTGTCCGCCTTCATCGATGTACGCAAAGGCGGCATTTGTCTCAAGGTAGAAGTGTTCTTGCCCGCCGAACTCGAATTCGCCGGCAAACCGATGGGCAGCACTCTCTAGTGAACTGTCAGGGTCACCCCGGGAAATTGTCGGTTGGTTGCCCTGGAAGCTGCCGGCCTTTATGGCTTCGGCGAGTGTCAGGAGCGACGGCAACGGCTCGTATTCAATTTCAACAGCCTCGGCGCCTAGTCGCGCTGCCTCCAATGATTCGCCGAGAACCCAGCACACAGCGTGTCCGTAGAACATGACTTCGTCCGGGAAAAGCGGTTCATCATTCTTGACGCCGGCGTCATTTACACCTGGAACATCTGACGCCGTTAGTACCCTCACTACGCCCGGAACCTCCATAGCAGGCTCAACTTGCATTCTGAGGATCCGGGCATGAGCGTGCACCGCCTGTACGGGCCAGGCGTGTAGGACATTCCGGGTGCGGACGACAAGGTCATCGGTATAGAGAGCCGCCCCTGTCACGTGCGCGTCGGCGCTCTCGTGGGATACGGCGAGGCCTACCATTGGGTTGATGGGGCGCTCTGCTAGGGATTTCATTTCGCTACCTTTTGGGTGGGGGCTGTCTCGGCACGGAATCTGTACAGGGCTTTCCTCAACATTGCGGAACGATAGAGGGCACTGGCGCGCATGTCGTCGATGGGGGTTCCCTCGCCTGCCATAACTGCTGAAGCCTCAATCACGGTCTCCGCAGTCCATGGCCGGCTCACCAAGGCTTCCTCGGTTGCGTGCGCCCGAATCGGTGTTGCGGCTACGCCGCCGAGTCCGATCCGGGCTGAGGTAACCACGCCATCGGTCACCTGCAGGGCGAAAGCGACCGAAACGCTTGAGATGTCGTCAAAGCGCCGCTTGGTGATCTTATAGAACGCGGTGTTTTCGGCCAGCGGCAGCGGAATCCGAATTGCGCGGAGCATCTCGTTCGGTTCCCTGACGCTCTGCCGATAGCCGGTGTAGTACTCCGAGATCGGAACCTCACGTTCTCCGTCGGTGGAGCACAGGACCAGGCGGGCATCCATGGCGAGGAGGACAGGTGCGCAGTCGCCGATGGGCGATCCCGTGGAAATGTTCCCGCCGATAGTTGCCGCGTTTCGGATCAAACGTGATGCAAACTGGGGAAACAACTGGCTTAGGAGCGGCACGCGGCCTTCGAGACCTCGCTCAACTTCAGACAGGGTGAGAGCAGCTCCGATGTCGATACAACCCGCGTCGACCGTCAGTGACCGGAGCTCGTCCAGCCGGTCGATAGCGAGGACCAGTGCCGGTCGGGAATGACGGAGGTTTACTTCGACACCTGAATCGGTTGCCCCTGCAACCAGCTGGGCGTGGGAGTTTTCGCGCAGCATTTGCAGTGCTTCAGGCAGGGTCCTGGGGCGTAGGAAGCGTGCATCGCCATCCGTGTGTGTGGGTTTCGCCGGTGGGGCAGGTCGGTATTGCCTTTCCAGCATCGGATCTGCACTCGTTGGAACCCCGAGTGCGTAGGCGGCGTCCCGTATTGGGCGATAACCGGTACACCGGCACAGGTTCCCGCTGAGGGCGTGCAGGTCAAACCCGTTGGAGCCACGTTCGTGATCTGAAGTGGTGTTTTCATCGCCCATGATGTCGTCGGGGGTTTTCGCCTTTGCTCGATCGGGGCGGTAGTACTCTGCCGCCATGGAGCAGATGAATCCCGGAGTGCAATATCCGCATTGGGAACCGCCGCGGTCTGCCATTTCCTGCTGGACGGGATGAAGGGCTCCCTCAGGGCACGGTCGGGCTACGGTTCCAAGGCCTTCGGCTGTGATAATCTCCTGGCCGTCAAAAGCCAGAGCAGGAGGCAAGCACGAGTTTAGGGAGGTCCAGCGACTGTTGTCGGACCCGTCCGGACGTGCCACCAGAACGGCGCATGCTCCGCACTCACCCTCTGCGCAGCCTTCCTTTGCCCCTGTCAGGCCCTCATTCCGTAGCCAGTCCAGAAGTCTGGTGTGCGCTGCGGCCCCACTGCTGTCCCGCTTCTGCCCATTGACGATTATCTCGGTTCCGTTCATGCTGTTTCTCCTTTGAAATGACGCTCGCCCGACTGCCGGAAACTCGGCCAATCGAGCGAGGAGGCATCCGGTTCCCTTTCGTCTCTTACCTGGTCAAAGGGCAGTATGAGGATGCCCTCGGCGTGGCAGAAAACCTGACGTGTCCTTATCAGGTCATCATGAATGACCCATATTGCATCGGATGCATCTGTCTTTGTTTCGACGAGGCCCGTGAAGGACCAGCCGTTATCCAGGCAAACCCATACGCGTTGTGCTGGCTCCAGAGCGGTCCAGTCTTGCGACTTAAAGTCAGGAGGCGGACAGGACGTTGTCTTTTTCATCTGAGATACCTTCAAAGTTCGTTGATCGGCGCCCATGCACTTCTGAAGGAGAACGCAGGTCAAGCTCCTGGGTGATGCCGAAAGGCACTTCGGCAGTAAGTTCGACGGTAAAACGGTCATGACTGTGGCGAGTGACTCTGATCCCTTTTTCAGGTGATTTGAGGGCCTCCTCAATGGCTCGCCCGACTGCCTGGTTTAGTTGCAACTCGAGCCCTCGTCGAGCGGTCACGGTGACCGTGCGAGCGAACGGGCGGCGTTCCGTTAGGTTCATTGAATCCTCGAAAGGGTCGTTGGTCCGACATATCCTCGGGTTATGAGCTGGTGGGGCTTGCAAAGCGGTGAAAGTCGAGGAAACCGACCTTCTGCCACGTCCAAAGAGAGCGACAAAGTGCCCAAGAAATGTCCGCCTCGGTGACGCCGAAGCCGTGGGGAGCGACGGGCGGGGTTGAACACAACGACGAAAGCCATCTTCGATCGTTTGTTCATCTCCCTACAAGGAGAGGTTGACCCGCTTAGCGCCCCGGCCGGCTTCAATGGACGCGAACAGGATCTCCGCCTCTTCAGCGGCCCGATGAATTGATGTTGGGAAACCCGCCCGGAGCGAGGGGTTGCGTACGGCGTCAGCAAGATCTGCGAAGAGTTCCGCTTGGGACTGATAATCGTCACGGGGCCACTCAGTGGAGCCCGAGGTAAAGCCTTCCTCTGTCCACAATTGCCAGCCCTTAGTGAGCGAAGTCCAGATCCTGCCCTTCGACCCGGTGATTTCAATCTGTTGCTGGTAGTAGATCACATCCTCCTCGGGTAGGACTGGAGCGGACGGGCCAGCCAGCAGATGAAGGCGGGCGGCCCCGAGATCCATCACAGCAGTGATGTCCCCGGGCACGGCCGCATCTCCGTAGCGGACCTCCTCGGCACTGCCTGCAAGAACCCATGTTGGTAACGGCAAACCGGCTACCCGTGCCGCGCTCAACGCCAAGCTCAGGAGATGTGGTCCTTGTTCCAGGATGTCAACCGCCGTGCTTGCACGAATGGTATGAACCTCGCCGATGCCTCCATCCGCTATTACTTGCCAGAATCGCTGCCAATGCGACATCCAGCGGTATTGGGTGTTCACGGCAATGAACACCTCTTCACCCATCGTTCGGACTAGGGCCAACTCTTCGGGTGTCAGCGCTATCGGCTTCTCAAGGAGGATCACACGGGCGCCGGCATCGATTGCTTCCCTCAGCAGTGGTAGCCGGGCGGATGGGTGGGTCACGATGTTGACGACATCGGGAGCAGTGGATTCGATCATTTCTGTGACTGTTGCGTATCCACGCTCCAGACCTACTTCTTTTGCTCGGGCGTCAGCGAGCTCGGGAGTTCGATTCCAAAATCCGACGGGCACAGCTCGCCCACTTCGTCGCATGGATTCCACCTCATCACCGGCACGCCGCCCAGAACCAACCATTGCCACCCGGATCGGAACATCGTTGTTGACCCCTGAAGTACTAAGCATGCATCGATTGTGGCAGGAGCTCTAGTGTCGGTCAAGACAATTTTCTTGTATTGCGCAATTAGCCTGTTTATTGCGCAGTACTGTTGAGTCTAAATTTCTGAACAACACAAGAAGGTCATGACATGCGTCAGGATAGTTTCCATTTCCTCACTCAGCTGGCTGCCCAGTCTGGCCCGCCTCTACGGGTTAGTCTGTTCAGTCGGATTGCCGAGGCCATCCGCAACGGCCTCCTGAAGTCGGGCTCGAAGTTCCCCAGCGAAAGTCAGCTTGGTGCTGACCTGAAAGCGAGCCGCAACATGATCCGTGAAGATCTCTTTCTGCACAAAGAAGATGGGATATTCGGGGTGGGGGGAAGCGTCGGACGATCCGTCGCGGAGACRCAGCCCTGCGTCGGCCTTGAACGCATCCGCCCCTTTGAGGAAATCCTTTGCAGCCCCGGCCAGCACCTCGAAGTCAAGCGCATCCGCTTGCTGCGCACATCGGGATTCGCCGCCCTCGAGGCCGGAGATGAGCCGAGCACTGAATGGCGGATCTGGGAATCCCTCCTTATTCGCGACGGCGAGACCATCGCCCACTTGCAGGAGACCGTCTCCACCCAACACCTCAACCCCGGCGGCAGAGCCGCTACAACACCGAACTTTGAGGACGACCCCGGGGTCACCTTGTTTGGCTCGTTGAAAACACAGCTGAGCCCTCTGTCAGGCCCTGCGGAGTGCCAGATCGGACTCCGCCAAGTAGGGACGGACCACGCCGATCACCTGGATCTTCGCCCATCAGATCCAGTGCTGGTCCTTACCCAGCAGATCAGGCACGACCATCTGCCCTGCTACGTCGCTACGTGTCTGATCACGGCCCGAGCGGGGCTTCTCTCTGTAGTGCAGTCTTTTCAGTCCTAACCCTCAGGGTGCCTGCTGAGAGCTGGTAATTTTTAGGCGTATCCTAAGCTGGCGTGGCCGGCAGAGTCCCGAAGAGCCGGCCGGGACTGCTTTCTGGTGATCTCGCGCGGCTCGAAGTCCATCGCCGAGGTTAACGGCTCAGAAGATGCCGCAGCATCTCTTTCCCGGGATCGGAAGGCTCGTATCCGGAACTACCTGGCTACGCTTCTCCTTGGCTTCGGGTACCTTTCACGATGACCCGCGTCGGCGATTGCGGACGTACTTGAACCGTGCGGGTGTGGCCGGACCCGGCGGTGGGAGCTTTAGGACGTGCTGGTACGAATAAGTTCTGTATTCGTTTTTCCGTCGTGTGACGTTTCCGCAACGGCGTCAGCTGACTCGCGAATCACCATCCCCACCGGGACCACGACATGTCGGGGCCGAGATGCAGGACTTTTGATCACGTGGACGATCGTGTCCACGGCAGCACGGGCAGTTTCCGGCAAGGGCGAGTGGACGGTTGTCAATGGGGGGCTCAGGTACCGGGCCGCAGGAATGTCGTCATATCCCACGATCGAGAGCTCAGAGGGGATGGATACGCGCATAGACTTCGCCGAAACTGCCATGCCAACCGCAATGATGTCACTCGCCACGAATACCGCCGTAGGGCGGCGCTCCAAGGCCAGGATCTGCGCCAGTGCTGTCGCACCGTACTCCTCGGTGAAAGAACCGATTCCGTGGAATTGCTCCTCCGGGTCGATGCTGTGCTGGCGAAGAACGTCACCATATGCGCGGAACCTATCCTGTGCGGTCCGCATCACTGCAGAGCCTGAGACGAAACCGATCCTCCTGTGGCCCAGCCCGATCAGGTAGCTCACCGCTTGGAAGGCTCCCGAGTAGTCATCCTGAAAAACAGTGTGGGACTGCTCTGTGAGTTCCTGGGGCTCATCCACTACAACTATGGGAAAGCCGGCTTTGAGCGCCCTATTAAGAGCGTCGTTCCGAACCGTCGTTCCGACGTACAGGAGGCCATCAAGCCCCAGACGTTGCGCGAGTTCTACATAGTGGCTCTCGTTCCTTGGCAGGTACGCGGCAGAAAAAACCATCGTGGACACCGATTGCTGGTCCGCCGCGGCAATAATTTCTTCAGCAAGGACCGCGAAATACGGGTTGGTTAGTTCTGGGACGATGATTCCAATAACGGGACGATGCTCCACAGCAGGTCGCTTGGCGCGTGGCCGGTGCACGTAGCCAGTCTCCTCGAGCGCTTCATCCACTCGACTCTTGGTATCGCCTTTGAGTGCCAGGCTTCCGTTCAGGTAGCGAGAAACAGTTGATGGAGACACCGACGCTATTTGCGCCACCTGCTGGATGCTCAAAAGATCGCCCCTTCGGCTGATTGATGCGCATTCTCCTGCGCCGCCTAACACATCATATAACACACATACCTTGCGCGCATTTTTAGTGTTGTTGCGTAAAATTTTAAAAAGTTCTTGACGTTGCGTGGTGTTGGTGCCAGCATTGTCGGCATGACAGACGTCACAATCAAACAAGCGCCGGCCCTCGTGGCCCAGCGCCCCACCATTCCCGATTCCGAGTTCAACGACCGCCTGCTGCGCGTCCAGCGGCTGGCTGAATCCCTACAACTGGACGCGATCGTCGTTTACAGCGACGACCGAGCAGTCATGGGCGCAGGTAACGTCCGATGGCTGATGGATTACTTCCCACATTTCGAGCCGATTGCTGTCCTGGTCGCTCCCGGACAGGAGCCCATCGCTATCACGGGCCCAGAGTCCGGTTCCTACATCGAATCCACGTCACGTTTCCGTGGCGAAATTGCTGTAACAAACGAATTCGTTCACCCTGACGAGGAGTACGCCTTCACAACAGTTGTGACGCTCGAATCGGTGCTTCGACGCCTGATTCCCAAGCAGCCCGGCTCCCGCCTGCGCCTTGGCCTCGTCGGCGCGGACATTGTTGCACCGTCGCTCAACGCTGCCCTCCGGGAACTTGCCGAGGTGATCATCGTCGACAGGCCATACTCACTGCTTCGCGCACGGAAGACGGCATCGGAACTGGCAGTAATCCGGTATGCCTACGACATCGCCGCCCAAGGCATCCTCGCCGCTGTCGAAACCATGGCGTCCGGGAACGTGACCGAACGTGAGGTAGGAGCAGAGATCGACTACGCACTCCGACGCTGGGGTGCGGAAGGTTCCGGAATCGACACGATCGTCGCCGCTGGCGCCGAGCACACATATCCGGTCCTTCACCGCACGAGTAACCGGCCTATCAAGTCCGGCGACAGTGTCATCCTAACGGTCGCACCCCGTTACGAGGGCTACCACGGGGCCATTGGACGAACTGTGCTCATCGGGTCTGTGGATCCCCGCATTCGTGAAGCCCGGGAGGTCGCTATCCAGGCTCAGCAGGTGACCGCGGCGCGATTGCGTGCTGGCGTGACGGCTGCCGAGATGGACAGTACTGCACGTGGCGTCGTTAGCGAAGCCGGTTATGGCGATTACTTCCTCTATTCCGGCATCCACAGCATCGGCGTCATGGAGTTCGAGCCGCCCATTCTGTCGAGCTTTGGCGACACGACAGTGGAGACCGACATGGTCTTTTCGATCGACATTCCGATGTTCCACACACCGTGGGGAGGACTCCGCGTCGAGGACGGCTTCCACATCGGCCCCGAGGGCGCTAACGCCTTGCAGGCGATTCCGTCGGTCCTGGACATCGACTAATTCCTAGCCGGAGCGGCAGCGCACCCCGTACCACCGCACCTGACGTGTAGGAGAAGCTAATGATCACCAGATCCTCGGCCCGCCGGTATATCACGCTCGGGACAGGCATTGCCTCAGCCCACGGTCATACAGCTGGGTGCGCTTGTGTCGGCGTGGCCGAGGATTGTGTCAAAACCATAAACCGCTCCAAGCCTGCGGGTCCCTTTCTGCCAATTCAACGGCGCAGATCTGGCCCTGAGCACCAATGCGTCGAAGACAACAACGGTGTCCAAGTTACTATCCTGCCGTCCGGCCCGGTCATCGACGCCCTGCAGCAGGTTTTCGTCGAAACCGACGCCAGGAAAAGTCAGGGTTTGCCCCTGCACTCAGCGCTTTTTTGGGGAAGCGTCGCTGCCAGGCTGCCGCTGGAGATCATAAAGTCAAGAAGATGATCCGGCTCAATTCCGCGGCAAGTTTAGACAGGCGTATGGCCCACGTCCACGACGGTCCAATCCGACCCCGATTCTGATAACAGGAGAACTCATGAATCCCGCCATCACCCAACCGTCCAGCACACGCGGACTTGACCATGCAAAACGCGACGAGGACGCACTACGCGTCACGGAAGACCTGTTGGCCATCCTGCCGAAAATCGAGCTGCATACACACCTCGCCGGCAACATTCCCGAATGGCTCTTTGTCGACATGGCTCGCAAATACGGTATACAACTCGCTGATCCAGCGAACCCCTACGAGTACGTAGAAGGAATGGAGCCCTTCCTCGCCCTCTTCAAACAGGTCACAGACACGTTCAGGACCCCCGAGGACCTCTACCGAGTCAGCTACGAATCTCTCGTCGACGAGCACCGCTCAAGCAAGCTGCGCTACCGCGAAGTGCACTATGCTCCCACCATCAACCCGCACGTCGACTATGCCGACTCAATTGCTGCGATCGCCGAAGGCATGGAACATGCAAAACGCGATCACGGTGTCGAAGGTCGCATCATCATCGCCATTTACCGCAATCAGGGCGCAGCGGTTGCCGAGAAGCTCGTTGCTGAGATGGCAGCCAACCCGCACCCAGCTGTTGTCGGCATAGGAATTGAAGCCGACGAGACGGTCGGCCCGATCCAACTCTTCGAACGGACTTACGCGATGGCGCGCGATGCCGGCTACCGTCTCACGGCACACGTTGGTGAACACGCCGACGTAAATGAAGTGCTCTGCGCCGTAGACCAACTGAAGGTCGACCGGCTCGACCACGGATACGCACTAGCCCAGGACAAGGTCGCTACGGCACGGGTGGTGGAGGCTGGCCTGCACCTTGCGTCAACGTGGGTGTCCGCCCGGCTCCACCCACGGGGACTTCAAAATCCGCTTCGCACAATGCTCGACGCCGGTCTCGATGCCTCCATCTCAAGCGATGACCCCGGAATCTGCAAAGTCACGCTCAATGAGCAGCTCCTCGAAGCGGCATTGGAGCTCGAACTGCCGGATTCGTACCTCATTAACCAGACGTATTCCCAGCTGACTGCCGCATGGATCGACGACGCCACTCGATCAGAAATCCGTGCAGATATCGACGAAGCCCTTACAAACCTCCGCCCAACACACTTGGAGAAATGATGAAAATTGCAACACACGCAAAGAAGCGGGTGGCAGCGGTTGCTGGCCTCCTCCTCGCCATAGCGCTCTCGGCAACGGCCTGTAGCGGCCCAGCCGACAGCGCATCAGAGGCTAAAGAGCCAATCAAATTCCAGACGTCCTGGTTACCGTCGGTTCAGTTCAGCGGCAGCTACATCGCCGATTCCAAGGGCTATTACGGCGAGGAAGGTCTCGACGTAACGTTGCTTCCCGGAGGGCCGGACGTTGACCCCCAAGCCGCCATAGCCTCCGGACAGGTGGATATTGCCTTAAGCAACGCCGACTTCGTCGCTCGAACCAACGCCCAAGGCGCTGACCTGGTCATCGTAGCGGCCGGATTCCAAAAGGACCCCTTCGCATTGCTGTCTAAGCCCGAGGCCCCGATCAAAACCCCCCAGGACATGATCGGCAAGAGCATCGGCGTCCCAACAGCCGACGCGGCACTGTTTGACACGTTCCTCTCACTCAATAAGATCGACCCCAGCAAACTCAAAGTCGTCCCTGTGGGATTCGATGTGGCACCACTTGTTTCCGGTGAGGTCGACGGGCTGGTTTCTTTCTACACAGAGCAGCCAACCGCCTACAAATCAGCCACAGGCAAAGATGGCTCCGTTATGATGCTCGGCGATTTCGGCATGGACGTCTATGCTCAGGTTTACGTTGTGCAGCGTAAGTCACTGAAGGATGACAAATCACGAGACCGCATCGAGCGTTTCCTGCGCGCCGAGCTCAAGGGCTGGAAGGACTACGTCAAGGACATCCCGATGGCAGTGGACCTCACTGTCAACAAGTACGCGAAGGACGGCGGCCTTTCAGCTGAGCAGCAGCGCGCCCAGGCGACTCTCCAGCTCGACCTGCTCAACTCCCCGGACACTGCCGCCAATGGCCTGCTTTGGCTCTCAAAAGACGGCATCGAGCAGAATCTGGCCACCATCAAAGCACTGGGCATCGAAGGTGCCGACGCGTCGCTGTTCGATACGTCTATCCGGGAAAAGCTGGCCAAATAGCAGCCCGACGACTGCGGAAAGGACCATCGTGGTCACTTCAGGTATCAAACTCAACAACTTGACGAAAGTCTTCACTTCGGGGTCCCGGGAAGTTGTCGCTCTGGATAACGTCTCGCTCGATGTTCCACGCGGCTCGTTCACTGCCCTCCTCGGACCTTCCGGATGTGGTAAATCGACCATTCTTCGAATCCTTGCGGACCTTGAAGAAGAATCTGCAGGTGTGGTCACCATCCACGACGAGAGCCCACGGCAGATCCGTCGCGAGCACCGCCTCGGCCTGGCCCTTCAAGATGCCTCCCTTCTTCCTTGGCGTAGCGTCCGTGACAACATTCGGTTGCCAGGGCAGGTGATGAAGCTACCCATTACAAAGGAGCGCATCGCCCATCTGATTAGGCTGGTCGGACTCGAAGGTTTTGAGAAATCGCGTCCGTCGCAGCTCTCTGGTGGCATGCGGCAGCGAGTAGCCATCGCACGGGCGATCGTCGCCAACCCCGAAGTGCTGCTTCTGGATGAGCCTTTCGGTGCTTTGGATGAAATCACCCGACAGCGCATGAACGAAGAATTGCTGTTGGCGTGGGCGGAGTCGGGTGCAACGGCGGTGCTCGTAACCCACTCGGTTTCAGAAGCAGCATTTCTGGCGGATCGGGTCGTCGTCATGTCACCACGGCCTGGCCGGATAGTAGGGGAAGTCGCCATCGATTTCCCTCGCCCCCGCGGCCCGGAACTTCTCCGGACATCCGAATTCCATGCAGTATGCGACCAGTTGAGCGGGATGCTTCACGGCGGAATGGAACCCGCTCATGCTCCGGCAGGTACAGGGACGCCATCATGAACAGTCTCTCCGTAACTCCGAAGCCGTCGGTGCTCGATTCTTCCCGAATAATTGAGCATGAGCGAAGTCGTGCGCGTGGACGAATACGCCGCACGAAGATCGTCCACGGGCTGACGACAGCGGCGATCGTAGTCGTCCTGCTTATCGCGTGGCAGATTGCCGCCGTGCTGTTCCTTACACCTCTCGGGGTGGCCGCCTCGCCGTCTGCAATCGTTCAAAGCCTCATCAGCGACTGGAGCCTTTACTCCAACGCAGCTGTGGTTACCGGATGGGTAGCCATACGCGGATGGCTGTGGGGCAACCTCATTGCCGTCGTCGTGGCTGTCCTCTTCGTTCAGATCCCGTTCGTCGAGTCACTCTTCCTGCGCCTGGCCCTGGTGCTCTTTTGCTTGCCTCTTGTGGCCGTCAACCCGATTCTCCAACTTACATTCGAGCCTGACACAGCGCGAGTAGTACTGACCGGGCTTTCGGTTTTCTTCACCACGTTGGTCGGCACAATCCTGGGACTTCGCTCCGCGGATGGTGGGCCGCTGACGATGGTTCATGCCTGGGGCGGGGGCGGTACTTCGAGACTCCGTTATGTACGCTTCCCCTCGGCATTCCCGGCCATTATGACCGGGCTGCAGGTTGGTGTCGCAGCCGCGGTGCTTGGCGCCATCTTCGGAGAGTTCATCGGTGCGACACGCGGAATCGGTGTACTGCTGATCAATGGGCTGATGTCGCTGCAGCTCGACCGCATCTGGTCAATTGCCGTCATTGCCACGCTCATGGCAGCGATCCCCTATGCCCTGTTCGGAATACTGCGGGACAGACTCGCACCATGGAGCTCGACCATCTCCTCGGCCAACCCGATCAAAAAAAGGACGGTGACAGGACCGGCACGAATCCTTCTGCCTCTCGCTTGGTCTATTGGATCAGTCGTTATCGTCTTGGTCGCATGGTGGGCCTACCTAGCGATCTTCGACGTGTCCCCTTTCGTCGGAAAGTCGCCAGCGGATGTACTGGCCTACCTGACCACAGTGCCCGATGCGGCTGAGAACCGAACGGACATCGCTGCCGCCCTTGGCATCACACTGCTGCACGGCGGTGTGGGCTACATTGCCGGGCTTACAGTCGGCGTCACGGCGGCGGTGACCTTCGTGCAGTTCCCCGTGGTCGAGCGGATCATGACGCCAATCGCCGTTGCATTCCGGACAGTCCCGATCATTGTGATCATCCCTATCCTCATTCTGTCTCTCGGCCGGGGCCTGGGAGCTGTTGTTGCAATCACAGCCATCGTGACATTCTTTCCCACGCTCGCCAACACGCAGAACGGTCTTGCTCGTGTGCCGGCCGACGGATTCAGTGTCATGCGTAGTTACGACGCGTCACGATGGACCACTCTTTGGCGGTTGCAACTGCCCTACACGCTCCCAGCAATCTTCACCTCCGCCCGAATCGCGGTTCCGTCCGCGCTGCTGGCGGCCACACTTGCGGAATGGTTGGCAACTGGCGATGGGCTCGGGCACTACATCGTGGCCTCGCGTGCTTCCGCTGACTACACCGGGCTGTGGGCAGGGGCAGCTGTGCTGACAATTGTCTCGCTCCTGGTTTACAGCGCAGTTAGCATCGTTGAGCGACGTGTACTGGCGAAGTACAGCCCTGCGCACGTCGCCTAGAGGGGTATGCGCCCTGCTGCTCATCCCACTAGCCCACTCAGGTATCGAAAGAGGTCGCTGACTTCGGAGAGCCCGAACGGGCAGCAACTGACGCGATCTTCTTACCTCGGACCGATCGGCAGGCCCTCGGGAACAACTAGACGCCGCAATTGCGCCATTCGGTGCCTGACCCATAACGAGGAAGCGGGGCGCTGGAGCCCATGGGTGAGCCCATTCGAGAACCAGCAGGTGCGAGCCCACGGTTGTGTGGTCCAGCCGCCCCGCTACAACACACAGATTGATTGACGTGCAACTACCTGATCTCTTCTTCGACATTCTGGGATGGGTTGGATCCGTCCTTCTCGTGATTTCAATCCTTCAGACCAGAATCGACCACCTGCGGTGGCTCAATGTCGCTGCATGCGCTGTCCTGATCGTCTACAACGTTTGGCTACCTTCCTGGCCGATGGTCGCCATGAATACAGCGTTGGTGGCGATCAATCTGTTCAATCTCATCCGGCTCCGGAAGACACCAGCAGGCCTTCCCAATAAACAGCAGAACCTCCTTCTTCCGATTCGTCAAGACTCGGGGAAGCACGATCGTGCCGACGAAACCCAGTTGCCGGACGCAAGAACCAGGCCGTCTGCACATAGGTGCTGAAACGAGACCCTTGGGGTCAGCTAAGACTGCGGACACAATAATTCCTAGAAAGAAGTCGACGATGACGGAGTGCTACACCAACATCTCATCGAGTACAGCGCGAATGGACAGCACACTCGAACGCGGTGAGGGGATCGTTCGCCTGGCGCCGACGTGGGTCCCTCGCTCGTTCTGCACACCGGGACGACGCATCCGACTGCACCCGGACGACTATTATTCGTTCGGTCCGAAGCGGGGTGGAATCGATGAGCGGTGGCTCGCCAGCGCCGTGACGGCAGACAACGGTCCGCTCACCGGCCCTCATGAGGGACTGAGTCTTGTGGTTGATCCCGCCGGATATCTTCTGCCGTTCAATGACTTCGTCGAACATCACAACGCGGGCTTGCTTGGGGGCCGTATCTGGGAGGAGCATCAGCGATGGCCGATGTACTCGAAATTCTTCGACAACCTCAATGCTTTGCCCTTTCACGTACACCACCGCGATGAACACGCGGCCCTAGTGGGCAAGCCTGGAAAGCCGGAGGCGTATTACTACCCGCCGCACATGAATAACCACCAAGGTGTACAGCCCATCTCTTTCCTTGGGTTGTCCCCGGAAGTGACCGAGGAACAAGTCCTGGAGAGGCTACGCGGCTTCCTTAAAGGTGGCGATAACCGAATCACCGAACTGTCCCGTGGTTACCGCACCCAGCTCGGCACAGGCTGGGACATCCCGAGCGGAGTTCTGCACGCACCCGCCAGCGTGTGCACATATGAACCGCAGGCGGCGTGCGATGTCTTCTGCATGTGTGAGTCGTGGAGCAACAACAGAGAGGTCCCTGAAGAGCTGCTCTGGAAAGATGTGCCCGCCGACCTTCGCGGTGATTTTGACTTCATCATCGGACTGCTCGACTGGGATAAGAACGTCGATCCGGAGTTCGTGCGCAATCGCTTTATGGCGCCCTATTCAACCCAGCAGTCACTCGACGATGGCGAGCACGCGTACGCCGAGCGTTGGATCGTTTATAGATCTCCTAGCTTTTCGGCCAAGGAACTTACCGTATATCCCGGGCAATCGGTCAAAATCACTGACTCGGATGCTTACGGCGCCATCGTCGTTCAAGGCAGGGGCTCACTTAACCGGCATCCTGTAGCCGCCGCAACTGTGCTCCGATTTGGTCAACTAAGCCATGACGAATTCTTTGTGTCAGAACCTACAGCACGCGCAGGCGTCCTGGTTAAGAATGAGAGTCCGAGCGAAGAGCTCGTACTCCTCAAACACTTCGGTCCGGGTAATCAGGAACTGGCAGCCGTTCCACATTCGATCCCTTAGCATCAAGATCCCCGGCTGCAACATAGCTCCACCACCGACCGTGTCGAAGGGGTCCTGGCTCGATGGGGTGCCTGGGTGGGGGGAGCCAGAAGCCTGACGGGAAGCTCTCCAGCCCGAGATGCCACGATCACTTTCCCTATCAGAGGGCATTGGTTCCAGTGGGGGCCAGCGAACGCCCAACTCCTTCGAAGTATCTGGAGCTCGACCTCTGGCAGAAAGTTCATGGGAACTCGCACTGCATATTTCGTCGAGCCCTATGTCGCCGCATGGGCCACTGGCCGTATCGATGGCCGGAACAGACCTTACTGGCACCCGCCCGGCTCCTGAACCGCTCACCGGCCGTATCAGGAGCCCGACACCGGTCCGCGAGTCCGGGGAACCGCTCGTCGAGCTCGGTTACCGGAGAAAAATCAGAGACCGCGTTCTTTCGCCGTTCTGCACCCCGGATTCGGTTTGCGAAGGATCTTCGTATACGGCAGAGGGTCGACCGGCTCCCCAAATTCAAACTCACCCAGGTGCAGGCCTCCGTCCAGTAGCACCTGCACCACCGAAAGACAGGCCTGCACAGCGCAGTTTACTGGGCCGCCGCACGTGAGACGGCGTTTGTGTCATTTGGGTAAAGCTGAGCGAAACCTGCCGCACACATCGCCAAGTCCTGGTCTGCATCCATGTACGTGGTCAGAACGCAGAATTCAGGCGCTCTGCGATGTCCATTCCAGCCGACCGGGGGAGGTCCTGCCTTTGGGCGCGAGTTCCTACAGCTACTTCATACCGATCGGTGCCAGGCTTGGAGCAAGAGAGGCCGCTTGCTCGGGCGTCAGTGGTTGGGTAGGAAATCCACGAAGCAGGAAAAAAAGTTTTGCTGTTTCTTCCAACTCTTCGAGCGCATCCATCGCCGTCTGCAGGGATGATCCTGCGACCACCGGGCCGTGGTTGCTTAGGAGCATGGCATGGTTAGCAGCGGCTGTCGTTTCGGCGAGGTTCTCCAAGGCGGTGTCGCCTGGGGCGTGGTAGGGGAGCAGCGGTAGGTTTCCGATTCGCATCGCGTAGTAGGCGGTGAGCGGAGGTAAGACGTTGGTTGTGTCCAGCCCAGCCATGCACGAGACTGAGGCGCTGTACGTGGAGTGGGTGTGGATTACGGCGTTGGCTGTGGGGCGCGCCCGGAGAACTGCGGCGTGCAGGAACGCCTCTTTCGACGGTGCAGGCCCTTTGAGGCAAACGCCCTGATCATTAATCAGAGAGAGCTCAGTTGCCTCTACTGTGCCAAGACTCGACCCCGTTGGTGTTACTAAAATGCCGGCACTGGTGCGCAGGGAAATGTTGCCGGTACTACCGTGCGTCAGCCCTCGGGAGAAGAGAGAACGAGCTGCTTGAACAATTTGATCGGCGGCCGCCTGAGCGTCGATGTTCATGATCGGGGTCCTTTCGCTGATGCTTTGAGAAGTAACTCTGGGTCGCCGAAGTTTCCTGATTTCAGCAGGATGTCAAAGCCTCCGTCTGTGTGAATCCAAGGCACGCTCCGTGCAGCTTCCGGGCCGATGACGCCTCCTCCGATACCCAGGGCGTTTACTACCGAACCGGATGTCTCACCTCCGGCGACTATGTATCTTGTAATGCCACGGTATTCCAGCCCTTGGGCGACCAGGCCCATCGCGGTTTCGAGAATTTCCGCGGATCGATCCACCCCTAGGATTTCCTGAACTTTGTGATGCTCGGCCGGCGGCAAGGATGAGTAGATTAGCGGTGCAGGACCGGGGGCGAGTGAGTCAAACCAGGAGAGGGCTTCCTGGCTGAGGGCTTCCGGATCTTGCGTTGCGAGTGCGTCCAGGTGGAAGGCGTGTGTGCCTGCCCGGTGCATCTGCTCGATTTGTTCCAAGGTCCGCTTGGAACAGCTGCCGGCTAGAACAATTGCTGGTCCAGTGGGTTCCTGCTGGGGCTGGGGGCAATTGCTTTTGCCGCTGCGCTTGGCATGCGCCCTTGCGATTGCACCAGCCAGCCCTGCGGCACCGGCAACCAATGGTTCATCAAGCACATGTTGGGCGACGGCATAGAGGTCATCGTCTGAGATTGCATCGGGAAATAGGTACCGAGTTATGCCCCGGACGTCGTCAAGCCGTTCCTTGATCGCAATCGAACCACGCTGGATGGTTTCGTGGGTGAGAATACTGCTCCCTTCCTCGGTTTGGGCGTCCATCAGACGGGTTAGGGACGAGTCCTTCATCGGCGTCAGTGGGTGGCTGCTCATGTGGGACTCGGATAAAAGTTGTTGATAAACGTAAAGGTATCCGTTGTAAGTGGTGCGTCCGTGTTCCGGCGAACTGGGCGTGGACACTACCAGTTGCGTTCCTGTGAGTTCGGCCAACGCGTCCAGGACCGGGCCGATGTTGCCCGTGGGAGTCGAGTCGAAGGTGGAGCAGTACTTGAAATACAGCTGGCGCGCACCCGCCGCCCGGAGGGCTTCGGCCGCAGCAATTGTCTGGCGTACTGCGTCCGAGCTGGGAATAGTGCGGGACTTGAGGGCGATAACGGCGGCATCAAGATCGTTCTCGATATCACCAGGATTAGGCAGTCCGAAGTAGATGCCTACCCGAAGCCCTTGACGTCGGAATGCGACTGCGGCGTCGGTCGCGCCGGTCACGTCATCTGCGATCAGCCCGATCATGCCGATGTACCTCCTGAGATATGGCTGCGCAGTGCGGCAGCTGAACTTTTGGGTCCTGAAATGACGGGGATTCCCAGTGTTTTCTGTAGATGGGCGCCCGCCGGGGCCAGTGAATACTGGGCGAGATAGACGGCATCTGCTGTGGACGAGGAACTGGCTTTTGCCAGGGCCTCGAGCAACGCGGCCCGGTCGCCGGTCTTTGATGCTGTCATTGCCTCTGGAACCGTCAGGCCGGTGATTTTCACGTCGTTCTTGCCGGCGGAAGATAGGCTCTGCTCCAGCCGTTGAAGGGTGTCGTCTCTGGCCTCATCAAACGACGCAATGACCAGCACGGATCCGTAGCCGCCGGAAACGATATCGGCGAAAGCTGCCTCGTCTGATGCCAATACTGGTACATCTGCGTCAGTGGACTCTGCTACTGGAGCGTAGAGGGAGCAGGTAAGCAGTACTGCATCTGCGTTATCGCGTAGTGCGTGATCGATCAGCCTTTTCATGCGGCGCCGGAGCTCATCAGTCAACCCGCCCTGTTGGCTGGCCTCCAAAAGGAGCCGGTCATCGAGGATGTTCCAGATAACAGCGTCGGGCAGTATCTCCCGCAACGCCGATTGGGCAGGGTCGATTGCGGCTGTTACGGCACTGATCAGGGCGATTTTCGGAGTTTTGGTCATCGTGCTAGTTCTTTCATCCATGTCAGACCCGCGGTGGTCTCACCTTTTGGCCGGTATTCGCATCCGATCCAGCCGTTGTAACTGGAGGAGGCAATAGCTTTAAAGAGTGTGGGCCAACCGATCTCGCCGGTGCCCGGTTCGTTCCGGGTTGGTGGATCCGCTATCTGCAAGTGAAAGATCACGTCAACAAATCGCTCGTACGTGCGGATCAGGTCACCCTCGTCAACCTGCGCGTGATAGAAATCCATCAAAATTCCGACAGTGCTGTCGTCCACGGCTTCAACCACAGCGGCAGCTTGCTCTTGGGAACTGAGGATGAAGCCCGGGGCGTCACGCTTGTTTTGCGCTTCCAGCAGCAGTCGGACGCCACTTCCCTGCGCCTGTTCCGCAGCCCAAGCGATATTCGCTACATACCGGGCGAAGGCTTGGTCTTTACTTATCTCTTCAGGAACGACTCCGCCGACGACATGGAGGAACTTGGCGCCCAGGGCTGTGGCATATTCGAGTCCTTGAAGCACCCCGCTCCGGAATTCGAGGACCCTGTCCGGGATGCAGGCCAATCCAGAACGAGTGGGGGAGCCCGCCGGCCCCATCGGAGTGTTGATCCGAATCTGTTCAAGGCCGGCGTTCCTGAGCAAGGCACATAGTTGCCGGGGTTCGTACTCGTAGGGCGATGCATATTCGACTGCAGTGAATCCTGCCGTGGCCGCCGCCTCAAAACGCTGCGGGAAGGGGAGCTCGGTAAACAGCCACTTCAGATTGGCGTCCAATCTAAGCCGCGTCATGAGGTCCTTTCACGAGGGGAATGCGTGCCTGATCGAGCACTGCAGAGGGATGGCCCACTAAATATATTACAAATATATACTCAGGTAAAGCGGGATGTTTCGACAGGGAAGCCTCATTCGCGAATACGCCCTTAGATCCCCCTTGGGCGCGAGGTCGGCCGGTGCGTGGCTTCCGCTTCCTTCCGCTGGGAGGCGACCCGGACGATAGGATTGAGACCACCGTGCAGGAGCGCGGTCAATGTCGAACAAAGGAGTGGGCACCTTGCCGTCCCTGGGGAAGAAGGCCGCCAAGAGGGCAGCTATTGATGATGCTGGGCTGGATTCTTCGGCCGGGATCAAGCTTGCGTCCAATGAACCGAAGCCAACTCAAACAGATGCTGCCTTGGAGCAGATCCGCTCACGAATCATCGACCTTAGGATGGCTCCGGGCAGTCGCATCGATGAGCAATTGCTCATCACCGATTTTGGTCTGGGGAGGACTCCGGCACGAGAAGCTATCAACCGCCTCGTAGCCGAAGGGTTCGTCAATGTGCTCCCCAACCGGGGCGGGACATTTGTGCGCAAGCTGGACTTCGAAGAGATCGGCGAGATTATCGTGGCGCATCAGTTGGCGGAGAATGTCCTCGGTCAACTTTTCAGTCTAGAAGATGAAACCATGGTGGAAGACCTTGAGGGGATCCAGCGCCAGTATGAGGAGGCAGTCAAGGATCTTGACTACCTCCTCATAACCGCCTTGAATGAGCAATTTCATTTGAGAATTCATCGCGCACTAGGTAACTCGTTCTTCTACGACTTCGCGCAGTCGACGCATCGGCACGTGCGCCGGCTGAACGTTCACCTGTACAAACTCGAAGCAACGGATCCTCAAGCCCACCACGAGTTTTTTCAAAAGAATCTTCGTGAACATGAACTCATCATTGATGCCATCCGCACCAACGACCGTATGACCCTGACCAAACTGCTTCCAGAACACGCCCGAGGGACTCAGGACCGGCTTGTTCGCATCCTTCAGAGCCTCGCTGTTCCTGAGTTAAAAGTAGAGTCGAGGCTGGCGGATCTTCTGGCATCAGGACTCGCCGGCCTGCACTGACCTCCCGGGGACGGAGGCGGCAAATTCCTTAGGGGCCTTCACGACGGGCAGTTCCAGAAGTGATTGGGCGTACGCCGCTCCTGCCAACGGTGAAGTCAAGAACGCAACGAATTTTTCCGCTGCCCCCCTGTCTCCCGGTTGAACAGCCACTGCCGCCGAAAATTCGGTGTAATGCTGGATCGCCGTAGGAAGCGGCCCTGCGATTCTTACCCCGGAGACGAACAAAAGTTCGCTCAGCTGTTGAATGGCCACGTCCGCACGGCCGTCAATGACTGCTTCGGCTACAAAACCCTTCTCCAAAACGGTTGCCTTTGCATTGACTCCCGCAGCGATCCCAAGATCCTCCAGCAAGGAAGCAAAGTAGATTCCACTGGCACCAGTGCGTGAATAGGCCACGGAGTTGGCATCCAGGACTGCGGCAATAAATGCGTCGAGTGTCGAAATATCCGGGATCGGTCCTTCGGGACCGACTGCTACACCGATGCCGGTTCGGGCCAGCGCTGTGAAATCTTTCGCATCCACGACTGCTCCGAGAGCTGCAAAGGAGTCCGTGACGCCGATCATCACATCGAATGACTCCCCGGCATCGATTCTGTGCAGAAGCTGCGCCGTCGGATCAAAGACGGTTTCAACATGAATGCCCGTCTCCTCCTTGAAGGCATTCAAGATCGTTTCATCCAGTGCTTTCTTGACGGCAAGTGTGCTGAAGAGTTTCATTGCTGTCGGTCCTTTCCATTTTTGTTGATCGTGTACCGGAATATGTTTGGCATGCCCCGACCCTTTGATGGGTTAGGTCGTTGTTAGTCATCTACTGCCCGTGCCGCACGTCGAGCAGGTCCGGACAGCCGCCGACGCCGTTGGTCAGTAGTAGAGACAGCGCTCCAGGGCCGCCAGTATGAATCCATGTTGCGCCGGGGACCACTTCGCGACCTATGGAACCGCTGGCGATGTCTAACGCAGAAATGACTGCGTCGCAGGTCTGACTTCCGACTGTTATCAGACGGCGAACGTCTCTGGCGGCCAGTCCACGCACTACGAGTCCGTTCGCCTCTTTCAGAACGAGGTCCCTCGCGGTTCCGCCGTATTGTTCTCCCCGTGCCAGATATGAGGGGCATTTCAACGGCTGAATAGATCAGCGGTGTAATCTCGATGGCAAGACTGTCGTACCAATCCAGTGCTTTCGCCGCGAGTCGACGGGCGTCCAACGTGGATTCGGCGTCCATGAAATAGGCCAGGTTACCTGCGTGGTGCATCTGCTCAATTTGAGTGAGTGTTTGTGCCGAACAACTGCCTGCGATCACGGCGGCGCGGCCGAACTCAATAGGCGACCCGGCTTTCGCATCCGCAGTTCCATAAATTTCGCAGACCGCGTCGGCCAATCCACTAGCGAGTTCCAGGCCCCCGGCGCTGAGTCGGTCCAGGAGTGCCGCCAGGCCCGTTTCTCGTAGGTCAGTCTTGGTGACCGCATCCACCACTACGTAGCGTGTCCCGGACGCCGCAGCGTCATGCATCCACCTGATTTGTAGGGCGCCTCTGCGGACGAATCCATGCCGGACGAGCGCGGTCTTGCCTGGCACCGTTCCCCGGGGCATTCTTCGGAACCCCGGCGCAGTTGCGGAAGTAGGCACAGGGGCTTCCCCCGGGAATCACTGGCATCGACGGCCGCTTGATCATCCCGTTGAGTGCAGTCAAATGGAGGGCAGTTCGAAGTGGCAATGATGCTTCGGGCATCAAGGGTAGATGCCAGTGCATCCAACATCGGGCCAAGATTTCCGTTAGCGGCGGTTCCGTTCGGTGACGGAATGTGCAAGTTGGTGTGGTCCACAGCGTTCTGCCTGAGCCAGTGACCGGCACTCAAGGCAAGGTCGACCGCTTCGATGGCCGGGATTCCCCGGGTTCTCAGCGCGATGACCAGGGCATCATGAGGAGGCAACGGCTCACTCCCGGACGGGGTGCCGAAAAACAACAGAGTCCGCAGTCCCCGGCGGTGGAAAACCGCTGCAACATTTGCCCCTTCCGCGGCGCCATCCGCTATGACTCCTAGTTTTGGGCGTGAACTGCTGTCCCATCTCTCGATGCTGTCGAGGTCAGAATGCGTGTGAGCGTCCGGCCTCGGGCTGGACGGGGACGTTCGCGGCCTCACTGTTCTTCAGCTTCCGGAACCCCCGCCAGATGTTGGGTAGGTGACCCGACACTGCTGAATTGACTGCCTGTCATGAGGACCTTCCGGCTTGGACTATTGAGCCTGCCAAGAGTGCAGCAAGCACGAGCGTGATGACCTTGGTGTACCCACCCCCGGCATCCCGACGGGCTTGGAAGCTTCCTACTATTGCATCCCGGTCGAGTATATGCGATATATATTAGAAGCTGAAGTGAGCCAACCCACACGTGCTTATGGACCAGCTCTCTCTATTCGTAAGGAGCACTATGTCTGTCCCCAGACCGGCTACAGCCGGTACAAGAACCACTTCGGAGAATCCGAAGGGTCTGTTCAAAGCTTTTTTCGCGAGCTTGGTTGGTACCTCGCTCGAGTACTACGACTTCGCCGTCTATTCGGTAGCTGCGGCGTTGGTCTTCCCGCAGGTTTTCTTCCCCGCTGAAGAGCCCCTGACCGGAACGCTTCTGGCCTTCTCCACCTACGCTGTCGGTTTCGTGGCGCGTCCGGTTGGAGGATTCATCTTTGGCCGACTCGGCGACATTGTCGGGCGAAAGCGCATCCTCGTGATTACTTTGCTTTTGATCGGCGCATCGACTGTCGTTATTGGCATCCTTCCTGGTTACGACACCATTGGGGTGGCGGCACCTCTCATCCTTGTAGCCCTCCGCTTCGCGCAAGGCGTTGCTGTCGGTGGGGAATGGGGAGGAGCTGTTCTCCTATCGAGCGAGTACGGCAATCCTCGCCAGCGAGGTTTCTGGGCTTCAGCGTCTCAGGTCGGTTCGCCTATGGGAACACTGTTGGCTAACGGTGCCCTAGTGGTTCTGGCGCTCATGTTCTCGGACGAGGACTTTGTCAACTGGGGCTGGCGAGTTGCGTTCCTCGCATCTGCGATCCTGGTGGGCTTTGGAATTTGGATTCGTCTTAAACTGGAGGACACTCCAATCTTCAAAGCGATGGAAGCCGCCGGGGACCGTCCTTCGGCACCCATTCGCGAGCTTCTTCGCACGCAGAAGCGTGCGTTGCTTGCCGGCATGCTGGTCAGGATCGCCCCGGACATTTTCTACGCCCTTTTCCTGATTTTCGTGATCACCTACGGAACGAAGCGCTTGGACTTCACCAAAGATGACGTTTTGGTTGCCGTCCTCATCGGATGTGCTTTCCAGCTCGGACTCATCCCGCTGGCTGGCTGGGTTTCAGACAACATCAACCGCCGGGTTGTTTACGCAGCTGGCGCCATCGGAGGCTTGGTGTGGGCTGTCGCGTTCTTCCTGCTCTTGCACACCAACTCGATGCTGATGCTGGTTATCGCAGTCTGCGGCGGACTTATCTTCCATGCCTTCACCTACGGCCCCCAGGCGGCCTTCATTACTGAACAATTTCCCGTGCACCTGCGGTCGACAGGAAGCGCATTGGCATACACGTTGGCCGCACTCCTTGGCGGAGCTTGGGCACCGCTCATCTTCACTGCGCTCCTGAGCAATTTTGACGGCTGGCTGCCGATGGTGATCTATGTTGCCGTCGCGGTGGTCCTTACCCTTGTCGGACTCAAACTCGGTCGCAACCCGAACCCCTCAGAAGACGAACACTATGCACGAATTGCACAGCAGCACGGCCTGAACGAAGCCGAAGCAGCCCCCGCCAATCAACGCTAAAGCACCCCACGCTTGATGCTCCTGCTTGATCAGGGCGGCGAAGCCTTATTCGGGCAGGAGCATCAAGGCTGATTAGGCGGACGACAATCGGGAAGAGCCCTATGGATCAGCTCCGTGGGCTTCTCCAGACCGCTGTGCAGTACACAGCGGCACAATCTAACTATCGAAAGAGAACAATGAGTACCGGATCCTCCATTTCCGAACGTCAAGCCGACGGCTGGCAAGCCGGCGATCATCGCATGGTGATGTCAGAGGGCCTGAGGTACCACACTGTGACGAGCGGCGAAGGCCCGGTAGTGGTTTTGGTTGCTGGGTTTCCCCAGAGCAGCTACGCGTGGCGGAAGGTCGTGCCGTTCCTCGCTGACAAGTTCACGATAATCACTGTCGACCTTCCTGGCCAAGGCGACTCAGATAAGCCGCTTGACGGGTATGACACTCGCACTACCGCCAAACGTATTGACACTCTCCTGAAAACATTGGGCCACGACCAATACGTCTACATCGGCCACGACATTGGAGCCTGGGTCGGTTTCGCCTTGGCTCACGACCACGCTGATTCCCTCCGAGGGATTGCGCTGATAGACGGCAACATCCCGGGCGTGTCCCTTCCATCCACGTTCACCTTGGAATCAGATAGCTGGCGCCGATTTCACTTCCTGTTCAACGCGGTCCAGGACCTCCCCGAAGCACTCCTTGCCGGCCGCGAACGAATCTACATCGAGTGGTTCTTCCAGCACAAAACCGGGAGCATCCGACAGGCTTTCACTCACGCAGACCTCGATGAGTACGAACGGGCTTACAGCATGCCAGGCGGCATGCGGGGAATGCTCAACTACTACCGGGCCGTCGTGGAAGATATCGAGATCCACACCGAAATGGCAAAAAACCTCATCCAAGTGCCGCTGCTGGCAGTTGGTGCGGACGAGGGGAGCGCCCCAGACATTTTCGAACGGATGAAACCCCTGGGGACGGACGTGCGCGGCGGCAACATCGCCGACAGCGGCCACTACATTCCGGAGGAACAACCCGAGGCCTTGGCCAATCGACTGCGGGAATTCCTCGAATCGCTTCCAGGGAGCACCAAATGATCAACACAGACACTGCAAGCACCAACCCCGCCAAGACCGTTTCACCAAACGCCCTCCAGCCACCAACTGTTTCCGATACGACCCGCATTGTCGGGGTTGCGCAGATAGGGGCACAGCTCGCTGACCCCGCTGCCAACGCCCAGATGGTCGAGAAGTATTTGATCGAAGCAAGCGCCAAAGGTGTCTCACTGATCGTCTTTCCCGAGTGCTCGCTCACAGGGTACATGTTCGAATCACGGGCAGAGGTCGAAGCTGCGGCGCTTTCGTTGAATCATCCCGTCATTGAACGGCTGACGCGACGATGTGCCCAACTGAACATCACCGCCATCGTCGGCACCCTTGAACGTGAGAAGGACAAAGTCTATAACGCGGCACTAGTCCTCGGCCCGACCGGTCTTATCGGCGTGCATCGCAAACGCCACCTGCCCTTCCTCGGCGCTGACCGATTCGTGGACGAACCCGCAGGGACCGAAACAGCCATCTTCAACACTCCAGCTGGCCGAGTGGGCGTGGCCATTTGCTACGAGATCCGTTTTCCCGAGATAACCCGCACACTCACGCTGGCCGGCGCCGAGATAGTTGCACTGCCGACGTGCTTTGCAGGAGCCTCCCACATGCTCGCTGAAGACTTCACGAGAGTTCGGGCAGCAGAGAATTTCGTATGGTTCCTGGCAGCCAACCGAAACGATACTGAAGGCTGGGTCGATTTCATGGGACGCAGCAGCATTGTCGACCCACTGGGCAAGGTCATAGCGGACGCCGGGAAAGACAGCACTCTTCTTACCGCCTCCATCGATCTCGAGCGAGCACGGGACAAAACTCTCACGTTCCGGCCAGGAGAGCATTCGGTGGCACCATGGGCGGACCGGCGCCCAGCAACTTATCGCATTTAACGCACCGGAGCAGACAGCGGCCCCGCCTCAGACCTGCAAGGCAATCATTGGAGCCCTAAGAAGAGAACGCAACCATGAGACTTGACGGTTGCGTTCTCTTCTAATCCAACGCGTCCGGCGGGTCCCCATTCTCAATGGAATGGAGACCCCGCCGCCTTTAAGAAGGAGCCCAAACTCTTGTCCAACGGCAACGTTCCAACCCCTCTACGCTTCGAAGCCTTCCCCTCAACTAGGCTGCCATGAGTCCCTGGTATGCCGGTGTGCTGTTTGTGGCAGGCATCGGAGGCGGTCTCGCCGGAAGTATCGCCGGACTTGCATCGCTGAGCACCTACCCCGCCCTTCTTGGACTGGGACTTGTCCCGGTCTCTGCGAATGTCACGAACACAGCAGCCCTGATCCTCAACGGAGTAGGCTCCGCTTTAGGATCCGCACCTGAGCTGAAAGGTCAGGCTGGTGCCCTGAGAAGGCTCATACCAATGGGGATACTAGGGGGCGCCGGGGGCGCCCTGCTCCTTCTGTCCATTCCGCCAGGGTATTTTGAATATCTTGTCCCCGTGATACTAGCCAGCGCTGCTGTGGTTATCGCGATTCCCCGTCGTCTAGCATCTCCGTCAGGCCGCCCTCAAGGACCTCTGAAAAGTGCAGCCATGCTAACAATCTGCATTCAGGGCGGATTCTTCGGCGCAGCGGCGGGAGTCATGCTCCTTGCGGTACTCATGAGCTCAGGAACAGGTTCCATGGCGCGGGCTAACGCAGTCAAGAATGTGGTGCTGGGCGCCGCGAACCTTAGCGCAACCCTGATCTTTATCGCCTTCGCCCCCATCAACTGGGTGGCGGCCATGATCCTCGGCCTGGGTTGCCTTATCGGTTCTAGACTCGGACCTCCACTAGTCAGAACCATCCCCGAAACTCCCTTGCGGTTACTCATCGCAGCAGCCGGCATAACACTGGCACTGAAACTGGGTATCGAAACATACCGCTGAGCGCGGCATTATCTTGCGGACGCTCTACCTTCAGCACCTCCCCAAATCGGGACCATCCTGCAGCGTGGCCCGACCTTGGATCCATCGGAGATCATCTGAAGTTGACGAAACGAAATGGCAAACATGCGAGAAAGTATTGGCCGATAGCCACGTATATGTGTAATATATGTAGCATGATCGAAGAAATTAAGACTGACAAAGTTGTTGAGATGCCGCACCCGCTTCCCCAAGGGATTCGAGCTGGTGACTACGTATATACGTCTGGGTGTGTTGCGGTCCTGGCGGACGGCACGAAAGTCCTCGGCGATTTCGAAGCAGAAGCCCGCGCCGTCCTGGACAATGTCCGCCACGTCGTCGAAGCAGCCGGCGGAACCCTGGCAGACGTTTGCAAGACGACGGTCTTCCTCGGTAACACCGTGCTGTTCCCTGCCATGAACAAGGTCTACAGGGAATACTTCCAAGAGCCCTTCCCCGCCAGGTCAACGATTTTGGCCCCGCTGTCCGATCCTGATCTGCGAATCGAGATCGAAGCAGTGGCTTACATCCCACAAGGCGACAAGAAGGCCTAAGACCCCGCAGTGAGAGAACTGCTCCATTGAATAAACTAACGTCGCCCCCGCGAAGCGGGGGCGACGTTCATCTGTGTCAACGGTCGTTTTCTCCGGAAGAGGTACGTCACCGACTGAAGTAAATCGGCGAATAGCTTCGAAACTACCTTGGGCCGTCACCCAGGCCGCCGAGATGCAGACTGAGATCGGGACTGCCCCCGGTTTTGTTGACTCCTTGACCTAGCGAGCTGGTGCTCGTGGAAGGATGTTGACCATGCCCACGGCTTATGGGGCGGAGTTCCGCCAGGATGTTATCGATGTGGCCCGCAAGGGCGAGGCGCCACTGGCGCAGATTGCGAAGGATTTTGGGCTTTCGATCACGACATTGAAGCGCTGGATTGCCATCGCCGAGCGCAAGGAAACCGGGGCCGGCCCGGCATCGACAGAGTCAGCGGAGATGCGGGAGTTAAGGAAACGCAACCGCCTGTTGGAGCAGGAGAACGAGATCCTGCGTCGGGCCGCTGCCTATCTGGCCAGGGACATCAACCCAAAATGACCTACCCGCTGGTCACGGATCTTGCCGCAGACGGTGTCCCCGTGGCGGTGACCTGCAGGGTGTTGGAATTCAGCAAGCAAGGCTATTACCGGTGGCGAGCGAGCCCGGTGACGGAACGGGATTGGGCGGATGCGCACCTGGTCAACGCCGCCCTGGACATCCACATCGACGATCCCGCGTTCGGCTACCGTTTTATCGCCGACGAACTCCCGGAGAAGGGCGTCACAGCGGGCGAGAACAGGGTCCAGCGCTTGTGCAGGGATCACGGCATCTGGTCGGTGTTTTCCAAGAAGCGTGGCCTGAACCGGAAACCGGGACCACCGGTTCACGATGACCTTGTGGAACGTGACTTCACTGCCGCGGCGCCGAACGAACTGTGGCTGACAGACATCACCGAGCACCCCACAGGCGAAGGGAAGCTCTACCTCTGCGCGGTCAAGGACGTCTATTCCGGGAGGATCGTCGGGTACTCAATGGACTCGCGGATGAAGTCCTCGCTGGCCTTATCCGCACTGGAGAACGCTGTGCGGGCACGCCGTCCGGCCGGGACCGTGGTGCACTCGGACCGCGGCTCCCAGTTCCGTTCCCGCCGCTTCGTTGAAGTGCTCCGGCACCACGGGCTCGCAGGGTCGATGGGCAGGGTCGGCGCGTGCGCGGACAACGCCGCGATGGAATCTTTCTTCTCGCTACTGCAGAAGAACGTCCTGGACCGCCAGAGATGGACCACACGGCAGGAACTCCGGCTTGCCATCACGATCTGGATAGAAAGGACCTATCACCGCCGGCGACGGCAAAGACGGCTGGGGAAACTCACACCCATTGAATATGAAACAATCAACCGGACCGCGCTCGTAGCGGCCTAAGACCCCAAGTCAACAAAAGCCGGGGCAGTCCCATCTTCAAGAGTTCGCTGTCGTAAAAGTTGCACTAAACGGCGCTGTGTACCGTCGGCGTGCTCGTTCAGTAGGCTCTGTAAAAGGTCGCGGTCCCTTGCTGCTACAGCGTGGACGATGGCATCGTGCTCCTGCAAGTCGTTCTCGAACTCCCACAAGTGCTGCGCCGCAACGTTGGATTCGAGCTTGTATAGATAGACGTTCAGCCGACGGTTGTGCCGGTGTGTTGACTCGGCGAAATCGTAAAAAAAAGAATTACCGACCGTACGGTGGAGACGCATGTGGAAGCGCTCGTTGATCTCCGTTATCAGCAGGTAATTGCGGTCCCTTACCTGCAGTGCGTACTCGGCGTGAATGGCAGAGAGGTCATCGGCCAGACTTTCATCGTCAAGCCGACACCGCTGAGAAAGAATGCTCTCTGCCAGTTGCCGAGCACCCAGTATGTCGCCGATTTCGTCCAAATCCAGCGGACGGACAAAAGTGCCACCCCGTCCGGGCTGTATGATAACGAAGCCTTCGGCAGCCAGCCGATTGAGGGCCTCGCGGGCCGGGGTCCGTCCGAGACGGAACTGCTCAAGCAATAAGGGCTCATCAATGCGGCTCCCGGGAAGAAGCGTAAGGTCAATGATCCGCGACCGGAGCTCGGCAACAGCCGCGTCGGTTTGCGAGCCACGTTGTGCACCGACCTGGCGGGTTACCGCATCTTCCTTTACCCGCGCACCTAATTCGGTCGAATTCATGTCAACGTCCTTCCGCCGAAACGCGACCCGATCCGGATACAGCCCGATCGAGGCAAGCGACGACGGCTCCCCATTGCAGCAGAAGATCTTCGATAATGCATATGCAAAGTATATTTCAACCGACGGGGTGCGTCGCTCAGGGTGTTGGGGTCACTTCCGGGCTGGAGCAGAGAGGCAGCCAAACAGCCCGAGCCTGCCGTACTGGCTATATCTGCACTTGAGGCGGTAGCCTGCGGGCGACTATTTCGACCTTAGGTGCGGGATGGGCCGGGTGAGTGAGCGCTCCATAACCTTTTGCCGCCTTCGGGGCAGAGCTACCCGTTCGAGTGTCACGAGACCGGGGCCGGGCGTGACCGCAATTCAGTTGCCGCGATGGCGATGGCACAGGAGGTGACTAGGACGATCGCAACAATGAAACCTGCACGCGCATCCGCAAGGGCGGCGAGAGTGCCGAGGACCGCGATACCGACGGATTGTCCCACCTGCCGCGAGGTGTTGTAGACGCCGGAGGCTAGACCCGCCGAGCTTGTGCCGAGGGCGGTACTAGCGGTCTTGTTCAAAGCGGTCGAGTAGATCGCGGTGCCAGCCCCGATCAAGAAGTCTGCGATCACGAGTACCCACCATCGCTCCGAAGTGGTCGCGCCAAGGAGCAGGAGAGTTCCGGCAACAGCGCCGCCGGAACCCAGGAGGATCATCTGACGGGTTCCGCGAAGCAGCAGGTACGGGTTTGCAAACACACCCGCCAGAACGGTGCCAACCGCGAAGGAGGCCAACAGCAAACCGCCCATCAATGCCGAGGCACTCCAGGCGGCCTGGAGGTATAGGGCGAGGAAGAACTGGAGTCCGTACGCACCGAACTGAAAGGCGAAGCCTCCGAGGACCGCACCGGGGAACCCCGGGGTGCGGAACACTCCCAACGGCAACATCGGAGCCTGTGCGCGGTGCTCAACCAAGGCAAAAGCTGCTAGCAGCACCACACCGGTCAGCAGGAGCATCCAGACCAATACCGGACTCGTGTCTCGCCCAGCTTCAATGAGTGCCCCGACAACCGCGACAAGACCCGCGGTTCCTGTGAATTGCCCGGCAAGGTCGAAGCGGGGGTGGTTTTGCCTGTTGCGCCGGTGGTCCGCGGCCCCGACAAGGACCGCAGCGGCGATCGCAATCGGCGCTGTGAGCCAAAACACGGACCGCCAGCCGGCCGTATCAGTGAGCAGCCCGCCGAGGATCGGTCCGACAGCCATCCCGGCCCCGCCGAAAACTGTCATCAGGTTCACCGCGGTCGAGCGATGCCCGGGGTTGTCGAAGCTCTTGCCAACGAGCGCGAGGACCATCGGCAGCAGCAGCGCAGCGAACACCCCCTGAGCGGCGCGACAAGCGATCAGCAACCCAAGCGACGGGCTGAGCGCGCACGCAACAGACGCCACAGCAAAGCCGATCGCACCGATGCGGAACAACCGCTCCGCGCCGATCCGGTCGCCGAGACTCCCGCCTAGGAGCAGCAGGGATGCCAACGGGAGCGTGTATGCGTCCACCACCCAGGAGATTCCCCCGACCTGTGCATGCAGGTCCTCCGCGATCCGCGGCAGAGCCAGGTTCAGCGCACTGCCGTCCACGGTGATCACAATCCAGCCCAAATAGATCGCCCAGCCGCGAGCCGACCATGCCGTGCGGACCGGCGCGACGACAGCGGTCATGCGCGCGCTCCTTCGAGCAGAGCGAGCACACCCTCGACCGCATCATCGAACACCGCGACATCCTGCGCCGCCCGGGCCAACACATACGCACCCTGCAAGGTCGCCGCGACCGCCGCCGCCGTGCGAATCGGGTCCAGGTCCGGTCGGAACTCGCCGCTGTCAACGCCGCCGGAGATCACGGTGGCAAGCTGCCCGCGTATCCAGGCAAACATCTCCTGAACTTCGGCCCGCAGCGCGGGAGCGTCGATCACTTCCGGCTCCTGCACCAGTCGACCAAATTGGCAGCCCTTGAGCGCATCCCGGTCCCGCGTCAGGTACGCACGGATCCGTGTGACAACACTCGCACCTGGAGCCAGTTCGCGCGCGATTCGAGCCCGCATCTCTTCCGTGTTGCGCTGGACCGCTGCCTGCGCCAGCGCCTCCTTGCCATGAAAATGGTGATACATGCTGCCCTTCCCGGCACCAGCAGCATCCAAGATTTCTCTCGGACTTGTCGCCCCATAGCCGCGCTCCCACAACAGCTCCCGGGTCGCCTCAATCAGGTCATCTCGTGTACTCATGCAGAGCACTGTACCTACCTTCAGGTACAAAGTCGAGTCACAGTTCGGTACTTTTGATAACCTTGGTAGAATTCCACAGCGCCGATAGGAACCCTATGTCGTCTCTACGGTTGGAGCGTATCGACGCAACAGGCCCAGAAGTTTCGTCGGCTTGACCTGCGGAAACGCCAGATTCGTTGATGCACGGGAGTTCTCGCAGCTACTTCTACTCCCGTTGTTTTTTAGCCGATAACCGTCGTTTCGTAAAGCTGGATGTGTAAGAGGCACTTGGGTGCAACTTCCCACTGCCATCAGTTTGGTGAGGTTCGCACGCTCGACCTGAGTACGACGCCAAGAGCTTTGTTCCAGCCTCCTTGACACAAAATGCTCAGGAGCTTGTCACGCTGGGCGACCGTCCAACGATCTCGGCAACTTCGCTGTGATAAGGCTCCATAATGTCAGGCTTGGCCATTTTTTCGAGTATTCATTTGCGGCCGTAGGAGTCCGCATTGCGCCACTCATCGATCCAAACACAGAGAGTTTCCAGCCATGCGGCCTCAGATCCGGAATCAGTCCACACCTTCCGTAGATCAGGGAGCAACTAAGGAGCCACGTTCCCGACCTCGTCTTTGTCTACCTCGACGGATCCGCTGGGACCATCGCGGAGCGGCTGATCCAACGCCAACACGAATGTATGCCGGCGTCGCTCCTGGCATCCCAAGTAGCAATCTTGGAGCCCCCTGGCGTAGACGAATCCCACATTGCGGTCCTTTGGAATCGCCGCTGAACGTCGCAGTGGAGTCCGTTCGGGCCGCGTTGGGAGTCATGGCCCGGCCCCTTCCGGCCCCAAACGCTCGCGCCTTTTCCGGCCCGCGGGCGTAAAATTGGCGTACTGGTACGGCATCCGCCGTCCTACCGCTTTTTCTCTCTCCAGTTGAAAGGAGGTGGAAGAACATGGGACGCAAGTTGGAAACCTTTCAGCACGTGACCGAGCGGCTGCAGTCCGTCTTCGGACCGGCAACCCATGGGGATACGGATGCCCCTGTTGTGCATAAACACGACGACTTCGAAACGGCTTCCGAGGAAGACTTGAAGAATTTCGAGGTTGAGACCGATTCGGAGGGTCATCACTACGCTGTCCGGAGGAACGATTCAGGACCAACTTCAACCGACTACACCGTGTGATCGCCAGTAACCATGAGTAACTGTGACCGACAGTAACAACGGCACCCAAATACCGAAGGACCGGACCGCGAACTCCGGTCCTTCCTTATTCCGATCCAGCCTTGCCCTGCCACTGTTGAGCCACTTATAAGCATGCTTATTATATGAGTGCACGGACAAGTGATGAGCACGCATACGTTCTGGGAAATGAGGGGGCTGTCAATGAGCGCTCAAGATGATGCCGCAATGGCCGGGGGAGGCTCTGGACGAGCGGATTACACACAGCCACGGGTGGCGCCGGGCAGTTCCCGGCCCACACGAACAGCAGCGATCTGGGTAGCCGTAGCTGTGGGCCTGGTGGTGCTGGTCCTGTTGATCGTGTTCTTCGTCCAGAACCAGGACATGGTCACCGTCCGGTTCTTCGGATTGGAAGGCGCGCTCGCCCTCGGCACCACGCTGTTCATTGCAGCTGTTGGAGGAGGCGTGCTGGTGGCGCTTGCCGGCGGTGCGCGGATCCTTCAACTCAGGGTGAGCAACCATCGGCGCCAGAAGATGATCGGCGGACAAGGAGGCGGGCTATGACGGACACTCCTCTGGAGGACGACAAGTCGCCGGACCGGCCTGCTCCAGAGGATGGCAGGGAGGCCGCCGGCCTCCTTGCTGACGCTCTTTCCCCGGTGGTCGCTCCTGAATACACCGACGAGGAGCGACTGTCCGAGCCCGGTAAGTCCCAGCCCGATAAGGAGGGCACGGAGGAAGCGGCCGACAAGTAGTTAATTGCGGAAGGACCGGAGCGTGCGCTCCGGTCCTTCCGCAATTATCCCGACGGCGGCACTCCCTGACGATTAATGTTCCGTCGGGGTGGTGGTCGTCTTTAGCCTTCGCAGTCAGTGCAGTAGGCGACGCCGTCCTTTTCGCGGGCAATCTGCGAACGGTGGCGGACCAGGAAGCACGAGTTACAAGTGAACTCGTCATTTGCCTGGGGGATGACCTGGATGATGAGTTCTTCAGCGACGATTTCGCCGCCGGGACCGTTGGCGTCCAGGCCGTCAGTTTCGTCGAGTTCAAGAACCACGCTCTTGGCCGTGGGGGCGCTGGCGGACTGGAGCGCCTGGAGGGACTGCTCCTGGTTCTCTTTTACATCGGTACGGAGTTCGTCGTAGTCGGCTGCCACTTTTTGATGCCTCTTCGTGTTAGGGGGTTACCGGGTATGCAACGTACAGCATGCCATGAAAATTCCATACCATACCCCAGATTTGGCGCTTGTGGCGAAAACCACGTGCGTGGCGGTCCAAAAAAGGCCGCCACGCCGCGCCAATTGCCCTCTATTATTACCGCACCTCGATGTCCAGAGTCTGGAAGCTGTCCGCAACATGGCGACCCACCAGCAGTCGGAAGCTTCCACGCTCAAACTGCCAGCCGCCGTCGTAGTGCGCAAAAGCCTTTGCCGGGATGCGGACTTCAACGCTGTCAGTCCCCGCTGGAGCAAGGTGGGTTCCTGCGTAGCCTGCCAGCCAACGGACCGGACGTTCCACAGCGGAATCGGTGCGCTCGAGGTAGACCTGAACCACTTCACGTCCCGTACGCGTGCCGGTGTTCTTCACCGGGACGTGCACAACCACATCGTTGCCGGCCGTGACCGACTGTGGCGCGTGGGCGGTGCCGAACTCGAAAGTCGTGTACCCCAGTCCGAAACCGAAAGGTAGCGCCGGAGCAGGGCCGCCGGCGCCTTGCTGCTTGAGCCACGCGCGGTAGCCCACGTGAATTCCCTCGGAGTAGACCACTTTGCCATCCACGGGAGTGGTGTTCAGGACCGGGACATCTTCCAGGGCTGCTGGCCACGTTGTAGGGAGCCGGCCGCCAGGTTCCTCCGCGCCAAGCAGGATGTCTGCAATGGCGGTGCCGAACTCCTGTCCACCGAACCAGCCCAGCAGCACCGCGTTTACCTTCTCGAGCCATGGCATCACCACAGGTGAACCCGAATTCACAACCACCACCGTGCGTGGGTTGACGGCGGCGACAGCCTCCACGAGTTCGTTCTGGAACCCCGGGAGGTCCAGGTCCTTACGGTCAAAGCCCTCGGATTCGATGGCTGCATTGGTTCCCACAACCACCACAGCTACATCGGAAGCACGGGCGACTTCCACTGCGGCGTCGATCTCCGCCTGAGGATCCGCCACCACAGTTTCTTCGCCCAGCAGGATGGCCGTGAAGGGGATGATCTGTTCCTTGGGCAGGCGGTATTCGGCCTCGATGCGAACGCTCTGTCCCGCCGCGGTCTCGATTGCGTGAACAGTCTTGGGCGGATCGAACAGCGCGGCACCCAGGACGTCGGTGTCGTCCTGGATCTCGTCGTTGAAAACTTCGGCTCCATCCAATGAGAGACGGATGTGCCCCACTGTGCCCACTCCGAGGTGGTGGACACCTGCCGAATCGGCCGTCCAGTCGGTTTCCATCCGGATGATGGCGGCGCCTTCCGGGATGCCGATGCCGAACCAGATCAAGTGTGACGCCAGGCGGTCTTCGCCCGAGATCTCCGTGCCGTCATCTGCGAGGAACGTCACGCGGATCCCCGGGACGTTGGAGACCGGATTGTGCAGGGAAGTCCGGGGGAACGCCTGAAGGCCCTCAGCCACCTTGGCGCCGCGCGCGTAGGTGACACGGACGCCGTCGGGCAGTGCATTCCGCAGCCCCTCCAGCGGCGAGACGGTGTACTTAGGCATCACGGTGGCGCTTCCGCCGCCCTGCGTCCGGGCCTCTGACGCATTGTGGCCGATCACCGCAACGCTGTTCAGCATGGCGGCGTCCAGCGGCAGGATGCCGCCTTGGTTGCGGACCAGCACGGCGCCGCGGACGGCAACTTCGCGCGCGACGGCGGCCCCGTCCAGTTTGGCGGGGAGCCCGGTGACTGCGGGCTCGAAGCCTTCGAGGGAGCCGACCCGGGCAGCAAGGCGCAGGATGCGGGTGACCTTTTCCAGGATGGCCTCCCGGCTGACTCGGGCATCATTGACGGCGGCCAGAAGTTTTGGTCCCCAATGGCCCACAGGCCCCGGCATTTCCAAGTCCTGGTGGGCGTTTGCAGCATCAATGGAACGCACTCCCGTCCAGTCGGAAACCACCACGCCGTCGAATCCCCATTCTGTGGAGAGCGGGGTCTCCAGCAGCTTGTTTTCGCTCGCCGTGGTGCCGTTGATGGAGTTGTACGAGCTCATGACCAGCCAGGCCCGGGCCTCCGTGATGGCGTCTTCGAACGCTGCCAGGTAGAGCTCACGCAGCGGCCGTTCGTCCACTACCGAGTCGGAAGTGAAGCGTTCCGTCTCGGCCTCGTTGGCCAGGTAGTGCTTGGGAGTCGCCCCTACGCCCATGGACTGCACTCCCGCAACGTACCCGGCGGCCATGGTTGCTGTGAGCCGCGGATCCTCGCTCATGCACTCGAAATGACGTCCACCCAGGGGTGAACGATGAAGGTTGATGGTGGGGCCGAGTACGGCGTGGACGCCCTTGCGTCGGGCCTCCTGGCCGAGAACCTGCCCGTAGCGTCGAGCGGTTTCCACGCTCCACGTGGCGGACAGGGCGGACGACGACGGGAGGGAGATTGAGTCGTGACGCTCGTCGAAGTCTTCGCCGCGGACGCCTGCAGGCCCGTCGGACAGGACGACGCGACTGAGACCAATTTCAGGGATGGCGTGGGTGGACCAGACATCCGCTCCCGTCAGTAGTTGGATCTGCTGCTCCAGGGACAGGCTCTGTGCGAGCTCCCGGATGCGCTCTTCGGCGTCGGGGACGCCTGTCGCCAGGACTGCTTGCGAGAGTGAGGGGTTCATTTACTTGCCTCCTGATGAACGAATGACCCACCGGTGGGTCTTATCAGGAGACTTTAGCGACAAAAATCGAGTGTGACTAGATTTGTAGTTAATAAATCTAGAGTCACTCGGTTTTTGACGGGTGAAATAGACTGACTCAATGTCTACTTCCAAGGCCCGCGGGCAATACGCGAAGGGTGCGGAACGCCGCGAACAGATCATCCAGACGGCTACGGATGTCTTTGCGACCGAAGGCTTCGAAGGGACTGCGCTCAAGCGCGTGGCGGAACTCGTTGGGGTCAAGGAAGCCACCCTCTTCCACTACTTCAAGGGCAAGCAGGAACTCCTCACCGCAGTCCTGGCAGAGCGCGACCGGCGGTCCATAGCAGTGGTCGGCCAGGAGGAAGTGGGGCTTAGCCACATGCCGCCGATCGCGGAGAGGAACCGGCACGAGCCAGGGCTGACCACGCTCTACGCTGTCGCATCGGCCACAGCCAACGATCCAGGACATGACTCCCACGGCTACTTCAAAGAGCGTTACGAAAACGTGGTGCAGGGCCTTAGTGAAGACATTGCCCGCCGGCAGCAAGCCGGTGAAGTCCGGGGCGACGTTGACGCGGCCATTCTGTCCAGATTGGTTGTTGCGGCGTTCGATGGCCTGCAGTTGCAGTGGCTCTATGACAAAGACGTGGACATGGCGGATGGGCTGAGGCAGCTCATCGACGTCCTGCTGGCTCCGACTCATCCAACTGGGTAGCAGATAAGGCCGTTCTGAGAGCTCAGAACGGCCTTATCTGCGACTTACTTGGGGGCGTTGCCCGTGGTGACCCTAGCGGCCGGTGCCGCCGTAAACGGTAGCTTCAGAATCGCCGTCGAGCTCGAATGCAGCGTGGATGGCACGGACGGCGTCATCCAGGGCATCTGCGCTGGTGACAACCGAGATGCGGATTTCCGACGTGGAGATCATGTCGATGTTGATGCCGGCGTCGGAGAGGGCCTTGAAGAAAGTTGCCGAAACGCCGGGATGTGAACGCATACCCGCGCCGATCAGGGACAGCTTGCCGACGTGCTCGTTGTATTCGATGCTCTCGAAGCCGATCTGGCCTTCAGCTGCACGCAGGGCAGCCAGAGCATCGGCGCCTTCAACGATTGGGAGGGTGAACGAGATGTCGGTGCGGCCCGTGCCGTGGGTGGACACGTTCTGCACGATCATGTCGATGTTCGAGTGCGCGTCCGCGATCACCTGGAAGATCGCAGCGGCCTTGCCCGGAATGTCCGGCACGCCTACAACGGTGACCTTGGCTTCGGACCGGTCGTGTGCAACGCCGGAGATGATTGGCTGCTCCAAGGCAACTCCCTCTTGAATCGTGAACTTTTCATCGGCGCCCGGGATGACCCACGTGCCTTCGTGCTGGCTGAATGACGAACGGACGTGCAGGGGCACGCCAAAGCGGCGGGCGTACTCCACGCACCGCAGATGCAGAATCTTGGCGCCGGAAGCAGCGAGTTCCAGCATTTCCTCGCTGGAGATGCGGTCGATCTTCTGGGCCGAGGACACAACACGGGGATCGGCGGTGTAGATGCCATCCACGTCGGTGTAGATCTCGCAGACGTCGGCTTCGAGCGCTGCAGCCAAAGCAACGGCCGTAGTGTCCGAGCCGCCACGTCCCAGGGTGGTGATCTCGTTGGTGCTGCGGCTCATGCCCTGGAAGCCCGCCACGATCGCAATGTGCCCCTTGTCCAGGGCGGTGCGGATGCGGTGGGGGTCGACGTCAATAATGCGGGCCTTGCCGTGGATACCGTCGGTAATCATGCCTGCCTGGGAGCCCGTGAAGGACTGGGCGGAGGCGCCAAACTTGTTGATGGCCATGGCAAGCAGTGCCATGGAAATTCGCTCACCGGCGGATAGGAGCATGTCCATTTCGCGGGCAGGAGCGGAGTCCGTGACCTGGCCTGCGAGGTCCAGGAGTTCGTCTGTTGTGTCTCCCATGGCGGAAACAACAACCACAACCTCGTTGCCGGCCTTCTGCGCATCCACAACACGCTGAGCGACCCGCTTGATACCATCAGCATCGGCAACCGAGGAACCGCCGAACTTCTGAACGATCAGCTGCTTGGTAATGGCAGCCCCGTCGGAGAGCTCTTCGGTCTTCACTTCGGTAGTGGGCATAGTCATGCGCGCACCCTCACTGCATCAATAGGGTTCGAACGCGGCATGCCAAACTCCAAATTCCAAATTTGAGCACGCCTGCGTAGCTTATTCGGCCAGTTTATCGCCGTGGTGTGTCCCCACAGGAATTGTGACCACATGGCGGCCGCGCAGGCAGTTTCGGGAGCAGGTTACCGGGCGTACGATCCCTTTTATGAGCATTGCGTGGTGCCATGGCCTGGGTTCCTGAGGACCCGGACGATCCCGGGCCAGCGCGGAGCGATTCGGAATACGAAGTGATCGGCGGCGGCGTGATCGACGACCGGTTTCCGCGGCGTGACGGGACCGCGAGTGAACACAGGCTAAACCATCAGCCTGGGATCGCCGACATTCTTGGAGCCGCTGTGCGGGAGGCTTGGGATGACTGCCGCACGTCCTTGCGATCGTGGTGGTTCTGGTTGGCCTCCGCGTCCGCGCTGATTCTCGCCTGGGCGATGGCCGCAGCTGTGGTGGCCTTCGGCGAAGCCAACGGATGGTTTGAATCGAGCCTGCCAAGCGCCACGTACATGCTGATGGCCGGACTTATGGCAGTCGTTTCTGCTCTCCTCGGGGCAGTCTGGGGCTTCCGTCAAAGAGCTCGAACATTCTTTGGCGTGCTGTTCGCCGGACTCTTCCGCGGGGCGGTCTTCGCCGTGCCGTCCGGCATCACGTTGCTGGTGGTGGGGGTGGCCGTCGGCGGGCCGATCGCATTGGCGGGTGCCGGCGTCGTGGTTGTTGTCCTTGAAGTTGTGCTCTTTGGACTCATAGGCGCTGGTGCTCGCGCATGCTCGGCCCAAACCGCGGCAGGTGTTGCCCTGGCTGCGGCGCTGGTGGCGTTCTTGTGCCTGGGCAATGTAGCAGCCACCATCGCGCTGCTCCCCGGGACGGCGGTGATGGACCAAGCGTCAGTGCCCATCAACGTGGAGCGGGACGACGCCGGACGGATCACAGCATACGAGTGCGTGGGAGGTCTCCGCCCCGTGGAAGTCGCGCATACAGAGCGGGTTGCCTGGCTGGCAGCGTCCAACCCGATTCTGCTCTTCGGTAGCATCGCCGCCGAGGCGCTCCCCAGGGAGCATGAACTGGCATGGGTGTTGTCCGGCTTGCAGTGGGCTGCCGATGGACCGAGCCGTGATGTTCCGTGTATCGGAGGGAAATCAAGTGATCAGCTTGCGCCACCGGTGCCCGTCGCCGTCACCGGCCTCATGATTCAGGCAGCGGTGGCTGCGTTGGTGCTGCTGCCGGGCCGCTGGTTGTCGTCACGCCGCCTTACGTCAGTGCGTTCCGGCGGCCCTCAAACGCCCGGCCAAGCGTAACTTCGTCGGCGTATTCAAGGTCCCCTCCCACCGGCAGTCCGGAAGCCAACCGCGTGACGGTGATCCCGATCGATTTGAGCATGCGGGCCAAATAGGTAGCAGTGGCCTCGCCCTCAAGGTTGGGATCCGTAGCGATGATGATTTCCTGGATAGCGCCGTCGTTGAGGCGTGTGAGGAGTTCGCGGATCCGCAACTGCTCGGGGCCAATGCCCGCGATGGGATTGATGGCTCCGCCCAGCACGTGATACCGGCCACGGAATGAGCGGGTGCGCTCTACAGCAAGAACGTCCTTGGATTCCTCAACCACGCAAATGACCGACGGATCCCGCCTCGGATCGCGACAAATGTTGCACATTTCCTGCTCGGTGACGTTGCCGCACACAGTGCAGAACTTGACCCGTTCCTTCACCGTGGTGATGGCTGTCACGAGCCGTTTCATGTCCTCGGGATCGGCCTCAAGGATGTGGAACGCCAGGCGCTGTGCCGATTTCGGGCCCACACCGGGAAGCCGGCCGAGCTCGTCAATCAGCTCTTGAACTGCACCTTCGTACAAAATGTCCTCGTTTGTTTGGTATCAATGCTGTCATCAGCGGGGTTGCAGGGGAGAACCGTCCAAGGCGCGCTCTTCGATCAGCTTTCCGCCCAGAATACGCTCCACGGCAGCCCGCCCAAAGACCCTCGATTCCTCGATCGTCTCGTCCTCCGGGCTGGGGATGTCCTCCGGTGCCGGCTCCGGCTTGGCGTGGGTCCGCACAGGCGCCTGCACCCGGCCGGCTTGGGCTTCGGGGCTGTTGGTCAATCGCTGGTACAGGCTCTGGCGGGCTGAAGAACCGCTCGACGGCGCGCCCTCCTCAAGCGTCGCAACGGAGCCGCCCGCGTGCTGGGTTTCCGGGGCTGTAGTGGGCCACGCCGCAGGCGCTTGGGCACCTGCCTGCGCTGGAAGGGTGCCAGGCCAGCTCGACGCCGGGGCGACGTCCCAGCCCGACGAGCCGTTTTGCTCCGCGCTGGTCGGGTGGCCATATGTCGGGGCTGCTGCGTCTGCCGTGTTCGCCGGAGTCTGCGCCGCTGCCGGTTCGTAGTCGGGGACGCTCGACTCGCCCGTGTCCGCCTCGACCGAGGCCATTGGCTGGGCGCCCACGTTGGATTTACTGCCGACCACCCACGTGCCGGGCGCTTGTTCTAYTGCCCTGGACCAGGGGTCGTGGGAAGCGTCCGGTTCTGAGGATTTGATGGCTGTATTGGCCGCCGATGCGGGGATATGCTGCGCCGCGGTTTGGTGGTCAGGGGTGTGCTGCCCTGGGGTTTGGTGGTCAGGGGTTGGCTGCGATGACGCTGACGGAGCCGGACGTTCCGAGGAAGCCGCTGCCGGAGTAGTGTCCGGGCCGGAAAATGAGGGAGACGGTTCCCAATCCATCGGGGGTTCTTCGTCCAATGGCGGCGCATCTTCGTCGAGCGGAGGACCCCAATCCTCGTCAGGGTAGGAGTAATCGCCGGTCGGCTCCGGCGCGGGAGTAGGCGCGGGCGCATCTGCATGGGGAGGTGCTGGTGCGGGTGGTTCTGGCGTCGCCGTCTGGGCAGGTTCCGGCGCAACACTGGGGACCGCAGCTTTCCTATTCGGCGCAACGGGTGCCGAGGGAACAGCAGCGGCGGGTGCCGGCGTCGTGCGTTCGGCTTGAGCCGGCGCAGCTGGAACTGGTGCCACTGATTCAGGCGTGGCCGGAACAGGCGTTGCTGCGACAGGGGCAGCGGGTGCCAAGCCCCAGGCAGAGTCGACCTGCGAAACAGGGCTCGGGGCCGGGGCCGGCGCGGCCGGCACCGGGACAGCTGGCGCTGGGCCTGCTGGTACTGGGCTTGCTGGTACTGGGCTTGCTGACACTGGGCTCGTGGCCAATGCCGCCGACTGTGATGGCGACGGTGATGTGGTGCCAGGTGACGCCGGAAGATCCCGGCTAGTAGGTGCTTTTGGGTTTGGCTCAGAGCTCGCTGAGCTGTTGCCGCCAGCCACTGCGACGATCTGGCAGTCGATGCCGATGGTCTTATGGATTGCTTGGCGAAGGTTCTCGGAGTGATCTGCGCGCCCAAAGGCACCGGCGAGCCCGGCGGTGGTAAAGGCGAGTGTCAGCACTTGACCGTCGAACTGTGCCACCTGGGCGTTCGGTTCAACCAAGGCCCAGGTGCTGCGCTTGATCTTGGTCAGGGTCTGCAGGACTTCCGGCCAAGCACGACGGAGGGCTTCGACATCTCCACCAGCGGCAGGAGCCGGCTTTGACGTGGGGGCCGGTTGGGAAGCGGGCGCCGTCTGTGGGGCGGGCGCAGTCTGCGGAGCCGGTTGCGGTGCGGCGGGAGGGGCCGTCGCAGCGGCAGGCTTCGTCGAGGGAGCATTCTGGACAGGACGCTGTGTAGCCGTCGGCTCGTCCACCGGCCAGTCGTTTGTTGAGACGCGGGGAGCCGAGAGTGGCTCCCGCGACACGGGCGCTGATGACGTGTCCGGGACAGGTACAGGTGCTTGAACTGGTGCAGATGCAGGAGCCGCCGTCGGTGGGGCCGATACACCTGCCGCCGGCGCTTGCGCGGGAGCGGACTGGGCAGCGGGCGCCACCGCTGGTGAAGAAGCGGCGGCTGAAGACGTGCCAGAAGCGACAGCCGGGATCCCGGCGTCGCCGGCGTAATTGAGCCGACGCTCCACGCGGTCGATCCGGGCCGCAATGCCCCGTTCCGTCTGCTCGGAACTGGGCAGCAGGATGCGCGCGCACAGAAGTTCCAAGTGCAGGCGTGGCGAGGTGGCTCCGGTCATCTCCGTGAGTGCCGTGTTGGTGACGTCCGCCGCGCGGGAAAGCTCCGCAGCACCCAGGTTCGTGGCCTGGTTGCGCATCCGCGCAATCTGGTCCTCGGGCACGCCGCGAAGAATTGCCTGTGCGCTCTCAGGCATTGCCTGGACGATGATGAGGTCCCGGAAGCGCTCCAGCAGGTCTTCCACGAAGCGGCGGGGATCGTGCCCGGTCTGGATGACGCGGTCAACGGCGCGGAAGACAGTTGAGGCGTCGGCGGCTGCGACGGCGTCCACGACGTCGTCCAGCAAGGAAGCGTGGGTGTAGCCGAGAAGCGCGACGGCGAGCTCGTAGTCGAGGCCGTTGGGTCCGGCGCCTGCCATGAGCTGGTCCAGCACGGACAAGGTATCGCGGACAGAACCTCCACCGGCTCGGATGACGAGCGAGAGCACGCCCGGAGCCACGGGGACGTTCTCCTGGTGGCAGAGGAGCTCAAGGTACTTCATGAGTGGCTCGGGCGGCACCAGCCGGAAGGGGTAGTGGTGGGTGCGCGAGCGGATGGTGCCGATGACTTTGTCCGGCTCCGTGGTGGCAAAGATGAACTTGATGTGTTCCGGCGGCTCTTCGACGATCTTCAGGAGCGCGTTGAAGCCGGCCGACGTGACCATGTGGGCTTCGTCAATGATGAAGATCTTGTAGCGGTCCCGCACCGGGGCGAAAGTTGCGCGCTCGCGGAGATCACGGGCGTCGTCCACGCCACCGTGGCTGGCGGCGTCAATCTCGATGACGTCCAGGGAGCCGGAGCCGCCGCGCGCGAGTTCGATGCAGCTGGGGCATTTGCCGCAGGGGGTGTCGGTGGGTCCCTCGGCGCAGTTAAGGCAACGGGCCAGGATGCGCGCGGAGGTGGTCTTGCCACATCCGCGTGGGCCGGAGAAGAGGTAGGCGTGGTTCACGCGGTTCTTCCGCAGCGCCGTCATCAGGGGCTCGGTGACGTGTTCCTGCCCGATAACGTCCGCGAAAGAGTCCGGGCGATACCTTCGATACAGGGCAGTTGTAACAGTCACAAGTGAAACCTACCTATAGGGACTGACATTTTAAATAAGAGACCCCTCATGCACCCGCCAGAGCCCATCTACCCTTGCTACCTTCCGGTCCTGGGGGAGTTCAACAGGATGACGCCACATGAGGGGCCGTCGACAAGCTTACCTGAACTTGGTTATTGGTTCGAATCGGCACAAAGGGCTGTGGAAAACGCTCGACGGCGGCTGGTTGGCGCCCTCATTATGTCGGGGCTGGGTGGTAAACCTCGCACTACATGAGATGTTCATTTGAGAGGGCAAGGCTATGGGGCTGCATGGGTAGCGGTGACTGGGTGGATCCAAAGGATGTGTCCAGTGAGATTCATAAGGACGTGCTCGCCGTGGTTCGTGTCCTCACCTCGTCCGGATGGAGGTTGAGGCGGCAAGGTCACAAGTTCTACATGTATTGCCCCTGCGGATCTGACGGCGCGCAGTTAAGGGTTGATGGGTCTCCTAAGAACTCGACCCAGCGAGCCAAGATCCTTGCGCGCGATGCGCGTCGGTGTCCAGGTCAGCACGAATTGCTCAGGAGGCGGCGTTAGGTGTTGTCACTTGTCAACAGTGCGGGCTATGCTGAAACCATGACCACGGAGCAGCCATTCGAAGTACGTCTCCGCCTCGGGGAACTTTCAGAGCAGGTTGAAGACTTGCTCGTGGAACAACTCGACGCGATAGTTTCCCGCTTGGCCGACGTTCCGTACGTGACTTTCCTCCAAGATGCCCCCAGTGGTAGAGAGGCTGCACGCCGCCTTGTTTCCCGGGTCCATGATCTCGGAGGGAAGGTTCAGTCCGTCGATTTCGACTACGTCACCCGGAGTGAAATTGCTGAACGGCTGGGTGCAACTAGGCAGGCTGTCGCCCTCTGGGTCGCTGGCGACCGGAAGGCCGGCTTTCCATTCCCTCGCCCAGCCATCCAAGCTGGAGTTTCGCTATGGTGCTGGTCCGACGTCGTGGACTGGGCCACCGTTTGTAACCATGCCGTTGGCGAGGGAGTGAGGCTGCTGTCAGCCGATGAGATCGCAGTAATCAATGGTGAGTTGGCTGCAGGGCGAATGCCCAGTTTCGCCTGACGCGCAATTATGGATCACCGCCACCCCCTCACCGGCCACGTCATGAAAGCCGGCTCCTCGTAGGGGTGCGCCGCGCGCAGCGCCAGCACAACGGCGTCGAGCACGTCCTCCCCAACCACGCACTCAACCCGGGTTTCCGGCACCTGCTCGCTGGTTCCGACGTCGCCGATGAACGGCTGTGCGCCCGGCAGGGGAGTGAAGTGACCGGTACCCGGTGACGTAAACGAGCAATGCGAGTAGTCGCCGATCCGTCCTGCGCCGGCGTCCCCGATTGCCCTGAGGACGGCCGAAGTGTGGGTCTCGGGAACGTAAACAACCAGGGCGTAGAGCTGCGTCATGGGAACATCCTGTCAGTAACTTCGGCTGCAAAGCAGCGCACACCATTGCATATCTGCGGGTCACAGCGGACCATGGGTATGTACACCGATTGGGGCAATCTCAAGATTGTGAGCTGCGGGGCCTGGGGGCGAGGGGCCGGACCCGGCAGCTCAACGGTGATACCGCAAGAATGGGCGCGTTGGGGGCGTCCATTTTTCCGTTAAGGCGCGGTTTTGGCCGACCTGCCCGGAGGCCCCGCCGGCCCGATTACACGATGCCGAAATTCTCAGGTACAGTAGTATCTGCTTTCGATTCGGAAGCAAGGAGAATTCGCCTAGCGGCCTATGGCGCACGCCTGGAACGCGTGTTGGGTTAACGCCCTCGGGGGTTCAAATCCCCCATTCTCCGCGTTTGGCCCCGGTCCCCAGGACCGGGGCCTTTTGCGTTCCTGACACCTACGTTGTCTCCTGCCCGCGACCCGGACTGGGGACACCCATATCCGGGCGTCGCCAGTGTGTTTCGAAGGCGTGGGCGAATTTGCGCGTCGCCAACGGACGCCCGGCGCTGCGGAAGTGAGCTGGCTACTGCTACCCCGCATCCGCCTGCGGCCCTGCGTCAACTTGCTGCGCAGCGGCCACGCGCTCCAGTACTTCGCGGCACGCAAGAATCGCGGGGTGGATCCTGCCGGCCGTCCTGGTGGACGTGAAGACAGTCCGCGTTGGGAGGCTGGGGAGGTCCAGCAGTTGGACGGGGCGGGTCCGGCCTGTCCAGACGAGGTCCGGCATGAGGGCAACGGCGTTGCCGGATTCAATGAGGCGGATCTGCGCCTGGAGGTCCGCTGTTTCGTATCGGACGTCCGGTTCGAAGCCGGCGGATCGGCAGGCCTGCTCAGCCCAGTGCCGGGAGGCGGCGCCTCGGGGCTCCATGACCCAGGGCATGTCTGCGGTGTCAGCCAGTGAGGCAACAAGCTCCCCGCCCAGTCCGATCGGGGGAGTGGCCAGCCGGATGGCGTCACTGGTCAGCGTTGCCCGGTCCAGCCCCGGGTGATGCGGCGCGGCGTGCCCGGGATATTGCTCCGCCACCACGATGTCGAAGTCGCGTGCCCAGGTTTCGTAAAGGGCCGTCTCGGGTTCGCGCTGGGTCATTTCCACGCGCACTTCCGGATACTCCTGGCGCATGATGCTGAGGAAGTCAGGCAGAAGCGCGAGTGCGGCCGACTGGAACACTGCCAACCGGACCGTTCCTGTGACTGTGGACAGCGACGCGGCCAGTTCGGTTTCGGCGCGTTCCAGTGTCTCCAGGAGGGCGGCGGTGTGTGCAACCAGGATCTCGGCTTGAGGTGTCAGCTGCACCCGGCGGCCAGCCTTGCGAAGCAGTTCGACGCCTGCTTCCTTCTCCAGCAGGGTCAGTTGCTGGGACACGGAAGAGGGGCTGTACGGCATGGCATCGGCCACCTCAGCGAGCGTTCCGCGGATCTTCAATTCGTGCAGCAAACGCAGCCTGCGGACGTCCAGCAAGGCGGCCTCCAAAGGTTCGGGATGGGTAATGAATATTCGTCAGAAAAGATCGCTTTTCCTAACGTGATTGTAGATCCATACTGATGGAAACAAACAAACTTCTCCGTCCCAAAAGGAGCCCCCATGACCAGCACCCTCCCGGTTGCCGCCGCCCCGCGCACCCAGGATTCCGGGCAGTTCGATGCACTGGCACAGGAAGCCATCGCGTTGGTCCGCCACTGGCTTACCGAAGCCAGCAAAATTCCTGTGGACGTGTCCGCCCAGCGCCTCGCTGGCGTCTTGAAGGACCCGAATGGCCTTGACTTCACGGTCGGATTCGTCGACGGCGTCATCCGCCCTGAGGATCTGTCGGTCGCCGGCCGCAAGCTCGCCGAGCTGGCCCCGAAGGTGCCCAAGTTCCTCCCCTGGTACATGCGCAGCGCTGTCCGTGTAGGTGGCGTGATGGCTCCGATCCTCCCGCAAGTGGTCATTCCGATCGCTCGCCGCGTGCTCCGCGAGATGGTGGGCCACCTGATTGTGGACGCCACGGATGCCAAGCTGGGTCCGGCCATCGCGAAGATCCGCCAGGACGGCGTGCACCTCAACGTAAATCTCCTAGGCGAGGCTGTCCTCGGTGAGCACGAAGCCCAGCGCCGCCTGGATGGCACGCTCAAGCTCCTGGCACGCGATGACGTTGACTACGTCTCCATCAAGGAATCCTCCACCGTGGCGCCGCACTCCCCGTGGGCCTTCGACGAAGCCGTCGATCACGTGGTGGAGAAGCTCACTCCGCTGTACCGCCTGGCCGCGTCTTTCCCCAAGCCCAAGTTCATCAACCTGGACATGGAGGAGTACAAGGACCTCAGCATGACCATTGCCGTGTTCAAGCGGATCCTGGACATGCCGGAGTTCAAGAACCTCGAGGCCGGTATCGTGCTCCAGGCGTACCTCCCGGATGCGCTCGGTGCCATGCACGAACTGCAGGAGTGGGCCGCTGCCCGCCGCGCACAGGGCGGTGCACCCATCAAGGTCCGCGTCGTCAAAGGCGCCAACCTGCCCATGGAACAGGTAGAAGCTTCCCTGCACGATTGGCCGCTGGCGACGTGGGGCAGCAAGCAGGACTCGGACACCAGCTACAAGAACGTCATCAACTACGCCCTCACCCCGGAGCACATCGACGCCGTCCGCATTGGCGTCGCGGGACACAACCTCTTCGATGTTGCCTTCGCGTGGCTGCTCGCCAAGCAGCGCGGCGTTACCAAGGGCATCGAATTTGAGATGCTCCTGGGCATGGCAACCGGCCAGGCCACGGCTGTCCGCAAGGACGTCGGCAGCCTCCTGCTCTACACACCGGTGGTCCACCCGGGCGAGTTCGACGTCGCCATCGCGTACCTGATCCGCCGGCTCGAAGAGGGTGCCAGCCAGGAAAACTTCATGTCGGCGGTCTTCGAGCTCAGTGAAAACGAAGCCCTGTTCAAGCGTGAGCAGCAGCGCTTCCTGAACTCCCTGGCCGGCATGACGGACAAGGTTCCGGGCCCCAACCGCAAGCAGGACCGCCGCTTGCCATCCGAACCGGCCCCGCTTGAGGGCTTCCGCAACACCCCAGACACAGATCCGGCGCTCCCGGCAAACCGCGCCTGGGGCCGCGACATCCTCAAGCGCATCCCCGGTTCCACTGCCGGCAACAAAATCGTGGAATCCACCAAGGTCTCCGACGCCACCGAACTGGATCGCATCATCGCCACCGCCGTGGATCACGGCAAGGCCTGGGGCGCCCGCCCGGCAGCCGAACGCGCAGCAATCCTGCACCGCGCCGGCGACGTCCTCGAAGCCCGCCGCGCAGAGCTCCTGGAGGTCATGGCCTCCGAAACCGGCAAGACCATTGACCAAGGCGACCCCGAGGTCAGCGAAGCAATCGACTTCGCGCACTACTACGCCGAGCGCGCCAAGGACCTGGAAACGGTCGACGGCGCCACGTTCGTCCCAGCCAACCTCACCGTCGTGACCCCGCCGTGGAACTTCCCGGTGGCGATCCCCGCAGGCTCGACCCTGGCAGCGCTCGCCTCAGGTTCCGCCGTCGTGATTAAGCCCGCAAAGCAGGCCCGCCGCTCCGGTTCCGTCATGGTGGATGCGCTCTGGGAAGCCGGTGTGCCGCGTGAAGTCCTGGCGCTCGTGCAGCTTGAAGAGCGGGAACTCGGCACCCAGCTGGTCTCGCACCCGAGCGTTGACCGCGTCATCCTCACCGGTGGCTACGAAACCGCTGAGCTGTTCCGCTCGTTCCGCCAGGACCTGCCGCTGCTCGCGGAAACGTCCGGCAAGAACGCCATCATCGTGACCCCGAGCGCGGACCTGGACCTGGCCGCGAAGGACGTCGTGTACTCGGCCTTCGGCCATGCCGGCCAGAAGTGCTCGGCCGCGTCGCTGGTGATCCTGGTGGGCTCGGTCGCGAAGAGTGCCCGTTTCCACAACCAGCTGATCGACGCGGCCCGCTCGCTGACCGTCGGCTACCCGGAGAATGCCACCACGCAGATGGGCCCGATCATCGAACCGGCCAACGGCAAACTCCTTAATGCCCTCACCACGCTGGGCGACGGCGAAACCTGGGCCATCAAGCCTGAGCGCCTGGACGAGTCAGGCCGCCTGTGGTCCCCGGGCATCCGTTCGGGCGTCAAGCGTGGCTCGTACTTCCACCTCACCGAGTTCTTCGGCCCGGTCCTTGGTGTGATGACTGCTGAGACCCTCGAGGAAGCCATCGCCATCCAGAACGAGATCGAGTACGGCCTCACGGCCGGCCTGCACTCCCTGGACTCCGCTGAAATGGGCGTCTGGTTGGACACTATCCAAGCCGGAAACCTGTACGTGAACCGCGGCATCACCGGCGCGATCGTCCAGCGCCAGCCGTTCGGTGGCTGGAAGAAGTCGGCCGTTGGCGCTGGAACCAAGGCCGGCGGACCGAACTACCTCATTGGTCTGGGCAGCTGGCTCCCCGCCGAAGCCAAGGCCAAGCGTGGCATGGTGCTTCAGGGTGCGGCAGCCCAGGTGCTTGCAGCTGCAAAGTCCGCTGACGTGACGGCCGGGGAGCTCCAGACCCTCCAGCAGTCACTCTTCAGCGACGCCGCCGCCTGGGAATCCGAATTCGGCAGTCACAAGGACGTCTCGGCGCTCTCGGCAGAGCGCAACGTGTTCCGCTACCGCCCGATCCCGGTCACGGTCCGCCTCTCCGAAGGTGAGCGGCTCGCTGAGCTGCTCCGCGTAGTAGCAGCCGGCGCAGTGGCGGGCTCGGCCGTCAAGGTGAGCTCCGCCGTCGTGCTTGAAGATGCTGTGGTGAATGTGTTCGCGAACCTGGGCGTCAGCGTCCGGGTCGAGGATGACGCCGCGTGGCTGGCTCGTGCAGCAAAGTTCGACGCCGGCCGGATCCGCCTGATTGGTGGCGACTTTGCCGCGCTGAGCGCAGCCATGGGTGGCCGCCCGGATGTTGCCGTCTACCACGGTGACGTGACGCAGGCCGGCCGCATCGAGATGCTGCCGTTCCTCCGTGAGCAGGCCGTGTCCATTACGGCGCACCGCTTCGGTACCCCGAACCACCTCTCGGACCACCTGATCTAAGGCCCCCAACAGCCCGAGCTGAACAAACAGCCGGGCAGGACATCGATAACGACGTCCTGCCCGGCTGTCTTCGTTGGCGCCTTAGGACTCCAAGACCAACAACTGTGCCTTGTCCGGGTCCCAGCCAACCCAAAGGGTGTCGCTCGCTGAGCGGGTGCCCGCCTCTGAACTCATCTCCCGCAGCATCAATTCGTGACCTCCCGCAGTGAGCCGGTGCCGGAGTGTGGCGCCAAGGTTGGTGGAGGACGTAATAACAGCTCCGCACCCCCCACCTGCAGGAGGCGTTGAACTGAGCTTGAGGTGCTCCGGGCGAATCGATACCGCGTAGTCCGCACCCATAGCGCCCTGGTCCCTCACGCGTGCCACTCCCAATCCACCCAAATCCACGGTGGCCTCCTTGCCGTTGCGCTCCAGCACCGTGCATGGAATCAGGTTGGTGTCGCCAAGGAAGCCGGCGACCCAGTCGGTAAGGGGGTGGTTGTAGACCTCTTCCGGCGGTCCTGATTGGACAATCCGGCCGTCTTTCATCACCACGATCCTGTCCGACATCGCCATTGCTTCTTCCTGATCGTGGGTGACGAACAGCACGGAGATGCCCAGGCTCTTCTGAAGGGTCTTGATCTCCTCCTGCATCTGTTCGCGGAGCCTCTTGTCCAGCGCTGCCATGGGCTCATCCAGGAGAAGCGCCGCAGGGTTGAACACGAGGGCCCGGGCGAGCGCAACGCGCTGCTGCTGGCCTCCGGAGAGCTGCCGCGGCTTGCGGTCACCCAACGCGCCGAGCCCCACACGCTTCAGTGCTTCGTTGGCCCGCTTGCGCCGTTCCACCGCCGGCGCCTTTCTCATGCGGAGCGCGAATTCCACGTTTTCGAGGGCGGTCATGTGCGGAAAGAGGGCGTAATTCTGGAAGACGACGCCCAGGTTCCGTTCCCGTGGGGGCAGCGTGTCTACTGGCTGCCCGTCAATCAGGACGGAGCCGGAGGTATGTTCTTCGAACCCGGCCACCATCATCATGGTGGTGGTTTTGCCCGATCCGCTGGGTCCCAGGAGAGTGACAAATTCGCCGGGCTGGACAGTGAGGTCCAACTGGTCGACGGCGACGAACTCAGCGTAGCTTTTGCGGACCTGCCTGAGCTCGAGAAGACCCTTCGATTGCGTGGCTGCCTCTGGAGGGGTGGTGGTGGAAGTCATTGATGCGGTCATCATTGTTCCTTTAGGTTTGGGCGGACACTGCCAGAGGCATCATCCGGGAGGTCGATCGGCGCTTGAGGACGAACATGACTTGGAGGAGCAGCCCAATGGTGGCCACGGTGACCAACAGCGCGGAGGAGACCGCGATCTTGGGAGTCAGGTTGAACTGGATGTCCGTGAACATCTTCACTGGCAAGGTGGTGGCACTGGGCGACTGCATGAACAGGGACATCACGGTTTCATCGATGGATACCGAGAAGGCGAATAGCGCTCCGGAGACCAGGCCCGGGAGGATAACGGGGAGATACACATGCCGGAACACGGACAGCGTGCCCGCTCCGAGGCTCTGGGCCGATCTCACCAAGGCGGGGTTGAGCCCGGCAAGGCTGGCACGCGTTGTGAGGTACACATAGGGCGTAGCGATGACGGCGTGCGCCAAGCCGATGGGAATGATGCTGCCCACCATGCCAACGGAGATGAAGAACTGATAGAAGGCAAGGGCAAGCACCACGGTGGGCACGATCATCGGGGCCAGTATTAACCCCATCACCGCGGACTTCCCCGGAAAGGTCCGGCCATGAAGTGCGATGGCCGCGGTCGAACCAACGACGACGCCGATCACCACGGCAATGCCCGCTGACTGAAGGCTGGCGCCCAATGCGGAAGTCCATGCGGCGTCGGCGAAGAAGCCGGCCACCGCAGCGAAGGACAAGCCTTCCGGCGGAAACGTGATGTAGCGGCTGTCATTGAGGGCTACGGGAACCACAATGAGGGTAGGAATCACCAGGAAGAGGAAGACTGGCAGCGAAAGCAAGGGAATCAGGCGGTGTTGTGGATTAGTTGTCTTCATGCTGGCCTCCGGCCTTGAGGACCCGCTGGTAGGCGGCAACCAGGACACTGACCAAGGCTGTAAGGATCACGGCAAGGGCTGCGGCGCCTGGGAAGTCGGTCAACTGTCGGGCGTAATAGTCGATCTGGTTGGCGATCATCATGTCGCCTGGCCCACCCATGACCACGGGGGTGATGAAGAACCCGGTGCTCATGATGAAGACCAGGAGCCCGGCGGCCGAGACGCCCGGAGCGCTGAGCGGGAGGGTGATGTGACGGAACACGGATCCTTCCCTGGCGCCGAGTGATCGTGCCGCCAATCCGAGGCGCTCGTCGATGGACATCAGTGAAGAAAAGATCGGGAAGACCGCGTAAGGCAGCAGGCAGTGAACCATGCCGACGATGACGGCGAAGCGGTTATGGAGCAACTCGATGGGCGCATCGGTCAGGCCAATGCCCTGCAGGAAGGCATTGATGATGCCGTTGTCCTGCAGCAGAACCGCCCACGCGAAGTTCTTCACCAGGATGCCGGTCCAGAACGGCAGCAACACGACGGCGAAGAGGACTACCCGCAAAATGTTCCCGGCACGCCAGAGGACAAGGGCAATGACATAGCCAAGTCCAACGGTAACCAGGGTGGATGCCAGGCTGATGGTAAGGGTGTTCGCCAGCGAACGCAGTACCAGGGGATCCTCGAGCACGCGCTGATAGGCGTTGCCGGAAAAGCTTGAGCCAACCAACTTCCCGAGAGGGGTGAGGAAGAGTACGACGTCGAAAGCAAGAACAGGCGCCAGGAGCAGCCACCACCCGCTTCTTCGCCGGCGCGGCTTCGCGTGATCCGGCGTCGGAGTCCCGCGGCCTCTCGCCTGGCTTCTTTCAGAAGTTACGACGCTCATGTCAGCTGGCCTGCCACAGCTTGAATTGCTGCTCGGTCTTCTTCAGGTTCTGGGACCACCATTTGTCATCCCGAATGAGGATTTTGTCTGCCAGCAGCGGACTGGTGGGCAGTGTGTCCGCCTCTTCCTTAGGCAGCTTGGACAGCGCGGGCGTGTTCGCCAGGGTCAAGTTGGTGACCGTGTCGAAGGCAGCTCCGGCTTCTGCGTCGTTGGACATGAAGTTCATCAGCTTGAAAGCGGCTTCCTTGTTCTTTGCCCCCTTGGGGACCACAAAATAGTCGCCGGCCAGGACCGCGTTCTCGGCGGAGAAGTTCAGTTTCGCTCCGTCCTTGCGGGCAGCGTTGACCCGATTGTTGAAGCTCGTTGACAGGGCCACCTCGCCTGACGTGAGCTGCTGGATGGGCTCCTGATTGGCCGAGTGATAAAGGAGACGATCTTTTCCGGGATGGTGGCCCAGGACCCGCAGCGCCCGGTCAACATCAAGGGGGTAGATCTTGTCGAACGGCACACCGTCAGCCAGAAGGGCTGCTTCAAGGACGGAGCTATCGGATAACTGGTTGTATACGGAGCGCTTTCCGCTGAACTTGTCCTGGTCGAAGAATTGCGCCCAATCCTTGGGTGCCTGCACATCCGGAATGGCGTTCTGGTCCCATGCCATGACGAAAAGGAAGCTTAGGTACTTGATGCCGTACTCGGCCTTGGCATAGCCGGGAAGACCCTTGTCGCTGATGATGTCGTAGTCGAACTTTTCCAGCAGTCCTTCGGCAACGGCCGTTTCGTACTCCGGTGCTGTGATTTCCACCAGGTCCCACTGCACATCGCCGGATTGCACCTGCGCTTTGAGGGATGCCAGGCTCGTATTGGCCAGAAGAGTCGGCTGGATACCTGTCTGTTTCGCAAAGGGATCCAGGATGGTCTGGGTCAACTGGTCGTTGTAGGAACCACCGTAGGAAGTGACTGTGACGGTCTTGTTGGCAGCGGCACTTTCGGCCGGCTTGGAGCTGCAGCCGGATAGTGCCAATCCGGCAAACGGCGCCAGTGCCGCTGCCTTGAGGATTTGCCTGCGGTCAAAAGCGGCTGAACGGAAATCTGTCATGGCTCGTATTGCCTCTCATGTACGCCAACGTCCAGGCTCGCTTCAAGGAGACGAGCCATGGGGGAGACGGGCGTGTGCTGGGGGTTACATCGTGAAGAAGGCTCCCGAAGCTTGAGGACGGCGGGTTGCGCGCGCCCTTCATCAAAGCATTCGAAAGCTGGGTAGACCGGCCGCTATTCGACCATTTGGGGTGCCGTAACTGTAACTGTGAGGTTGCTCACTAGTCAACGCCTGTAGTGCATTAAGAAACAATTGGTTCAAAAAAAGAAGCCCGCACCTGTGTGCGGGCTTCCTTTGGGCTTCTTTCGAGACTGGGCCTTAAACCGCATATCCCAGCCTCTGCAGCCGCCGTCGCGCTGCGAGTTCGCTGGGACCATGTGAGCCCAGGGCCAGCCTGACCATGCCCAGAACAATGCGGGCGGTGGTGATGGCAGGCAGGGGGATCGGACCCAGGCGGGCAGGTCGCAGACCGAGCATGTCCCGATACTTGGGTTCAAGGCTTGCGACGGCGGCAGCGAACAGGATCCGGTAGCCCGGCTGAAGGAGTGGGCTCAGGGGTGGGCGGCGTATGAAGGCAATGGTTTCTGCCAGCCGCTCATCCGAGCGCAAGATCCCGGAGACGTACCACGCTTCCAGTTCCTGGCGCACCTGGGCTTCGGTGAGCGGCGGATCCTCCACGCCCATGAGCCGGCCGGCCTGCGCCCACTCCCGGACGTAGGCATCCGGGCCGCCGGGTATCGGATGGCCCCAGATGCGGTTGGCAGTAAGGAAGGAATCCGCGTAGGTGACATGGACCCAGCGGAGCAGTTCGGGATCATTGGCGGCGTAGGGGCGGTACGCTCCGGTGCCGTCCACGTAGCTTCCCCGGACGTGCTCGTGGATTTTCCGGACACGGTACGTTGCTGCCTCAGCAGCTTCCTTGGAGCCGTACGTGACCGTGAAAATCCAGCGCACGGTACTGGCCAGCCGGCCCAGAGGATCTTCCTTGAAGCCGGAGTGCTCGTAAACACCCGCAAGCGCGCCGGGATGCAGGGACTGCATCAGCAGGACCCTGATTCCGGCCACAATAGTGGCCATGGAGCCATGCACCGCCCAGACGGCCGAGCCGGGAAGGTGATATCCGGCGTCGTTCCCTTCCGCCAGGCGCGGCACCCACTCGGGTGGCGTTCCGGCCGTTCCCGTGAAAGTGCGTTGAAGTTCGTACCTGTACTCGGTGAGGTAATTCCTCATGCATCCCATGAGACCGCTCTTCGCGGAACCTGTACAGAGCAATTTGTGTACAGCTCCTGCCCTGCGGAGGCGGTCGAAAGGGCAGGAGCCGTACACGCACTAGGAGCGGATGCGGCGCCTTGACGGTGCTGCTGCCACCAGCAGGGCCGCGATGGCGACGGCGGCACTGAGGATGAGGCCCGGGCGGTACTGTTCCAGCATGGCCTGGGCGCTGACGGTTCCAGCCGCCTTTCCGTGTCCGCTCACCAAAGCGGTGGTGACTGCCAGGACCAGTGCTGCCCCCACTTGGGTGCTGGTTTGGATCAAACCGGCAGCCAGGCCTTGCTCAGAGTCCTTGATGCCTGTGGTGGCCTGAACGTTGATGGACGGGAAGGCCAGAGCGAATCCGATGCCCAGCAGGATCACCGAGGGCAGGATGTCCAAGGCGTAGTTGGGCGTGGTGCCCACCCGGAGGAACAGGACGTAGCCCAAGCCAAGTGCCGTGAGGCCCGTGAGGATCAGCTGTGTGGCACCGAACTTCTCGATCAGCCGGTCAGCAAAAGGTGCACTCGTGGCCACCAGCAATCCGGCGGGCAGCAGGGCCAAAGCCATGCCCAAAGGCGTCCAACCGAGTACCGACTGCAAGAACATGGTGACGATGAACTGGAAACTCAGGTAGGAACCGAAAAGCCCCACTGCACTGAGGTTGGCCCGGGCCACCCAGCCTTCCTTGAGGATGCCGAAGCGGATCAGCGGGTGCTTGACCTTGTTCTCGATCACCGCGAAGGCCGCAAGGACCGCCGCAGATACTGCGAATCCGGCGATAGTTGCCGCAGATCCCCAGCCCTGCTCCGGCGCTGAAACCAGCGTATAGACGAGGCCGAGCATGCCCAGCGCGAGCGTCACGGCACCCCAGATGTCATGCCCGCTGTTTTCTGCGGACGGCTTGTCTTTAGGAATGAACTTCATGCCCAGCAGGACAACGGCCACGGCGATCGGCACGGACACCAGGAACGTCCACCGCCAGCTCAGGCTGGTCATCAGTCCACCGACCACAAGGCCCAATGAGAAGCCGCTGGCGCCGAACGTGGTGAAGATGGAGAGGGCCTTGTTGCGCTCGCGGCCCTCGGCGAAGTTAGTGGTGATGATCGAGAAACCTGTTGGCGCGGTGAACGCTGCCGCGAGGCCCTTAACGAACCGGGTGGCGATCAGGATGGCGGGATCATCCACGAGGCCACCGAGGAGTGAGGCTGCGGCGAACACCGCCAAGGCGATGAGGAATATGCGACGGCGGCCCAGAAGGTCCGCGAGTCGGCCGCCCAGGAGCAGGAGGCTTCCGTAACCCAGGACGTAGGCGGAGACGATCCACTGGAGGGAATCGGTTCCGAGGTTGAGTTCATGTCCGATGGAAGGCAGGGCCACGCCAACCATGGAAACATCCAGCCCGTCCAGGGCGAGGACGGTGCAGACAACCATCAGCAACAGCCACTGGGCGCGCGTCCAACGTACGGCTGCAACCACGGTCTCGGCGGATCTTTGAAGGGTGGTGGGTGATGTCATGCCACCAAGCTATATGACGCGTCATTGAATGACAAGGAATATGACGCAGAATATTATGACGTGGATTCTAATGGCGGAATGGACTAGAATCGGGGCATGGCAACGACGCGTGACCGCCAGCTCGTTGAGCAGTGGCGAAGCATTCAGGACTCCTACTTCCGCACCGCAGGAGCCATTGACCGCGCCTTGGAGGCCAAGTTCGATATCGGCTTGAACGAGTTCGAAATCCTGGACCTCGTGGCCGAAAGCACTGACGCCGCTTGCCGCATGAAGTCTTTGGGGGAGCGCACCCCCATGACCCAAAGCGCCGTGTCCAAGGTTGTGGACAGGCTGGAAAAAGCAGGGCTGGTCTCTCGCCAAACGTGCGCCGATGATCGTCGCTCCCTGTTTCTTGAACTCACAGAAGCCGGCCGCGCCTTGCACGAATCCGCCGCGGTGGAACACCGTGCACTGCTCAAGGAAAACCTCGGCTAAGGCGTCCTCCCCGAATCTCAAGATCCCTTGAGCAAAAACTGAGGAAACCCTGCGCTTCACTGGGGCCGGAAAGCCTTTATTTTCATTTTGATTCCCGCAACAATGGTGCTTGCACGCCAGGCTGGGGTTTGGTGCCGCTGGCTTTGGGGAGTGTTCTTGTGGGCAAGCATAGTGAATCTTACCGATATGTAGACTTGGTGCGCACCGACGTTTTTCGTCGCATGCTCATCGCCGGAATCCTGGCAGCCGTAGCCTTTTTCGCTTTTGGTTTCCAACCCCTGAATTCCGTCTCTACCGGCTCCGTGGATGGTTCTGTGGCGCAAGGCGTTGTTGGACCTTTCTCGCTTGGCAGCCTAGTGCCGCCAGAAGCCGAAACAACAGTGATCGACACCATGCCTGAGCCGCCGGCCCAAGAGGCTGGCACGCCCACGGTCTACTTCGACCGCGCACTCGTCCGGACAGTGGCCAAGGACGGATCGTCCGGCCTGACGGTCGCTTCGTCAGGCTTGTCGCGTCCACCAACCGGCAGCCTTTACGCGCCGCTGGAAGTCCTCAACCCGAGTTCTCCGTACGGCTACCGCTACAGTCCGCTGACCGGACTTCCCGGCGAGTTCCACTGGGGCCAGGATTACGCCGCAGCCTGCGGTACACGCGTCTACGCCGCCGACGCCGGAGTGGTCAAGGCCGTCGGTTGGCACCTTTGGGGTGGCGGCAACCGTGTTGAGATTGAACACGGCAATGGCCTTGTCACCACGTACAACCACCTGCAAGCGATTGGTGTGACGCTGGGCCAGTCCGTGCGCGTCGGAGAAGTCATCGCCCAAGTAGGGACCACCGGATGGTCCACTGGCTGCCACCTGCACTTTGAGACGATCGTGAACGGCCTGCACACCAACCCCAACGGCTGGATCTACCTGCCCCTCCGGCAGATCGATCCCCTGCAGAACATCACCATGGTGAACTACCAGCCTGGAGTTGGAACAGGCGTCTCTGCCTCGCCGCAGTGGGCCGTGCCAGTGTCAGATAGCAGCAACCGGGCCGTCATAGGTGGCGACCACGAAGAGAGCGTTGCTCCGCCGGTGATCACACAGCCGGGCACCTCGGGCACGACGCCGCCTGTCACGCAGGCACCACCCGCCACTTCGGGCACTACACCGCCGCCTACGCAAACCGTCACACCGACTCCGACGGCCACGGCAACGCCAACCCCGACAGGGACGGCAACGCCTACGCCAACGGCTACAGCGACACCGACCGCGACGGCAACGCCAAGCCCGACGGCGACTTCCACACCGACGCCCACCACAACGATGCCTGTCACGACGACGCCTGGCACGACAACACCTGGCACAACTACTACTGTGCCCAGCACGTCGCCGGTGGTTCCCAGCACCGCCACCCCGCCCGCCGTCGTCGAGCCCGTGGCGCCGGTTGCTCCCGCAGCGCCCGTGAATCCGGCCCCTGCTCCAGTAGCCCCTGCGCCCGCACCGGTGGCTGTTACACCAGCCCCCGTGGTAGTTGCGCCAGCGCCGGTAGTTGTAGCACCGGCGCCCGTGGTGGCTGCTCCCGCCCCGGCCGTGGTCACTCAAACCGTGGCGCCCGTGGCTCCCGTGCCGGCGGCCCCCGTGCCCAGCCCCGCGGCAGTGCTTCCGTCAACGCCTCCGGCAGTGGTTCTTCCGCCTGGATACATCCTCATTGGCCCGGACAAGGTCCAGCGGCCGGACGGCGTGATCGTGCCGTTGTCTTCGCTCATCCTTCCCGCGTCATAAGCCAGGGAGCGTAGGTACCCCTAGGTTTCATGGCTGCGGCAGCTCCCGTAAGCTCGATGGCGGCAATCCCGCCAGACGACGTCGTCAGGAAGCGATCACATGAGAACCCTGTACAGCATTCCCCTCACCTTCAACGATGGCTCTGAAGCAGACTTCGGACGCTTTGAAGGGAAAGCGGTGCTGGTGGTGAACGTGGCCTCCGAATGCGGCTTCACGCGCCAGTACGCGGGCCTTGAAGAACTCTACGGAAAGTACCGCGAGGACGGCCTGGAAGTACTTGGCGTCCCCTGCAACCAGTTCGGCGGCCAGGAGCCCGGCGCCGACGAGGAAATCGCGGAGTTCTGCGAACGCAACTTTGGCGTCTCCTTCCCGCTCACCAGCAAGGCCAACGTCCTGGGCAAAGAGCAGCATCCGTTGTTTGCCGAACTGACCCGGGATGAGTCCGGGCAGCCGGTCAAGGTCAAGTGGAACTTTGAGAAGTTCGTCATAAACCGTGACGGCGAGCTGGTTGCACGGTTCCCCTCAACGGTTGAACCTGACGCGCAGGAACTGGTTGACGCCGTTGAAAAGGCTTTGTCATAAGAGTCCTCGAATTCGAAAAGGAGAAAGAAATTTTCCAACATTCCGCCGGCAGTTGGCCTCTTGTTGGCTTGTTGTCTGGTTGGATTGGAAGTACTGGAATGACACGGGAGACGCCGTCTCCCACCAAACGCTAAGGCAGCTATGGAGCTCATCGAGGCCGAGTACCCCAAACCAGGTCATGTGCTTTTGCACTTGAGCGATCTTCACTTGGTGGCCGGTCCAGACACACTTCATGGTTCTGTTGACAGCGCTGCCAGGCTCCAGGAGATCTGCGATCAGATCATTGCCTCCAGGATCAAGCCAGAGGCCATCATCTTCACCGGAGACCTTGCGGACAAGGGCGAGTTCCGAGCCTACAAACGTCTCCGCGAAATGATTGAGCCTGTATGCGATGCGCTCGGAGCGAAGGCCATCTGGGCCATGGGCAACCACGACAACCGCGCGAACTTCCGTTCCGCCTTCCTGGATGCCTCCGTAGCGAGCCGGCCGCAGGATCCTGTGGACCGCAGCTACTTCGTCAACGGGCTTCGGATCATCACCCTGGACACCACGGTCCCCGGACACCACCATGGCGAGTTGTCCGAATCCCAGCTTCAGTGGCTGGCTGAAGAGTTGGCCACTCCCGCCCCGGACGGCACCATACTTGCCCTTCACCATCCGCCGGTCCCGTGCGTCCAGGACCTGGCCGTGTTGGTGGAGTTGCGCGGCCAGGCCGCCCTGGCCGCCGTCGTCCGTAACACAGACGTCCGCACCATCCTGGGTGGCCACCTGCACWACTCGACGACGGCGAGCTTCGCCGGCATCCCGGTATCGGTCGCCTCAGCTACCTGCTATACCCAGGACCTGGGGGTGCGTGCCGGCGGACAGCGCGGACGTGACGGAGCGCAGTCGTACAACATGATCCACGTCTACGAGCACACGATCGTGCATTCCGTGGTTCCGATGTCCGGTGGCGTCACAGTTGGCGAGCCCTTGGATGCAGCCGAGGTTCAGCGGCGGCTGGGGGCGGCCGGCATCCGCATTCCGCACGAGTCCCGGGTGGGGGCCCACACGTCGCCGGGCACGCACACCTCCTCGCTTCCGCTTGTTTCTCCCGGTGGCTTTACTTCTCCCAAGGTGCCTTGACCGGGAAGTACTTCTCCAGGAAGTCGGTCACCAAGTCTGCTCGTTCATTCGCCTCGACTTCGGGGAAACTGCCGTCATTCAGGCAGAAGAAGTCCATGTGGCGCTTTGCGAGCAGCTTGGGCAGGTAGTGCAGTCCGGCCCACATGGTGGAGTCCACATACCTGACCTTGGCGCTGGTCTGCGTAACGGCGTGGCCGGTGAGCAGTGCGTAGTAGTGGTAGAACGAGTTGGTCACTGAAATGTTGTCGGCGGCCCGGAACCGGCTGCCGGCTGTCTTCGCGAACTCGGCGGGAAATTCCTTCTCCATCTGGGCCACCACGCTCCGGCGCAGGGGAGCGGCCGTGTGTTCCAGGTGCCTGGTGGTGATCCGTCCGAAGCGTTCCCACAGCAGCTTGCGGTTGACGCGCGCAGCGTTCTCGAAGCCGCTCCGTTCGGCGTCGTTCTCTCCCAGGCCAATACGGGTGTCAGCCTCGATGAACTTGGTGATTCCTCCGGGCGTGAAGAACATGTCAGGGCCAACGGGACGGCCGAAGAACATGTCGTCGTTGGAGTAGAGGAAGTGCTCGGACAATCCCTCGATATGGTGCAGCTGGCACTCCACGGCTTGCGAGTTGTGGGTGGGCAACACTGACGGATCGGCGAAGAACTCTTCGCTGCGCACGATCGTCACCGAGGGGTGGTCGGCCAACCACGCCGGGGCCGGCGAATCGGTGGCGATGAAGATCCTGCGGATCCACGGTGCAAACATGTGTACCGAGCGCAGTGCATACTTCAGCTCGTTGATCTGCCGGAAGCGTGCCTCATGGTCGTCGCCCTCGCCGAGGACAGCCCCAGCCTGCTGGGCGCGCCTCCTGGCGATGTATTCGGGGTCGCTGCCATCCACCCACGAGAAGACGATGTCGATGTCGAAGTCGATGTCGCTTGCATGGTCAGCGAACATGTTCTCGATGGTCGGCCAGGTGAGGCCGTGGCGCTGCACGGTACCGCGAACGGCGTCCTGGCGCAGCATGGTGCGCCGGGTCAGGGAATTCTCCACGGGGAGTTCAAGGCGGTCGCCTTCGAACCTCCACAGTTCCAGCTGGACACCAAGGGCAGGGCCATACCAAAGCCCGCCGCCGAGCTCCACCCTGGGCCGGTACAGGCGGAAGATCCGTGCCTTCCGGTTGGCCGAGAGTTCGCCATCTGCCACCAGGACCGAGGTTTTCTTCTTGGCATCGACGGTCATGGAGTAGAACGGCTCATTGCGGAAGGCAGCAACCAGGGCCTCGCGCACGTCCTTGCGCGACTCCCAGTCGACGGCGATGACCGGCCTTTCATCGTTGCCACGCACCAGGATGAAGTCCACGCCGGCTGCGTCCAAGGCAGCGCGGATGGCCAGGAGGTCCGCAACCATGGCCTGTTGGGGCGTGAGGTCGCCGTTAAGGAGGGCGTATCGCCCGCGGTGACGGACGACGTCGGACCTGTGCTTCAGGTGGGCAACGACGGCAGGTGAGACCGCCTCGGCGATCGCATCTTCCTCTACGGTGGGGCTGCCGTGGTAAATCGGATCGACCTGTGCTTGCGTGATGGCTTTTCTCCGTACTGTTGTGAGTCGTTACTGTTGTGAGTCGTTTCTGGGAATGCTGGAGTCTAGATGGCGAGGGCGTCGCGCCAGCTGCGCAGGAAGGCTCCGCCTGCGTCGTCGTGAATGACGTCGTCCGCCAGCTCGAGGTCAGCGGCGGTAAGAATGGTGTAAGGCTTCACCGGAACGCCGTCTGCGGGCCGGACGTCCACGTGCTTCACGTCGTGGTCGTTGTGGTGAAGCCAGTCTGCCATGGCGTAGTCCGTACGGGAATCTCCTACGGTGCGCCAGGAGAGTGGGGTGATTCCCTGGGCGGCCAACAATTCCACTGCCCGGCTGGCGCCAAGGTCCTTGCCCAAGCGGACGGATTCGATGTCCGTGGAAATGATGGTGGGGTCCAGTCGGTAGTCCACGGTGTCATCGGACTCAGGGGCGTGGTGGTCCAGGATGGCTGCGTTCAGGCCGTGGCGGCCCATGATGTTCAGGGCATCGGCGTCGAAGAGTTTTTGCTCGGCCAGGTAATCTTCGCTGGCCACTTCAACGTGCTGCTCAACGGAGACCATGGCACGCTTGGTCTCATCGAAGAACATATGCGCGGAGTAGTCCTCGGCAACGAGCCTGCGGATGTCATCCCCATATGCCTTGGGCACGGCGAGCTCGTGGTCCACGTGGATGGGGCCAGGGCCGGCGGCGGTGTAGCTGAACCACACGGCGCCCTTTTCGCAGATGGCGTGGATGATGGTGTCGGCTGGCATTCCAGCAGCGATCATCGGCCCCATGACCTGTTCGCTGATGAAGGCATCCGAGCGGCCTGTGTTGAAGATGACGGGGATGCCGGCCGAAGCCAGCGCCACGAGGTCTGCGATGATATCCGGCTTGACGTCGCGCGTCACAGGGCTGGCGATGGGGCCGTCGACGTCCAGCAGCAGCGCGAGGGCTGGGGCCGTGTGGGCAGCGGTCCGGTCGGTACCTTGGAGCGATTGAGTCATGCCCCTATTCTGTCAGTCCCCGAGGTGTGCATCACAGCTGTGACGCCAGACGTTCGGATAGTCACCGTTTGGCCACAACCTGCGTGTGCCGGGGGTCACAAGTTCCGTTAGCGCACCAACTTCCATAGGCTTGCAGGGTGATCTTCAAAGCTGTGGGCGAGGGACGCCCGTACCCTGACCATGGATATTCCGCGCCCCGTGACTGGGCTGCCCTTCCACCGCGGCCCGTTCGCCTCGATGAACTTGTGACCACCAAGCGCACCCTTGATCTGGAGGCGTTGCTGGCAGAAGATTCAACGTTTTTTGGGGATTTGTTCCCGCACGTGGTTCAGTACCAGGGCGTGATGTACCTCGAAGATGGGCTGCATCGGGCGGTCCGCACCGCGCTCCACCAGAGGACGGCCATCCACGCACGCGTGCTGGTGATCGATGGCTAGGCAGCGCAAGCGTCCCAAAGATGTGACGCAGTTGCACGGGCACCATGTGGTGACCGGACCGGAGCTTCGTGCCACTTTCGCCGAGGACGCACGTGCCCAACGCAGCCGCTTCCGGCGCCGGGTCTTCCACGCCATCGTTCTTGTCCTGCTGGTTGGTGTCATAGCGGCCGGAGCAATCGGCGCCTGGGCCATCATGAACGGCGTCATCAGGATTCCGACGGCGATCGCCAGCAAGGCGCCCACCAGCCTTTGCCCCACCACCACGTTCGATTACGTGCCGAACGAAACCGTGAATATCAACGTCTTCAACGCCACATCGCGTGCAGGCCTGGCAACTACTGTTGCCGACGAGTTCAAAGCACGGGGGCACAAAGTCCTATCCGTGGACAACAGTGATACTGCCTACTCGGGGATCGGCGTGGTGGTTTCAGGAGTCAAAGGCCAGGCAGCTGCATTCAACATCCAGCGGAATTTGGCAGGAACGGACTACTTCCAGGACAACCGCGAAGACGAATCAGTGGACGTAGTCCTCACTCGGGGCTTTCAGGGCTTGGTGGAACCGCAGCTCGTGGATCAGACTCCCGGCAAGCTCAGCTGTCCGCGTGAGGACCTGAGGATTGCGGATACTTCCCGATGGCCGATCATCCCCACCCGCCCGGCTCAGTAGGGCGGGGCAGTAGGCCGGGACAGTAGGCCGGGCTGACGACGCGTAGGCTGATTTTCGCCACGCAAAGTGGTGGGCGATGCCCTGATTTGGGTGTCGCCGCCCTGTTGCTCTGGCGTTAGCCGGCCAGGGTGTCAGGGACTGCACCATCCACGCGGATGGGCTTACCTGCCTCGTCGAACTGCGCTCCCGCACCTAGCTGGATGAACCGCACCGTTTGCGCTGTCTGGAGCTCGACGTCGGAGGCTGGGGCAGGCGGGGGAGTCTCGCCGTCGGGCGTTCGGTTGCGTCGTGCGGCGCTGGCTGAGAGTGTGCCGTGGATGAGCCGCGCCAACTGGGCGACATCCGTGTCCGGGAGGTAGCCCTGCTGGACGCCTTCAGTCAGGATGTCCTGGAGGAGGACGTTGAGGTCGCCCACATGATCAGCGAGCTTCGCGAACGAAGCCGGGGAAAGGACAGCGGCCATCGCTGGCCCTGGTGGAAGGTGGCGGCGGCTGAGGTCCTCTACCTGGGCGCGGACGTAGAGGGCCAGCCGGTCCACCGGGTTATCAAGAGCTGCAAGCGATTCGCGAAGGTCCACGATGAAGCGCTCGGTTTCATCCAGCGCGTACGCAATGAGCAGTTGCTCCATGTCTGCGTAGTAGTTGTAAACGGCAGTGCGGCCAACACCTGCGTGGCGCGCGACGTCCGTCATGGTGAGGCCGGGCAGGCCATGGGTAAAGAGGAGCTCGCCAAAGGCGGTCAGAATACGGCGTTGGGTCTCGGCGCGTTGGGCAGCATTCGTGGCGGCCGTGATCCTGGGCATATAGACACTTTACAATGATGTGTCACCAAGTCCTGCCAACTGGCGTACACCTGGCGCCCTTGGAGGCCTTCCTCGAGCCATTGCGCATGGGCAAACTCGCGTAACATCGTGGGAACCGGACTCGAACTTCACCCGGACACTAAATTCACAAGGGGGACTGTTGCGGGCAACGGTCAAGGATGTGGCACGCCGCGCGGGAGTGTCGCCGAAAACCGTCTCGAACGTCATGAACGGAATCGTGCCGGTCAGCGCTCCAACGCGGCTCAGGGTTGAGCAGGCAATGCAGGAGCTGGATTACGTTCCCAACCTTTCCGCCCGCGGACTCCGCAACGGCCGCTCCGGTGTCATCGCGTTGGCCTTGCCGGACCTGGCCACCCCGTTCTCCGCTGAGATAGCGCAGAGCATTGTGGAAGTAGCCCACGAGCAAGGCTGGAGCGTCCAGATCGAGGAAACCGGTTCGGACCCGCAGCGCGAGCAGGAGTTGATGACCCGCGCGCGCTCCAACCTCATCGATGGGCTCATTCTCAATCCGGTGGTGCTGGATGAAAGTGCCGTCAAGGTTGGGGTGGCCTTGCCTCCCGTCGTGCTGTTGGGCGAAGTGACCCAGGAGCTTGCGGACCGGGTTTACGTGGATAGTTTCGCAGCTGCCCGGGATATGACGCTTGCCTTGGCCAAATCCGGGCGCCGGCGTATCGCCGTACTGGGCATAAACAAGACCAGGCAGTCTGCCACGTCGATTCAACGCAGACAGGGTTACAAGGCTGCACTCCAGATCCTCGGGATCCCCCTGGATGAATCCCTGCTGATTTCCTGCTCGCCTTGGACGCCTGGAGCTGCAGCCGAATCACTGACCCGCTATCTGGATTCCAACCCGCTGCCGGAGGCTTTGTTCTGCTTCACGGATTCGCTGGCCATTGGTGCCCTCAATACGCTGTGGAAGAGGGGCGTCCGCATCCCTGATGATATTGCGGTGGCCGGTTTCGACGACGTCATGGATGGACGCTACGCCGTTCCCTCGCTGACCACCGTATCTTTCGACAAGCGGACCATCGCCACCGAAGCACTGCGCCTGCTCACTGAGCGCATGGCGGACAGGGGCCACGGACAACGCGTCGTCACGGTGGACTACACCATTGTAGAGCGGGACAGCACGGGCTAAGCGGCCTTTGAAATTTAAGTGTGCGCGCTAACAATTTCTCTTGCCTCAGATATTACAACGATGTAATGTGAGAGCCGCGTCACCCCCGGGCCACCCTTTTACCCGGCAGTGGAGATGCACCGAAGCCGGATTTGCGCAGCAGTTGTGTCCTTTTCAGCGGACCCTTCCAAAGGAGTGACGGGTGAAGCAGTTTGAATCTTTGACCGGGAAACAGTTGTCCCGGAGACAGTTATTGACGGGATCGGCCCTCCTCGGAGGCGGGCTTCTGGCCACCAGCCTCACAGGCTGTGGAGGTGCGGCCCAAGCCACCGGCGTCAGGGAGATCAACTTCTGGCATCTCTTGTCCGGCGGCGACGGTACCAAAATGCAAGCGATGATCGCCAATGCCAATCAAGCCAATCCCGGCTTCAAGGTGCACCCCACCGTGTTGGCCTGGGGCCCGCCATATTACACCAAGCTGGCCATGGCATCTGCCGGGGGACGACCTCCTGAGGTAGCCATCATGCATGCCAGCCGGGTTCCGGGGTATGCCCCGGGCGGCCTCATAGAGCCATGGGATCTGGGGCTGCTCGCGGAGAATGGCATCACGCCGGAGAACTTCGCGCCGCGCATCTGGGAAAAGGGCCAGCAAGATGGGAAGGTTTTCTCCATCGCGCTGGACTCTCACCCGTTCATCATGTTCTACAACACGGACGTCGCCGGTAAAGCCGGGCTCCTGGAAAGTAATGGCCAGTTGCAGGAGGTCAGTTCGCCCGTTGAGTTCAAGGCCATGGCACTGGAGATGCAAAAGATCACCAAGGCCCACGGATTGTCCTTTGGTTACCTGAACCTGGGCTCGCAGATGTGGCGACTGTTCTACACGCTCTACAAGCAGCACGGAGCGGAAATTGTCCTCACGCCCGGCCGGAAGATGGAGGCGGATAGGGACGCTGCCATCGAATCGCTGGAGTTCATGGCCTCGCTCTTCGACGACACCATCGCGGCCAAGAGCGGCGACATCAACACCGGTATCGCAGAATTCGTCCGTGGCGATTCGGGAATGCTCTTCAGTGGAGGCTGGGAACTGCCCACCATGAAGAAAGCAAAGTTGCCGGTTGACGCCGCCACCATCCCCACTCTTTATGGGACACCGGCCTCCTACGCCGACTCGCATTCCTTCGTCCTCCCGCGGCAGCTCGCGGTAGACGAAGAGAAACGGAAGGATGCGTACAAGTTCGTCAGTGACGTTCTGAAGGGTTCGCTGTTGTGGGCCGAGGCCGGCCATATCCCGGCGTACCAGCCGGTGGTTCAATCGCCGGACTACGGGAAGCTCACGCCGCAGATCCACTACGCCAACGCGGCGGACATCATCGCCTACGATCCCGAATCCTGGTTCAGCGGCTCGGGATCGGACTGGCAGACCTACTTTGCCGAGCACATCCAGAACGTGCTTCTGGGGCGCGACAAAGCAAGCACAGGGTGGGATGGCTTCGTGGCCCGCACCAACGACCTTCTATCCCGGCCCAACCCGGTCTGACCGGTACCAGCGCACCGAGCGACAAAGGAGTCCTTCATGAGTTCCTCTACACTGTCCCGGCAGACCAGCCAACCACGGACAACACCCAGCCCAGGCAAGGCCGGGCTATCTCTGCGAAGAAGCAGGGACAACCTGAACGGATGGGCCTTCGCAACCCCGTTCCTGGTGTTCTTCCTCGTCTTCCTCGTTTGGCCCATTCTGTACGGCTTCTACATGAGTCTCACGGGCAAATCCCTGACAGGCGCCAACGACAGCCTTATCGGCTTTGCAAACTACGCTGAAGCCTTTGCCGATGCCGGCATGTGGCGTTCATTGGGCAACACCCTGTACTTCACAGTCATCAGCACTGTCCCACTGGTGCTGGTTGCCTTGGTGATGGCGGCGCTCCTGAATATCGGCCTTCCAGCCCAGTGGCTATGGCGGCTTTCCTACTTTGCACCGTTCCTGTTGGCTTCCACCGTTGTCTCGTTGTTCTTCGTCTGGATGTACAACCCGCAACTGGGTTTGATCAACGATTTCCTGTCAAAGTTCGGAATACCAAAAGTCGGGTGGCTGAACGATCCCAATGTGGCCATGTGGTCAATCGTGATCGCGACACTCTGGTGGACGGTGGGCTTCAATTTCCTTCTCTACCTGGCGGCAATGCAGAACATCCCCGTCCAGCACTATGAGGCAGCGTCACTGGATGGTGCCGGCCCTTGGCGGCAATTCTTCTCCATCACTCTGCCGCAGCTCACGCCCACCACCGTAATGATCGTGTTGCTCCAGATCCTGGCTTCCCTGAAGGTCTTTGACCAGATTTACCAGATGACAGCCGGGGGTCCGGGCGGATCTACCCGTCCCGTGGTCCAGTACATCTTCGAAACCGGGTTCACCGGATACCGGCTGGGGTATTCCGCAGCTATCTCCTACATTTTCTTCGGGCTGATTGTGCTGGTTTCCGCGCTGCAGTTCGTCATCACCCGCCGCAGGAGCGCATAGCCATGGCAACCCCTACCCTCACCCGTTCGACCCCAGCCGCGCCCATCACCGCCCTGAAGATCCGCCAGCCGCGCAAGAAGCTGACCGTCGGCAGGGTCGCAGCAGTCGTCGTCGCCGCTTTGATCGCTGTTCTATGGCTGATCCCATTTGCCTGGGCAACGGTTACTGCGTTCAAGTCCGAAGCGGATGCGTCAGCGTCTAAGGTCAGCTGGTTTCCGCCGTCGGGCTTTACCTTCGATGCCTTCGTCAATGTGTTCCAAGCCGGGAACATCCCGCTCTGGACGTGGAACTCGCTCTACACCTCCGCGGCCATCACGGTAATCACACTGGTGATCTCGGCTCTCATGGCTTACGCACTCTCCAGGATCGAGTTCAAAGGCAAGAAGGTCCTGATGATCGTGATCATCGCAGCCATCATTGTCCCGCCACCTGTGCTGATGATTCCGCTCTTTTACCAAATGCTCGCGTTCAAAATGATCGATACCTCATGGGCCATCATCCTGCCGCAGGTGATTCACCCCGCCATGGTGTTTGTCCTCAAAAAGTTCTTCGACCAGATCCCGCATGAGCTTGAAGAAGCGGCAGTAATGGACGGTGCCAGTCGCCTCCGGATCTTCCTGCAGATCATCCTGCCGTTGTCCCGGCCCATCCTGGCCGCCGTCGCGATCTTCGTGTTCATCGGTGCGTGGAACAACTTCCTGTGGCCCTTCATCTCCACCAACGACGACTCCCTGCTGACCCTCCCCGTAGGTCTGCAAACCATCAAGAGTGCTTACGGAGTCCAGTACGCACAGAACATGGCGTCCGCCTTGTTGGCAGCTTTGCCGCTCATCGTCGTCTTCCTGTTCTTCCAACGCCAGATCATCAAGGGCGTCGCGACGACGGGACTCGCCGGAACCTGATCCGGCACCTTCGCCTACCAACTGTTTGAGAACACAACCAAGGAGATACATGTCCCGCGCACGCATCACCCTCGATCGCGATTTCACCATCGGCGAGGTACCCCGACGCCTCTTCGGCTCCTTTGTGGAGCACATGGGCCGCTGTGTGTACAGCGGTATCTACGAACCCGGACACCCTGAGGCCGACGAGAACGGCTTCCGCCAGGACGTCCTGAAGCTGGTCAAGGAACTTGGCGCCACTGTTATCCGGTACCCCGGCGGCAACTTCGTCTCCGGCTATAACTGGGAGGACGGGATCGGCCCCCGCGAAACCAGGCCCCGCCGCCTGGACGGTGCCTGGCACACGGTGGAAACGAATGCTTTCGGCCTGCACGAGTTCGTGGATTGGTCCAAGCAGGCCGGTACGGAAATCATGGAAGCCATCAACCTGGGCACCAGGGGAGTGGATGCTGCCCGCGAGATCGTGGAGTACGCCAACCACCCCGGCGGCAGCTACTGGTCCGATCTCCGCGCCAAGAACGGCCACAAGGACCCGTTCGATATCAAGCTGTGGTGCCTCGGCAACGAGATGGATGGGCCGTGGCAGATCGGCCACAAGACCGCCGACGAATACGGGCGCCTAGCCCAGGAAGCGGCCAAGGCCATGCGCTTCGTGGACCCAGACATTGAGCTTGTTGCATGCGGCAGTTCCAACTCCCGGATGCCGACGTTCGGCGCTTGGGAGCAGACCGTCCTGACACACACCTACGACGAGGTGGATTACGTTTCCCTCCATGCCTACTACTACGAGCACGAAGGTGACGTCGGCAGCTTCCTGGCATCCGCCGTCGACACCGACTACTTCATCGAGTCAGTGATCGCCACCGCGGACGCCGTTCGCGCCAAGGGCAAGCACAAGAAACACATCAACCTGTCCTTCGACGAATGGAACGTCTGGTACCAGCGCGGCCTGGACACTGAGGACCAGCCTCACAACGTGATCAAGGCGGGCTGGCGCGAGCACCCGCGCATCATCGAGGACAAGTACAACGTGACGGATGCCGTGGTGGTGGGCACCCTGCTCAACTCGCTGCTCCGCCATGGCGACCGCGTCAAGATCGCCAACCAGGCGCAACTGGTCAACGTCATCGCGCCCATCCTGTCGGAAGAGAACGGACCGGCCTGGAAGCAGACCATTTTCCACCCGTTCGCCCGGATGGCTGAGCTCGCCAAGGGCCAGATCCTGCGGCTTTCGGTGGACTCGGACAAGTACTCGAACAACCGCTTCGGGGACACTGACCTTGTAGATGTCAGCGCCACGTGGAACGAGGAAACGGGCCGGCTGGCCCTGTTCTTCGCGAACCGCGGGCTGGAAGAAGCTGCCGACGTCGAGGTTGCCCTGCGCGGCTTCGACGCCCGCCAGGTGCTCCGCGCCGAAGTCCTGGAGATCCCCGAGGGCGGCGACAGGTTCACCACCAACACCCAGGACCAGCAGGGCCGCGTCGGTCTGAAGCCGCTGGAAGGCGTCAAGGCGACTGGTTCGGAGCTTCGGCTGACGCTGCCCGCATTGTCCTGGGCCGTCGTCGAGCTTGATGTTGTGAAGGCCTAGCGTCGCCCTTTAAAAGCAACGCGGGGATCCTTCTATGGTTGTCAAGTGTGGCAAGGGCCGGGGTTTGGGGCGTTGAGGGTTCGGTAGATCCGCCGGGCGAGGTAGCGTTTCACGCACCGGCGGATCTCCTTTGTGGTTCGTCCCTCGGCTTGGCG
>NZ_JBFRDV010000009.1:0-179268 GCF_052113945.1 Paenarthrobacter sp. RAF54_2
AGATCCGGTCCGGTGGGATTACTATCCGTGGTGAGTCGGGGGTTGGTGGCGACGTTCATGGCGGTGGTGAGGGTTTCGTATTGTTCGGCGGTGGCGAAGATTTCGATGTGGTGGAGCCCGTGGCGGCGTCGGCGACGGAAGAACGCGCCTTGGAGTTGGCGGAGAACTTCCTCGGACGGTTCGGGACCGTCTTGGTCGATCGAATCGACCCAGCGTTTGGCCATTTTGGTGACGAAGTCCGGGTCGGTTTCCACTGCTGTTGCGGTGAGGGCGTGTTCCATCCGGGTGAGGATGTCGTCGTCGGCGAGGAGGCGGACATTTTCCAGTGCGCTGCTGATGATGGTCGCGGACCGGGTGGGTATCTGTGTGGTTTCGAGGGCCTGGGCCAGGATTTCGCGGCGGGGCGGGATGTGTTGCCCGGCGATTCCGGTCCGCGGGAGGACCTCGCCGGCCAGGGCGAGCCGGCGGTTGGCTTCGCTTTTGCTGATCCGCAGGCTCGCGCGCAGGAATTCCGCGGCGTTCCGGTAGCCATCATCCGCCACCGCAGCAGCGTCTGCCGCAGTAACAACTACTGCCGAAGCCACAACACCTGGCCCCGCAGTAGTAGCGGATCCATCAGGAGCATCGGATCCAGCAACAGCCCCGGCTGAGTCCGAGCCGGTGGTTCCGGGGTTGGTCCAGCCTGTCTGCCATCCCGTGCCCGCCGCGGAGGAGGGCCGCGACTGCTGGGCTTGAGTGCGGGTCCGCTCCACGGCGTGTGCCGCGACAACCTGCAGGTACTCCACGGTCCGGGCAATCTCCTCCACCCGCCCGGCGAATCCCGCAGCCTCGGTAAACCCGAATGTCAGGGCACCGCCTACGGTGAAGGAACGCAGGGATTCCAACGCCTCAACGCTGTCAGCCAGCGCACCCTCAAGTCCCAGCGCACCGTCAAGCCCGTGGGAAACGCTAAACCTAGGGAAATCGTCAGTTCCCGGGGAAACAGAGGCGACTTCAGGAGCGATTTCAGGGTCCACTTCACCAATGGGGGCGAAGGATTGCGGTTCAACGCCGCGAACCAGCTCGACTTCACGGTCCACTTCATCAGGCTCAGAGACGGGCCCTGGTTCAATGCCGCGAAGCAGCCAAATGCCCCTGGGGTTGTCCGAATCGGTGACTACCGCTGTCGGGCTTTCATGGGCCGCCAGCTCGCTGGCAGGAACGGTGTGGCTTGCTCGGGGAACTCTTCGGGGGCGCAACGCGGCGCCAGGCATCGCTGCCCGACGCGCCAGAATCTCCCCAATGCTTGCCATGAATAAACCCTCTCATCAGGGTCTGACATTTTTAGGGCCCAGCGCCGCTGGCCCCGGTGCGCAAGATTTCCAACCGTCTCGATGGATCAACCATGTGTCCAGAGCCAGACATTTTTGCTCCACGGATTGGCGTGGGCCCGGTTTCAGATTGCCCCTGAGATATCAATAGACTGACGCGGCCCGGACATGTGCAGTTCAGCACGGACCGGGCGCTTTCTGAAACCGAATTGGGGACCCATATTTTGACCACTACAGCACCAAAAGTCACCGTTGTCGTACCGACTTACAATGAACGGGAGAATCTTCCGCTACTGACGTCCCAGCTTGATTCACTGGGCATTCCGAATCTCCACGTGCTCATTGTCGATGACAGTTCCCCAGATGGGACAGGGGAGGTCGCAGACAGGTTGGCAAAGTAATCGAACGGCGCCGTTTCCGTGCTGCATCGGGCTGAAAAGGATGGTTTGGGCCGAGCGTACGTGGCTGGGATGACCCGGGCGTTGGCACAAGATGCAGAAATTGTCATCCAAATGGACGCTGATTTATCCCATCCGGTGGCAGCAATCCCAGCCATGATTGACAAGATTCTGAAGGAGAATGCCGACGTTGTTATCGGCTCGCGTTATATTGCCGGGGGCTCTACGGCGTCGGAATGGCCCTGGCACCGAAAGGCCCTCTCCGCTTGGGCCAACTTCTACGTGAGTGTGATCCTGGGGTTGAAAGTGAAGGACTGCACGGCTGGGTATAAAGCCTGGAGCGCTTTAGCCCTCGGCCTTATTGACGTCTCAACGATCAAGAGCGATGGCTATTCCTTCCAAGTCGAGATGTACTACAGGGCCGCTCAGCGGGCCCTCGAGATCACCGAGGTGCCCATTCATTTTGAAGAACGCGTGGAGGGGGCTTCCAAAATGAATCTCCGGGAGCAGCTCGAATCTGCGCTGACACCATGGAAGCTTCGCCTGAAACGTGATAGTCGCGTTCTAGTGCCCAAGGGCTAGGAGACTGCTGAATAAGGTGGTTGGGGCGGGCGGAACGCCACCAATGGCCGTCTAGCGAAGTGTTCTGGTCAGCACCCTTGGGTGCGACAACGGGGTCGTTCCGCCCGCTTACACTTATTCTGCCTCAGATCCGGGGCGTCATCCAGCGATTTTTTGTCGATGGCCCATCGGACGGTGCCTGCGGTTGGATAGGAACAGTCATAGCAACCAGCCCCACGAGTCCAGCCGACGCACCCCACGGCGCGACTAATTCAGCAGCCTCCTGGCGGCCAGCTCCCGCGCTACTGTCCTCCGTACAACGCCGCCTCGAGCAGCCGGTCAAAGCTGGCGGTTCCACTGCTCACCGGAGCAACCGTGATGACTGCGAGGAGTTTCTCGGAGCCGTCTTCCTTGGCACTGGCGACCCTCTTCACGTGCAGCCGCAAACCGGGAACCCCGTTGATGAGCAGTGGAAGCTGTTCGCCGCTCTTGATCAATTTGCGTAGCTGCTTTGTGGAGACCTTGTCGTCGGAGCTTCCGGTTAGCTCCGCGAGGGTGTCGTTGATCCGTTTTGCCAAGCCGCGCATCAGGCTCCTCTGGGCGGCGATGGTCGGAATGGTAAGGATCGCAGCGAACACGGCTGTGAATATCGCCGCGGGGATGAAGCTTCTCAGGGCAGCCATGAAGATCATCAGGACCAGCCACAGGATCACAGCAAGGATGCTGAAAGTGACAAATTTGATGATGGGTTTGTCGCCGGGTTTCCTCATCCAGCGCACGATTTCAACAGCGTCGGGCGTGTTCTCCATCGTCAGGATTCCTTCACTTCCAGGAGTGCCTCGGCCAGAATTACTGCCTCGCGTGCTTCCTTAAGATCATTCCGCAATCCCAGATCGGGGACCTTCGCGGCGCCACCGCCGGTACCAGCAAGTTCATAGAGGGCCTTGCTCAGGTTTTCGCGGTCCTGTGACAACCTACGGGACGTATCCAGTTTGGCTCTGCTGACTTCAAGCTCCCGGACCGACCGGCCGATGGCGTCGAGTCGTCCTTGCATGAGTGACAGTTTCTCTGTGAGCCGCAGAACCTGTGCACTGTGCATTGACTCCATCTGAACAGCAGTTCGTTGGAGCTCATTGAGGGCCGCCGACGTCTGCGGCTCGCTGGAATGACGGGCTAGTTCCTCATTGACGCGGACCAATCTCCGTTCCCAACCACGAAGGGCCCGTTGATATCGTCCCAAGAGCAGCGAGACCGCAGTCAACGCCTTGTCCAAGGCCCTCGCCCGGGTGCTCAGGCTTGTGGTCGCCGCATCCAGCCGAGCAAGGAACGCGGCGTAATTGTCCGGGGGAGGGACCTTGTTGTGGGGATCCATGAGTCACCTGCGCCCGATGCCGTTGCAACCAGGTTTGGTTCGGTTCAACGCTCCCCAAACGCCCATGTCAAGAGAATAGAGGGTCCCCGCCCGTTGGCATAGGGCCCGTATTCACAGCCAGCGGTCAGTATTGACCCTTGATCACGAAGTACGAACCCCGGATCACCCCTGCCAGCTTGGATTTCTGGCGGGCGAACTTGAAGCGCGATTCCAGTTCTTCCGGAATGTCCATGCCGTCGGTGAGTTTGAAACCGACCGCCCGCTTCCCGCCGTCCTCGATGCTGTACATGACGTTGATGGACAGCCCTGACTCGTAGAACACGTAATCCATGCGCAAACCGTCCACTTCGAAGGCCGTCGCCTCCAAGGGGCGGGACTCGATGACGATGTCCCGCTCTTCCTTCAGGATCCGGCTTACCCGATCTACTACTTCAGGGACTTCACTGGCGGGGCTCACGGTGAAGTCGTGGTCGTATTTGTTCTTGTAGTAACGGGCCTCGTTGGCGCGCAACCCTGCGAGCGCCTCGGCAACCGGAGAAGACTCCAGGCCCTCGGTGGAAACGTTCTTGAAGTCAACGATGTACGGCAATTGCTCTCCTCGTCAGATGTCTTGGGACCAACCCTAACGTCCCACACTGACACCGCGCCGTACTTGGGCAAGGAATTTGGGTGAGGGAAACGCACGACGGCGGGAGGTCGCCGTCGTGCGTTTGTCGAAGCAGGTATCGGGAGGGACTCCCTCCTGATACCCCTTTGGCCTAGCGTGGAGCCTATGGATAATCGAGCGGAGGTCCGCGAATTTCTGATCTCTCGGCGTGCCCAGGTGGCCCCTCAGCAGGTTGGACTGCCCGCCGGCACGAACCGGCGTGTGAAGGGTTTGCGGCGAAGTGAAGTAGCCACACTTGCCGGTTTGAGCGTGGAGTATTACACGCGCCTCGAGCGGGGCGCGATCAGCGGAGCTTCCCCGCAGGTGCTTGAGAGCATCGCCAGGGCGTTGTGCCTGGACGACGCCGAGCGGGCCCACTTATTCGACCTCGCCCACGCGGCCAGTCCGGTGGCAAGGCCGCCACGGCGGCGCAACTCCAGGTCCTATGTTCCGCATCAGAGCCTGCAATGGGCGCTGGATGCTGTCACCGCTGGTCCGGCGTTCGTTCGCAATGGCCGGATGGATCTGCTGGCGGTCAATCCTTTGGCGCGGGCCTTCTATAAGGACTGCTATGACATGCCAGGCCAACCACCGAACATCGCGCGCTTCACGTTCTTGGATGAACGCGCTCATGATTTCTATCCTGATTGGGATGCGTTCGCCGAGGTGACCGTGTCAATCCTGCGGACCGAAGCCGGTCGCGATCCCCACAACAAGGAACTTCATGACCTCATCGGTGAGTTGGGTACTCGCAGCGATGAGTTCCGGAAACGCTGGGGTGCGCACAACGTCCGCCATCATGGGACGGGTTTCAAGACGTTCAATCACCCCGTTGTGGGCGAGCTGACGCTTGCTTTTGAAGGGTTGGAGATGGCCGCTGAGCCCGGCCTGACCCTCACGATCTACAGTGCGGAACCGGGGTCGCCTTCCGCGGAGCGCCTGCAGTTGCTCGCCTCGTGGGCTGCCAGCGAGTACGGCACCACAGCTCAAGCTGAGCCTGAGAGGGCTGCCTCGGACGGCTGAGGTGACCGTTCTTTCCGCCACAGAATGGTGAGCGGGAGAAAATACAGTGCCGCTATGCAGGTACCCACCAGCACCGGACCCGTGGCGCCGAGCGCCGACTCAAGTGCGAAGCCTGCGATCCACGATCCCACTGCGGTGCCGAGGTTGAACGAGGACGTGCTGAGGGCCGAGGCGAGCGTGGGCGCGTGGTGCGCATAACCGACGGCTTTGCCTATGAGGATGGGGTTGGTTGCCATGCCGAACAGGCCCAGCAAGAAGATCAGGATCACCGTCAGCACGGCGTTGCGAGAGAGCAAGCAGAGAGCGCCGAGCACTAGAAACGTCATCGCTGCCGATACAAACAGCGCCGTGAATGGGCGGTGCGCGCCAAAATGGCCACCGAGGTTGGAACCGACGAACGCTCCGACGCCGTAGCCCACGAGAACCAGCGGAACCGCTGCTGCCCCCATCCCCGTGTTCTGTGTCAGGAGCGGAGAGATGAAGCTGTATGCCGCAAGGGATGATCCACACACGATTGCGCAACCTGCAAGAACAAGCCAAATCCTGGCATCCCGCATGCTCGCGATCTCCGCCCGAACTGAGGGGACGGGACCGGAGGGAGGCTCGACGCCGACCAAACGGTAAACAACAATTGCCGCCGTGAGTGCCAGGACGGTGAGGATCCAGAATGGACCCCGCCAACCGATCGACTGGCCGGCAAACGCCCCCAACGGAACACCGATCACGTTGGCCAGCATGCCGCCGCTCAAAACCACGCCCAGGGCGCGGGAGGCTGAAGCGGCACCGGCCGCCTTCGCACCCACGACGGCGGCGACGGCCCAGAACGCGCCAGTGGCCAGAGCCGTCAGGAACCGGGCACCGAGTATCACTGCGAAGTCGGTGGTGAGCGCGACGATGACGTGCCCGACGGCGAAAACCACTAACGCGAGACTGAGCGTGACGCGTCGCGGCATCTTGAGGGTGAGGATCGACATGGTGGGCGTTCCAACGATCATGCCAACCGCGAAGACGGTAATCATCAGCCCGGCATTTCCTACCGTGATACCCAGATCCAGGGCGATCTCTGGAAGGATCCCTGCCACCACGAATTCTGTGGTGCCCATGAGGAACACGCCCGCAGCCAGCACGTAGGTAACAAGCGGCAGGCGACGGGTTCTTTGTGCGCCCCAAGTATCAGTGGTCATGGTTCCAGACCATCACAGGCGCCGGGCCTGAGGGAGTCCCGGTTGTTGGGGGTTCTCGGAGGGACTCTTTTCGGCAGCCAGGAAAATGTGCGCTAGTCCGGTATCTCCATCTGGAACCCACACTCATCGCAATGCAGCACCCGGGTATTCAAGTAGGTCTCAAGCTCCGGATCTGCCCGGCCTGTGGCGCCTGAGGAAATCAGGTGGAGTTTCCCGGGGCCCGTGTGCATAGGCACCCCACAGTGGAGACGGTGGCGTCCGAATTGCAGAACGCCCAGGGGTTCATCCGAGCGGATCAGGACATCGGCGACGTCGGCCACTTCCGCTGCGTGGGACCGCGAGAATCCGCAAGCTTGGCATCGGTACTCCACATGGATCAACCCTGCGGCAGATCCGGGGGCTTTACCGCCGGTTTGGATGAGTTCGATGGTTTCGATGAGGAGGTGCTCATCCGTTCCGCACTGATCGCAGAAGGGCTCGGAAGGCAAGGGGAAGAGGGGAAAAGGAGGGTGGGCTGACTGCGCAGGCATGATCAATCCTGTGACAAGAGGAGACCGGATACCTTGGGCACAAGTACGATTTCTCCGCTTTGAGCCTAGACGCCGCGGGCTCTGGATGACAAGGGTTCGGGTGAAAACGCCCGACGGCGGGAGGTCGCCGTCGGGCGTTTATCCAGCCACTGGTCCTACCGCAGAAGCCCACGCGATGGGACGATTTCCTTATGGGCGATGAAGAGAAGAAGAGCCCCGGCGTGCCCGAGGGCGCAGGGTCAGAGGAACGCGATCAGTGGCAGGATACCGACGCTGGATCTCCGACCACACAACAGATGAGGACTATCGGCCAGCGTCGGCGGGAGGCCGAGCGCAAGCTGGATCAACATTTGGAGGAAGCCAAGCACAAGGCTGAAGCCGCGGATCCGGACGATCAAAAGACGGAATCGTAACTGCAGCCTTTTTCAGCGGCTGGTTTCGGGGCGCTTTCTTGGCGCTGGATGATCAGTGCCCGGGCCGCTTTCGGAGATGGCCTGTTGTGGGAGCTGGTCGGTACCTTGTTCCGGGTGTTTCGGGCTGCGCAACGGCGTGTCACTGCCGTGGGCTTCGCCGTGATGGAGTTGCAGGGCGCAGTGGATCAGCGGAAAGTGGCTGAACGCCTGGGGAGTATTGCCGAGTTGGCGCTGGGTTCTGGGATCCCATTCCTCGCTGAGCAGCCCGACATCGTTGCGGAGCGTAAGCAGCCGCTCGAACAACGCCGTTGCCTGGCCGGTATGGCCAATGCCCAGTAGCGCATCCACCAGCCAGAACGAGCACGCAAGGAAGACTCCCTCTTCGCCGGGCAGGCCGTCGTGGCCTGACTCGGTTCGGTAGCGCAGTACCAGGCCGTCCTCGGTCAGGCCTTCCTGAATGGCTTTGACCGTTCCCGCGACGCGTGGGTGGCGGTGCCCCAGGAAGCCAACGCGGGGGATCAAGAGCAGGCTGGCGTCCAGTTCCTTGCTGCCGTAGGACTGTACAAAGCTGTTGAGCTCTTGATCGAAACCGCGGGTCATAACCTCCGAGTGGATTTGCCTGCGAAGCGCCGCCCAGCGGTCCGCGGGACCGGGCAACCCCGAGGTTCTTACGGCCTTGACCATGCGATCTGCAGCTACCCATGCCATGACTTTGGAATGCGTGAAATGCCTGCGGGGGCCTCGCATCTCCCACAGCCCGTTGTCCGGCTGGTCCCAAGCCCCTTCCAGGTACTCCATCAACGCCACTTGGATGTCCCAGGACGTGTCAACGGTGCCCGGCGGGGAAGCTGCCCTGGTCAGCGAGAGCCCGTCCAACACCTCACCCCAAACGTCTAATTGCAGCTGGGGAGCCGCAGCGTTGCCGGTGCGGACCGGCATGGAATTTTCGTAGCCCGAAAGCCACGGGATCTCGGCCTCCGGCAGTCTGCGGGCGCCGTCCAGGCCGTAAACGATCTGCAGCTCGGAAGGATCGCCCGCCACAGCACGGAGCAGCCATTCCCGCCAAGCTGCCGCTTCTTCCGTGTATCCGGCGGCAAGCAACGACTGCAGGGTCAGTGTTGCATCCCGTAGCCAGCAATAGCGGTAGTCCCAATTACGGGAACCGCCCAGTTGCTCGGGGAGGGACGTTGTAGCAGCCGCAACGATGCCTCCCGTCGGGGCATATGTCAGGGCCTTGAGGGTGATGAGGGATCGCTCCACCGGATCCTTGTACTTGCCCTCCATCTCGCTTCGGTCAATCCACTCGCGCCAGAAGGACTCCGTGGCGTGAAATGCTTTGGCGGCGTCGATACGCCGGGGCTCCGGCTCGTGGCTTGGTGCCCAGCGAAGCACGAACGGGATGCGTTCCCCGGCCCGCACTGTGAACTCACTGATCGTGCGCCTGTCCTGGCCCTTGAGCGGAGCGGGCGTGGTGAGATACGCGGAGTCGGGCCCCGCCACGGCGCTGATTCCGTGCTTGTTGCGCCGTACCCACGGCACCACGCGACCGTAGTCGAAACGGAGAATCAATTCCCCGCGCATGGCCACCTCGCCGGACAGGCCTTCCACGATCCGAACGAGATCTACAGCGTCATCCCGGACGGGCATGAAGTCGGTGACACGGACTGCGCCGCCGTCCACTTCCCATTCCGTTTCCAGGATCAGGGTGTCCGGACGGTAGCGGCGCCGGGTGCAGTTTCCACTGTTCCGGGCCCCTGCATCTGCCGGCGCGAGGAGCCATCGACCAGCTTCAGGGGTGTGCAACAAGGCGGCGAAACACGCGGGGGAGTCAAAACGGGGCAGGCACATCCAGTCGATGGATCCATCGCGGGCCACCAAGGCGGCCGTGTTCAAGTCCCCGATGATTGCATAGTCCTCAATTCTGGCCATGGCATCAGATCCTTAAATCGGACGGCGTCTCGAGTATGCCCTGACCGTACCCTTTTGCCTTACGCACCTCAACGGCTGCGGAGGTCATTCGCCTGCTGCGCCGGCATCGTCCATCAATCGGCCGAGGCCGTCAAGAATCAGGTTCAGTCCAAAGTCGAATTCGTCGCCGAAGTCGTAGCCGGGTTGGAGGACATGCTCGACGGCGATCTCCACCATCCGCGGGTACTCCCCGGTTGAGAATCGCTCCATGATGGGGGCGGTGATTTCGGCTGCGGTATCCCGGCCTTCAAACGGCAAGGCTGCCTCCTGGAGGGCGAAACCGTAGATGTAACTGTCCAGCGCTGCGTACGCGTGGGCGGTCAGTTGGATGGAGAATCCTGCTTCCCGCAAGGTGGCCAGCGTCGCTTCGTGGTGTCGGAGTGTTGCGGGGCCAGGGGAGGAGCGGCTTTCCAGCAGACCCACCGCCCACGGATGCCGGGTAAGGGCGCCGCGCATGGCGTGTGCCCGGTCGTGCATTTCCTCCCGCCAGTTACCGGACGGGGAGGGCAACTCAACTTCGCTGAACACCATGTCCACGATGCCGTCCAGGATCTCGTCCTTGTTGGCCACGTAGTAGTACAGGGACATCGGCTTGGTGCCCATGCTTTGCGCGAGTGAGCGGATGGTCAGCGCCGATATCCCCGACTCGTCCGCGAGTTCCACGGCGCATGCGAGAACCCTTTCGCGGCTGAGCGGAAGGCGCTCCGGGCTTGCGGTGGGCACTGGATCTCCTCTGGGTGTTCCGTTTTAGTACATTGTACGGTAGCGTTATTAGTACAGCGTACGAAAAGTAGCTGAAGCCCTGAAAGGAACGGCCATGACCACTGGTCAGCAAGCCAAGGAAACGCCAGCATCCAACGTAGCGCCCACTTCGGAAGACACCATGCAGGCCGTAGTGCAGGATGCCTACGGATCCGCCGACGTCCTTCGTTTGACGCGGATCCCCAAGCCGGAGATTGCGGGCAATGAGGTGCTGGTGCGTGTCCATTCTGCGGGTCTGGACCGTGGGACCTGGCACGTCATGCATGGGAAGCCTTACGCCCTGCGTCTGGCCTTTGGGTTCCGAGGACCCAAGAATCCGGTACCTGGGCTCGATCTCGCCGGGACGGTCGAGGCCGTGGGACCGGAGGTAACCCGCTACGCCGTTGGCAACCACGTCTTCGGCGTGGGCAAGGGTTCCTTCGCTCAGTACGCCGTAGCCGGGGAAGACCACCTCGCCCTCAAGCCTGCCGGCATCAGCTTCGAACAAGCAGCAGTGGTTCCCGTTTCAGCCTGTACCGCCCTCCAGGCGCTTCGTGCAGGTGGTATTGCAGGTGGGGTAGAAATGGGGACACCAGCAGGGCAAACCGCGACGGGCCTCAAAGTGCTGATCACCGGTGCGTCCGGCGGAGTTGGCGGATACGCGGTGCAGTTCGCCAAAGCCGCGGGTGCTGAAGTTACCGGGGTCTGCAGTGACGGCAAGATGGACCATGTGCTGTCCCTCGGTGCCGACCACGTGATCGATTACGCCAAACAGAACTTCGCCGACGGGTCTAGGCGTTATGACGTGATCATCGATCTCGCGGGAAACCCCAGCCTGAAACGCCTTCGCCGCGCGCTCACCCACAGCGGAACGGCAGTTCTTACTGGTGGTGAGGAGGGTGGACCGCTAACTGGTGGCATGGACAGGCAGTTCCGGGCATTGGCACTGTCCCCCTTCATCAGTCAAAAGCTGACCATGATTGTTGGCGCGGAGCGTTCGGAGGACCTTGAGTCCCTCGCCGAGCTCCTCCAGGCCGGAACCATCGTCCCGGCCATCGATCGAAGCTATCCCCTTCATCAGGTTCCCGAAGCCATGCGGTACTTCGACGCTGGTAAAACCCGCGGAAAGATTGCCATCACCATGTGACTTTCCGGTCAGCAACGAACGTTGTCCGTGAGCCGGTCACAACGCACGACGGCGGCAGGTCGACGTCGTGCGTTTGCGTGAAGTCTGGAATCAACGCGGCCCGCATGCTACGACTGTTCCGGGGAGCGAACCCGGCGAGCCCAAGGAGCAAATCATGGCTGAAGAAAAGCCTGTCCTCGTGGTCGGTGCCACCGGCTACCTTGGCAGTCAGGTGGTTGATGCACTGCTCAAACGCGGCAAGAGCGTCCGGGCGCTTGTCCGGGTAAAATCCAACGCGGGCAAGCTCGAAGCCAAGGGTGTCGAAATTGTCCGGGGCGACATGCTTGACGTTGCGTCCTTGATCCATGCGATGACAGGTGTAGCCGGCGTCATTTCGACGGCCGCCGGATATACGCGGAACGACAAGAACGCCAACGCGATCGATACCTTTGGGTACAGCAACCTGGCCGTCGCCGCCCAACAAACGGGCGTTCCCAGGTTCGTTCTCATCAGCATCCTCACCTGTCACCTGACACCCCAGGTGCCGCACTTTTGGCACAAGAAACAGGCCGAGGACACGTTCGAACAGCTGGGCGTTCCTTTCGTGGCGCTTCGTCCGGGTGCGTTCTTCGACCAGACCGCAGGGATGGGCGGTGATCCTCTGGCGAAGGGGCGCGTCATGTGGATCGGTTCGAAGGACACCCCGCTGACCTTCGTCCTCACGAGCGACCTCGCGGGTTACCTGGCGGATGCCGTGGATGTGGAGATAGTTAATGGCGAACGCATCGACATCGGCTGGACCCGGCCCGTCAGCATGTCAGAAGCGGCGGGTCTCCTGTCCAAGCATGGCGAGGCGGACGGCAAGGACATCAAGATCATGGCCGTTCCGACGCCGGTGCTCAAGGGCTTGGGCAAAGTCACCTCGCGCTTTGCCCCACTGGTAAGCGATATGGCCAGCATGTCGGCGTGGTTCGAGACGGGCCGATACGTTGCCAACACCAGCCGGCAAGCTGAAGTTTTTGGTCCGCCGCCCACTCCCGAGGACGCCATCGCGCGGTTCGCAGCGGGCTTCGGGCACTGACCAGCGGCCACTCCGAGCACGCGTGGTAGGCGAACAATGACGGGCACAATCTTTCGCGCCCCGCAAATTGGGAAGTATGCTTACGATATCGACGCAGTTCCGTGATCACCCGTTCGCGGCCCGGTCGGAAGTGAGAGGAGCACGACATGAGAATAGGTTCTTCCATAGCACTGATCGCCATTGGAGCGATTCTGGCCTTTGCGCTTGCCCCCGGACTCATCCCCTTCGTGGACCAAGTCCTGATCGGCTACATCCTCATGGCTGTAGGCGTATTGGGCCTGATTATTTCCATCATCATGGCAGGCCGCACGCGGCGTACTGACCATGTCGTGGAGCGGCGTGATGCTCCAGAGACCATCATCGACCGGCGCCCGCGTCCCGAAGTTTAGCTCTCTCTAAAGCAAGAAAAACGCACGACGGCGGGAGGTCGCCGTCGTGCGTTTTTCTTGCGTCCAGTCCGGGCCGAAAAGCTCTGACGGAGGGCCGCCGTCGTTCCCCTCAGGTCAGTGGTGTTTCCCAGGCGAATCCGTCAGGATCGGTAAAGGTGCCTGCATCACCGCTGATGAGGAGCCGGTGAGAGCCGGTGCCGTCAGGTGACACGCCGGCGGTCTTGGCCAGCGCCCCGCGTTTGTTGAGCGTCAGCTTGACGGGACCGGTATCAAACTCCACGTACCGGCTGCCGAAACTCTTGGCCATGGTGAGGCCTCGGTCGAGATAGAACTGTTTGCTGGCAGCCACATCCGCGACTCCCAGTTGGAGCACTATCGCATCGATCTGCAGATCGGCCGGGCCAGTGTCTTTCTTTGACGAGGATGCGACTGTCCAGATCGTGCCGTCCGGAGCTTGGACTGCTCCGCCGTACCCCCACAGGGATTTGGCGGCTGGCTTGATGACAGTCGCGCCGGCGTCGCGGGCGTTGCCGATAAGACTGTTTACGGTGGCCGGCTGGGAGACGACAAGCGACATCGTAAATCCGCGAAAGCCCGTGGTCGGCGCCTCGGATGAACGTACCTGAACCCTGCTGCCCATGCTGAAAACATCATTGTAGAAGGCCTCCGCCACCTGAATGGCGGGAGCGACCTCGATAATTACAGATTCGATGGCTGCCATGTCAGTCATCCTAGTGAAGAACCAGTGGTCACGGCTGAACACCACGTAGGCTGCTGACATGGAGAAGTCATTCGACGTAGAACTCGTAAATCAGGATGAGTACTTGGTGCGCTGGGCATCCGAAGGGCAGACCGGGGAATCCGTCTTCCGGATCACCCCTGAATTCCTGTCCGAGGCCGGGCTGGACGGCCAGGACGGGCAGTTCATTACTGAAGAGACGGCCAACTTTCTGGCCGAGCACCAACCCGTGATCGACTTCCCCCAGACCATGGACCTGGAGGAGATTGCCGCAGCTTACCCCGACTTCGCACAACAACTGCGGAGCCGGCTTGAGGCACGCTGACCTAACCCACTGACTCGTCCACGGGGAGGTCGTACTGCAGATGCCCGCGGTGCACCCTCACTCCGGCCGTAGGGACGTGGGGGACCAGCTTGGCTCCTGGCATGAGATGACTGACGGGCAGTGAGTCCAGCAGAACGCAATGATCTGCGATGAGACGGCGATGGCAGCGCCACCAGAGCGTTTCGCTGCACATGATGGCGGTCTTTTGGTCAGCCGCATCCGCCAAAAGCTGACTCAGGGCTGCGGTGAACTCAGCTGTGTTCTTCCGAAGTGAGGGTATTTCCGTCTTCCCGGGCCAATCCGAACGTCCACTAACGACGCCACGCCAGCCGCCTGCAAAAGGTCCACAAAGTCGGCCTGGGGTGTGGCGCCGTGCCCAACAGTCAGCAGTTTCTGCTCGTTCGGCATCGGCTTGCTCAGCATTGGAACTGGACGTCAAACTCTTCCGGCTTCCGTCCGCTCGAGGCCGTTGCGGCGTCGAGCACGGCCTGGGCCGCCTTTTCCAGCCGGGAAACGTGAAGCACCAGCCCGGGGATTTGCACCACGCGAAGTTCAAACCAGCCGTCCGTGGCCAGCGTTACTCTCGCGGTCAGGGTGATTGCGTTGGCCCGGCAGGCTTCGGTCGTCACTAGTCGGGAGCCAACAAGTGTGAGAGCCAAGCTGACCTCCAGGGCAGCGGAGCGAAAGGCGCCAGCTGCTTGACTCACTTGAGCATACAGAAACTGGCATGTGGAATATCAATAACATTCGCGGAGTTTCCGGGTTGTGTCAGCTGTCCACGTCGGCCGTCAGAAGCTCACCATTGAAGTACTCCAGCTTCCAGCCATCGGAGGCGTGGTGATGCGCGAGATTCAGTACGGCATTGTGGACGCTGTCCAGCGTGCGTCCAATCGCGCGGCTCAGTGACAGTCGGATCAACGTACCGTGGGTTACCACCAGGACGCGCTGCCCCGAAAATTCCTGTGCCAATTGTTCCAGGGCATCCATGCCGCGGCTGGCTGCGTCATCATCGCTCTCGCCCCCGCGGAAACCGCCTGGGATGCGAAGTGCCTCGAGTTCAGGCCCGGCTTGCAGCCCTTCTGCCGGTCCGAAGCTTCGCTCAATAAGCTCCGGAACCCGCCGGGCGACCCGAAGGCCCAGGCCTTCTGCAATCAGGTCGGCGGTTTCTGCGGCACGGCTCAAAGGTGAGGAAACGATTGCGTCCCATTGGTAATTGGCCAAAGTGGCAACGGCGTCACGCGCCTGTTGGCGTCCGACGTCGTTCAGAGGAATGTCAGTGGCCCCCTGCAGCCGACGCTCCGCGTTCCAGTTGGTCTGGCCATGGCGGACGAGGGCGAAGGTAGTAAGGGTCATGCCTTCCATTGTGCCTTCCGGCCGTCCAGGCCGCAGTTCCGTGCGTCACGTAAGGAAAACGTCCGACGGCGGGAGGTCGCCGTCGGACGCTTGTTGCCGTTGGTGTCAGGCGGCGTCGTGGATAGTGATCCGGTAGCCGTCCGGATCTGCAAAGGTGAAGGTGCGCCCGAATGGCCCATCGATGGGTGCTGCCGTGATCTGCGTGCCATGGGCGGAGAGCGCGTCGTGGAGTTCCTGGGCGTCCGTTGCCCGCAGCCACAAGGCAATTCCTTCGCCGGGTTGCGGGAGCGAATCCAGCTCGGTTTCCGGCAGTGGCTCCCGCACCGCAAAGGCGACCGGCTTGGTATCGAAAACAACTGCATGCGGCGGACCGGCCACCGAGCGCGTCAGCCCGAGTTGCTGCTCGTAGAACAGTGCCGAACGTTCAAGGTCGCGGACCTGCAGCGAAATGAAATCTGGACCGATTGTTGCCATGCTTGCTCTCCTAGTTATGTCAGTATGTTGACATGAACAAGCTATGTCAGAATATTGACATGAGTCAAGACGGCAGTGGCGTGGACCTGGACACCTCCCTGGGCTATCTCCTGAAGCAAGTGCACAGCGCTTTGCGGAGCGCAATGGACACTGCCCTCCGGCCCCTCGGGATGACAGTGGCGCAGTACGCATGCCTTGAACTCCTGGCGCAACGGCCCGGCCTCTCCAATTCCGAGCTTGCCCGCGGCGCCTTCGTGTCGCGGCAGTCAATGAACGTGCTTCTCCAGGCGCTCGAGCGGGACGGGTTGGTTTCCCGGTCGGAGCAGCCTGTTGCCGGGCGGGCACTCCCCGTGAAGCTAACTCCGCTCGGAAGCAAGCGATTGAAGGCAGCCAGTGCGGCCGCGAATGAAGTGGAGGGCCGATTGCGGCAGGGCCTGACGGCGGACGAGCAGCAGCATTTGCGGGCCCTGCTCGGCTCGCGGCTGGCGGAACTCGGAGGAGACTGAGCGAGGTCCTCATGGATGGCCCGTTTCCCTTCCGAGCCAATACTAAGTATCCTGATGACTTATCTGGTGAATCCCGGATGATGCTGTTTGACGCAGGACTGCTCAAGCCGTAGCGGTTACGCCGAACAGGGCGGCCGCGCGGCTCTCGTGAAAGTTTGATCGGCGGCGTTGCCTGGTAGCAACGGACACTGTTAGGGTCCGATGCACACAAGGTGGGCCTGAAGGGCGTGACAATTCGTGGGCAACAATGACGAGGCCGTGGAGTTCCACGTGACCGATTCCAGTGCGGCTGCCACCATCATCGATGGCCGCTACCAGCTGGGACCTGTTTTGGGCCGGGGAGCCATGTCCACGGTGTACCGCGCCGCGGACTTGCTCCTTGGCCGGGACGTAGCAATCAAGATCTTTCTGCCTGGCTCTGGCGACGACTCGTTCAGGGCCCGTCAGGAAACCGAGATGCGGCTGCTCGCCGGCTTTGACCATCCTGGCCTGGTGGCCGCCTTCGATGCGGGCGTTGATACCCGCAATGACGAAGAGCGCGCCTACCTCGTCATGGAACTCGCAGGGGGCCGTGACCTGAAGGCCGTATTGTCCGACGGGCCCCTGACGCATCCCGAAACCACGCGCATTGGCGAGCGACTGGCTGGCGCCCTTGCCCAGGTGCATGCCCAAGGAGTTATTCACCGCGACATCAAGCCGGCAAACATCCTGGTTTCCGAGGGGCCCGATGGCACCGAATCTGTGAAACTGGCTGATTTCGGAGTCGCCTTGGTCATGGAGGACAACCGCCTCACCGCCACTGGGTTCACTGTCGGCACAGCCCAGTACCTCAGCCCGGAGCAGGCACAAGGCCTGCACCTGACGCCGGCCAGCGACATCTACTCTTTGGGTTTGGTGCTCCTGGAGTGCCTCACAGGCAAGCCCGAATACCCTGGAACTCCGGTAGAGACGGCCTCGGCCCGCCTTCACCGGGCACCCGAGATCCCGGAAGACCTCCCCAACGGGCTGCGCGGACTCCTCCAGGCGATGACGGACATGGACCCTGAACGACGCCCGACGGCCTCGGAGGTCGAGGAAGTCTTGGCAGGCCGACGTCGGAAGCTGCCGCCTATGGCAACGGCAATCTTGCCGTCGGTGCCAGCAGCCCCATCGCTGGCACCGGTGCCGGCTGTGCCGTCACGGCCGCCGCATGTCCAGGTTTCGAGTCGCGGTCCGGCAGCTACGGCACCGGGAAGGCGTGCTTCCGCTACTGGTTCAAAGACTCTCGGAAAGAGGCCGAAGATCCTCGCCGGGCTGGTTGCGGCGGCCCTCGCCGTTCCTGTCGGGCTCGCGTTGGTCACTAATGGCGTCTTTTCGGCAGAGACTTCAGCCGAGCCCACACGACAGGTGGATCCTGGTGTCTCCGTCATTGAGTCCCAGCCGAGTGGGCCGGCTCCCGTGGAGACTGCACCGCCAGCGGTTGCACCTGCCGTCGAAGTCGTGGATGTTCCAGATCAGCCAGCGGTTCCGGTGCCAGCCGTTAAAGCCCCTGAGCCTGCCCAAGATGGTGCAAATACCGAGCCCCAAGACGTCGCGGATGCCAAGAGCGGCGGAAAGAGCGGCGCCAGGTCCGAAAAGGGCAAGGGGAACGGTCGGGGGTAACGCCTTTGGTGGGAAACGCGCGACGGCGGCAGGTCGCCGTCGTACGTTTTCTTGCGTTGCGTGCCGCTATAGTTCGGCTGGGAAGCTCACTGCCACCGTGGTTCCGCCGCCGGCTGTCTCGGAGAGTGTGAGTTCGCCGCCGTGGGCCTTGGCGATGCTGCTGCAGGTGGCGAGTCCCAGGCCGGAGCCAGGTCCGTCACCTTCGCGGCGCAGGCGCACCAATGGTTCCAGGACCTTGGCCCGGTCCGCCGCGTGGATGCCCTTTCCGTTGTCGGCCACGAAGATGGTGGCGCCATGGTAATTGGAGACGCCGCTGATCCGGACGTGCAAATCCCTTTCGGGGCTGCGATAGTTCATGGCGTTGGACAGCAGATTCTGTAGCAATGTGCGCAGTTGGCCCTTGTCTGCCTGGAGATTCAGGTCCCGCACTTCAAGGATGTCGTCCTCGATGCCCAGGTCCCGGGCCACCTCGCCTGCTGCCTCTTTAAGTGAGACCCGCTGTGGCTGGATGCCGCCGCCCACCCTCGAATAACTCAGGACGTCTTCCAGCATCCCCAGCATTCGGCGGCCACTCGCCCCGATCCGGCTCAGGTATTTAGCTGCCACGCTGTCTGCTTGGACGTCGGGATCATCCTCCACCAACTCCACGTAACCCAGGATGGTGGTGAGCGGAATGCGAAGATCATGGCTGACACGGCCCGCGAACCCAGCCAACTTGGCATTGCTCTCCCGCAGCTCGGCATAGGTGCGATCCAGCTGGATGGTGCGGTGCTGCAGCTCCAACAGTTCCACCACCTGCTTGGCGAGGACCTCCAGCATGCTGACTTGCTCGGGTCGTATCTCCATGGCCTTATCGGAAAAGACGCACAAGGTACCGGGAACGAATCCTGATTCTGTTTGCAGTGGAACCGAAGCGTAGAACCGAACCCTGCCCAATTCACCGGTGACGAATGGGTTGTCGGCGGATCGTGGATCCAGCGAAGCGTCGGGGATAACGGTGATCTCGCGGGAGAGAAACACCTTGGCACACATGGAATCTTCTCGTGAGCACATGCCCGGTTCCACGCCCCACGCACCAATTTGGTATTGGTACTCGGCGCTGATGATGTTGACTACCCCGAAAGGGGCGCCGCAAAGCTCAGTGGCAAGGCGCACGAGGTTCTGCAGCGCGCTCATTATGGCGGCGTTGGGAAGCAGGGTGGAATCCTCGCCGGGGTCCAGGCCGTACTCCCGCAACTCCAGATCCCGGCTAAAGTCTCCGGTGAAGGCCAGTTGGCCTTTTACACCTTTCATCAAGAATTTCCCCCAGGCTTCTTTAGGATTCCTTGCCGATCCTACCGGGAGGTTAGTGCGGTTGGATTGTCACACGGTTTGGGTCGGCGCCGGCCCTTATCTGCGGCAATTGGTGTAAGTACACTGGAACGCATGACCGAGCAGGAACCGGCTGGGGTTACTGAAGTTATCGACCTCTCCCTGCGCACTCCGGCCCAGCGATCCCGTACTTTCATGGGGATCCTGGTGAACACCGCCCTGGCAAATATCACCACAAGCTATCTCTGGTTCGCCCTGACGTTCTGGGTTTATCTGGAAACGCGCAATGTGATTGCCACGGGGGTAGTCGGAGGAGCCTACATGCTGCTGATTGCGCTCTCCAGCATCAGCTTCGGGACGTTCGTGGACAGGTATCGCAAGCTTGCCATAATGCGCTTCGCCGCGGGGTTCACCCTGGTGATGTTCGTGCTGTCAGGAGTGTTGTTTCTCCTCATCCCCACGAGTCTTCTGCTGGACCTGACACAGCCGTGGTTCTGGGTCTTCACTCTGATCACCCTCGTGGGTGCCGTCGTGGAAAACCTTCGCAACATTGCCCTCTCCACCACCGTCACCATCCTTATCGAGCCTGATCGCCGGGCCAATGCCAATGGCATGGTGGGGATGGTGCAAGGGCTTATGTTCATTGTTACTTCGGTCCTGTCCGGATTGTCAGTGGGCCTGCTGGGCATGGGCTGGACCATTGTGGCTTCACTGGTTTTCACCGCGTTGGCGTTCGCACACCTACTCACTTTGCGAATGCCCGAAGAGGTGCAAGCGGCAGCCACTGACGCAAAGGGCGGTTTCGACTTCCGGGGGGTCGCTTGCCGCTGTGCTGGCTATCTCCGGGCTGTTTGCATTGATCATATTTTCCACGTTCAACAACTTCGTGGGCGGTGTGTACATGGCTTTGATGGATCCGTACGGATTGGAAATGTTCTCCGTTGAGATGTGGGGAACGTTCTTCGCCGTCGGCTCCACCGGATTCCTGGTGGGCGGTGCACTGGTAGGAAAGTTTGGGCTGGGCTCCAATCCCTTGCGGACCATGCTCATCGTTGTCGCCGCCATGGGGTTCCTTGGTGCAGTGTTCACCCTGCGCGAATGGGCGTGGCTCTACGTGGCTGGCATCTGGCTGTATCTGACCTTGGTTCCCATCGTGGAAGCCGCCGAGCAGACGGTCATCCAACAGGTGGTTCCCCTCAACCGGCAGGGCAGGGTATTCGGATTTGCCATGGCCTTCGAGTCCGCCGCAGCGCCGATCACAGCGTTCCTCATCGCCCCGCTCGCCCAGTTCTGGATCATCCCGTACGCCCGCTCCGCAGAGGGCGCCGCGCAACTGGAACCGCTGCTGGGTCAAGGTACGTCGCGCGGGATCGCCCTCGTGTTCCTGGTCTCCGGCATCATTCTCATTCTCGCGGCACTGATCGCGTTCCTGACGCCTGTTTACCGCAAGGTCTCGGCGTCATACGTGGAGACGGCATCCCAGTCGATGTGATGGCCGTAGAGCCAATCGAAGTTGTCGGCCGCCTTCCGGGCAAGTCCCCGGAAAATAGCGCGCATGGCCAGGTCCTGAAATACCCGGGTGAACTGATTCCTGACCTTGGGTTCTGAATTCCGGCGGCCCCATGCCACCACCGTCTCGGCACGCGGCCGGCGCTCCGCTTCGTACGCCGCAAACCTGGCAGGGAGGCTTCCCTCTGTGTCGTCCCTTGTGGCTCCCCGGAGGGCCCGACCAAGCGTAACGGCGTCCTCGATTGCCATGGACGCGCCCTGCCCCGAGGACGGGGAGGCGGCGTGAGCGGCATCGCCGACCAAGACCATCCTGCCGCGGTGCCAGCGGGGGACGCTGGGGAAGTCGAAGGTTGAATAGGGCTTGATGATGTCTTCCGTGGCGCGAATGAGGGCCGCCATCGGTGTCCGATCTCCGGCCACCAGCCCGGTCAGCCAATCCCTGAGTTCTTCCTGGCCCAGCAATGACGGATCGGAGCTGGAGCGCTGCAGAGGATTTGCGAACCACCAGATCCGGCCGTCCGGGCTGGGCATGTAACAGTAGAAGCAGCGCTTGCCGAACACCATCTTCATGCGCCCCGGAGGCACGCCCAGATCCACATCCTTGAGCGACAAGGCGGCAGTGTTGGCAGGAATGATGCCGCCCGTGTTGAGCAGCGGGATGGTGCGGGGTGCGGGCGAGGCGGGGTCGATCAGCGGCCGCACCGCCGAGCGCAGCCCGTCAGCCCCCACCAGCAGTTCGCCGCGCGCGGAGGTGCCGTCGTCGAAAACGGCCGTGACGCCGTCGGGCAGTTCCTCCACCGCTGTCAGCCGTCTGCCGTGCTCGATCCGGATCCCGCGGCGGACTGCCTCCTCGTGCAAGAGGGCGTATAGCTCCGAGCGGGTCATGGTCCGGGCCGTGGTGCCATCCGGGAGGGTGCCGCCGAAATCGAAATCGATCAGGTGGCGGCCCGTGCTGCCCAGGTACATGGACATGAGCGGGGTGCTGAAGCCCAGTTGCGAAGCTTCCTCCTTGAGGCCCAGAGTGTCCAGGGCGTCGAAACCGTTGACGGCGAGGGTGAGGAAGGCGCCGACACCCTCAGAAGGCCCCCTGTGCGCTTCAAAAACGGTGGCGGAGTGGCCGGCTTTCTGGAGTGACAGAGCGGTAGAAAGGCCGGCTACGCCGGATCCGATGACAAGACAATTCAACATGGGAGCTCCTGGGTAATTTATTTCGTTCGGTTAAAAGAAATATAATCCTGAGTGGTGGGCAGGTCAATCGTTTCGGTCAAGCGAAAGACTTTGCTAGCCTCGGAGGATGACGAATCAGGGGCAACGCGAAGCTCTGCTGGAAGCTGTTTATGCCTCGGGCAGGGAGCTGTCCACGGCCGCCATCATGTTCCACACCACACTGTCTGAACTGCGGGGCCTGTCGGCGACTGAGGGCAAGGCGATCGACATCCTGCTGCGCCACGGCCCAATGACGGCGGGTGAATTCGGTGAACACTCCGGGCTGGCCCCAGCATCGGTCACCGGACTCATGCAGCGACTCGAAAGCAAAGGCGTGGCCCGGCGAGTCAAGCACGGCGAGGACAAGCGGAAGGTCCTGATCGAGCTCGTCGGTGACCAGGTTGCCGCCGCTGCACCCTACTTCACCGATTTCATGGCCGGGATGGCCGCGCTGCTGGAAGGCTACAGCGACGACGAACTCCGGATCATCGCCGACTACTCAAGCAAGGCTGCCCGCGTCCAGCAGGAGGCGGCCGTTCGGCTGAGCCAGTGAGTTGGCCGGGGGACTTCCCCACCATGACCGTCGCCTTCTCAGAGGGTCCCTTTCAGTACCTGTAACGGCAGGGGCTCCCGCTCGCCGTCGTCAGCTGTTTTGCTGGAATGAATCGAACTTTGCCGCCGAGGAGACATTCTGCATGCGAATGAGGACGCAAACTCTGGTCGTGATCACGGCGCTGACCCTCGCCCTTACCGGGTGCACGACGGCTTCGGGCAGTCCAGCCACGACAAACACAGCGACGACGCCGCAGGAAACTGCCCGCACGGAGGAAACCCAAACGATGACAGCCAAAGAGACCCCCGAAGACACTCCAATCACCATCCAGATTGACGGACGGACCGTGAACGGAAGTCTGTCAGGGAACGCGACCGCCCGCTCACTGATTGACCAGTTTCCCCTGACGCTGTCCTTCACTGACTTTGGCGGGCAGGAGAAGCATGCTGAACTACCGGCGCCCTTGTCCCTCGACGGCGTTCCGGCCGGCGATGACGCTGATCCGCTGACGATCGGTTACTACGCGCCGGGCCAGACCCTGGTCCTCTACTACGAACCTGTGGGGCATTTCACCGGAATTGTACGGATTGGACACTTCGAGGACCTTGCGGCAATCCGTGATCGCAGCGGACGTTTCGAAGCCACCCTGAGCCTGAGGGACTGAACGCCAGCCGCCTATGGGACTGGCTCATGGCATCCGTGGAGGGGCGAAGCACAGAAGCCCGATGCCCGTCCCGCCGTTATCCGCGCCAAGGCGTCAGCCGCGGCCACCACCCCGGAACGTTGCGCCGGTACTCGAGGTACTGCTCGCCGTACGTCTCAGTGAGGGTGGGTTCCTCGTAACCCTTCACGAAAGTGACGACGGCGATGAGAAGCACCCCGGCGTAGACCACCAGCCACCAACTGCCGAAGAGCAGGGCTTGTCCGAGGATAATTGAGAGCACCGCGAGGTACATGGGATTGCGCACGAATCGATAAACCCCGGTCACGACCAGCGTCTGGGTCGGCGCAACCGGTGCGGGTGTTCCCCGGTGAAGGGCGAACAGCACGAAGGCGTGAAGCAGGAAAGCCACACCTAGGGTGATCGCGATCCAGGCGACGGGCACCACCAGCCACGCCACGCCGTCCCAGTCGTAAAGCCGCCATCCAGAGATGAGCCACGGGATGAGACCTGCCACGATGCCGGGCGCGAGGAAAAGGAAGACGATGGTCCCAATCCAGGCGCGCGTTGACTGACTCATGGCAGTCAGGTTAGTCCTCGGCTTGAGGGCCGGCGCAAGTTGCACCCCAGCGCAAGTCACGCCGCCAGCCAAGCCCCCGCCATTTTCGATCCTGCCAGGGCCGGCAGGGCGGGCAGGGACACCAGATCCGGATCCGCTGGGCCGGGATCAACACGAACCGGCAACTCGTGGAGCATCGCGTAGCCCTGGAGTTGTTCAAGTGCATCCGGCTCAATCATGGCCCCGGTAAGGTCCATCTCGACGTCCCTGCCGTCTGCCAGGCTGTTGGTGCGTTGGACGATTGGATAAAGCGCGTGGAGATTGGACGTGGTCACGTGACCGGTTGCTGCGATCTGGATCTGTGCTCCGTCAAGGTCGACTCGAACAACTACAGAGAGCTTCTCGCTGGTCAATATGCTGCCTTTCATCCGTTCGCTGCCACGCTGCAGCCACCCCAGCGTAGGCAGCAAATGTGATCTGCGCAACATCACGACGTGACCTTCCTCCCGAGCAGGCAGCAACTCCAGGTCATTTTCGCCTTCTGAACGTGCTTTCCCTGCGCTGTGGAATCTTGACTGAATCTTGAGATGACCCGGCGTCCTTCTTGAGGGCCCCGTCCCATGGTTGAACTATCAGCCAATGGAGTTGATGGGAACTTTCAGGAAGGACCACCGAAATGCCTGACCAGATCGCAGCCACGTCCCTGAATACCGGAGCTGCCCACGTGACGTCCGACCCCTTCCCGCACACAGCAGAGGCTGGCGGCCATGGCGGCGAAGTCCCCGGCCAGGCCCGTGCGGTCACGTCCATCCGCGAGCACTTCAACCCTCTGGGTATGGGGCTTCGGAGCATCTGGCCGCAGTCGGTGTGTGGTTTCTAGGAACATTTGAACTTTGACGGGTGGGCACCAAAGGTGCCCGCCCGTGGTCTTGTACTCATTCGAGTGGCACCATGGTGACAAGTCACAAAATAATAAGGAGGCTTGTCATCAAAGAGGAGATGAAGAAGGCCGCTGATGCGGCCGAGGAAGCCTCAAACTCACGTGGCCTGGAGACTGTTGCCAGGGCTGGTTATGCCGTCAGCGGACTCCTGCACTTACTCATAGGAGTTATTGCGTTTCAGCTCGCCTTTGGGCGCGGCGGTGAAGCGGACGTCAGTGGCGCCGTTGCCCAACTGGCCGCGCAACCGGTGGGTCCCATCCTGCTCTGGGCGTGCTTCGGCGCCTGCGCTGCCTTGGCCTTGTGGCAATTGGGCAACGCAACCCTCGGCTACCGCAGGAAGTCAGACAACAAGCCTTCCAAGCGGCTTTCCGCAGTTGGCCAGGCGATAGTCTTTGCGGGACTGGCGGCCACTATCCTCTCGTTCACCATGGGCAAGGGAAAAAACAGTCGGGAGTCGGCCAGCGATGTGACTGTGACCCTCATGAAAGCGCCATTCGGGATAGTCCTGCTTGTCGCAATTGGCGCCGGGATCATGATCACCGGCATCGTGTTCGCAGTGCGCGGCTTCATGAGGACTTTCGAGAAGGACCTGGCGCTGTCCTACAAAGAGCCGGCCCGAAAGTTCCAGTCGGGTGTTGGCGTTGTGGGCTACGTCGCCAAAGGCATAGCCCTGTTGCTCGTTGGCCTGCTGGTGGTCATTGCAGCAGTGCGCGTTCAGCCCGAGCAATCCACAGGACTTGATGGAAGCCTGCGGGCGTTAAGGGAGCAACCGTATGGCCCGTACCTCTTGGCAGCGGTTGCCGTTGGCCTGATCGCCTATGGGCTGTTCCTCATGGTGAAGGCCAAAACGCTGCGGACCTAGCCCTCACAGCGCGTTTAGAGTCGATAGTGCCTGGGTACAGCCAACGGTAGCGTCGAATGCCGGGAATCAGACATCTGAGAAAGGCCAGAACCATGACTCAAGCCGACCCAAGCGGACAGCAAGCAAACGGGGATCATCGCCTTACTTCGGCGCCCAAGGATCCCCGGAGCGGATATCACTCCGAGGAATTTCCCCAGCAGGAACAGGAACAGCCTGGCCTGACCAAGCCCTTGAACCCCCAGCCCGATCACGGTGAATCCAGCTATGTTGGGCACGGTCGCCTCCAAGGCAAGAAAGCCCTGATCACTGGGGGTGACTCAGGCATCGGCGCTGCTGTGGCCATAGCATATGCCCGCGAAGGTGCCGACGTCGCCATCAGCTACCTTCCGGAGGAAGAGGAAGACGCGAAGTCGACGGCGGAATGGATCCGTGAGTGCGGAGCGCAGGCTTTGTTATTGCCAGGAGACGCGCGCGACGAAAAGTTTGCGGCCGAGATTGTGGAGCGCACAGTACAGGAGCTTGGCGGGCTCAACGTCGTGGTCCTGAACGCTGCGTACCAAAAGAACCGTGAGGGCTTGGAAACCATCCCCACCGAGGAATTTGATCGGGTCTTCAAAACCAACCTGTACTCACTGATCTGGACTGCACAAGCTGCGATTCCCCATCTCCGCCCGGGAGCTTCGATCATCGTCACGGCGTCCATTCAGGCCTTTAATCCTTCCGTCCAGCTGGTGGACTATGCCATGACCAAGGCCGCCCAGGTAGCCTTCACCAAAGCCATGGCCGAGGAACTCGGTCCCAAAGGAATCCGCGTCAACGCCGTGGCCCCGGGACCGATTTGGACGCCGTTGATTCCCGCTACCGAGTGGCCGGACAAGCTTCCAACGTTTGGTCAGGACACGCCACTGGGTCGCGCCGGACAACCGGCTGAGCTGGCGCCGGCCTATGTGCTCCTTGCATCTGACGAAGGCTCCTATATTTCTGGAGCTGTGCTGCCGGTGACCGGCGGCAAGGGTCTCTGACCCAGGACAGGAAAGGGTATGCGCGCATGATTGCTGTACTGGTAATCGACATGCAGAACGCCTTTTTTGAGGAACCGGCCCTGAAGCGGCGTCAGGAAGAAGTTGTTGCCGCCTGCAACTCGTTGACCAGCGCAGCGCGCGAGGCAGGGGCAAACGTCCTCTTGGTTGGCACCCAGCACGAGCGGGACAAATCCACATGGAGCCTGAACATGCTGGACGATGACCAAGGATTCATCTTCAGGGGAAGTGAGCAGGCCAGCTTCGTACCTGGCCTGGTGACCGCCGAATTCCCGCAGATGGTCAAAACCCGCGACAGCGCGTTCGTTGGTACGGACTTAGGGATGCGCCTCAGGAACTGGGGTGTGGAAACCGTCATTCTGGCTGGGGTTTCGGCCCACAACTGCATCGCGCAGACCGCTGCTGACGCTTTCGCCCATAACATCCGGGTGATTTACGCGGCTGAAGCCGTGGCAACAGAGAACCCGGAGGCCGCCGAGGCAGTCCTCCGGGTTCTTACCCGTGAATATCGTCAGAAGGTTTTGCCACTCGACGAGGTGCTGAAACTCTTGAAGGGCCCCTGACTGGACTCGATGGGAATCCACAGTTGCCCGCTCCCGCGGGTGCCATCCGGATCCGGCCTAACACTGAGCAGTTCGGGGCCGCGTGCCCAAAAGTAAGGGTTGGCCGGGAACCACTCAGTAGCAGCGTCCGCCCACATGCGCTGCAGGACATCCGGGAATCTTCCTTCCGTTTCGAACACCACCCATTGGCCAGCGGGGATGTCCAAGCGCTCGAAACCTTCCGGAGCGGGTTTGGTTGAAGCCACCGCGTGCCAATAGTCCAGCTCACTGCCTTCGCGGCGCCCTTCGTCAATCTTGTCCGTTACGGACAGGGGCCCCGATGGCTCGACGTCGGCCAGCGCCATCAGTCGCTTTGTCGCATCCGGGTCAATGCTGCGTTGAAATTCGATGATTGCAGCGTTAGGACCTTCGTGGACCAGCGGAACCCGGGCTCTGAGGCCGATCAGATGAAAGGCCTCCTTGTTGACTATTCGGTGCTTCATGACAGTATTCCCTTCAATGCGGAGGTGGAACCTCAACTGAGGCTGGGAATGGAGGACTGCGCCAGGTTGCCGTGCTTCTGAGGGAGTCAGCCCATGCATGGCCTTAAAGGCACGTGTGAATGCCTCGGGCGATCCATATCCGTAGCGGAGGGCAACATCCAATACCGTTCCGCCGGCGATGATCTCTGCGGTGGCGGACGTAAGGCGGCGTCGACGAATGTACTCCGAAATCGGAATGCCAGCCAAGGAGGCAAACATCCTCCTGAAGTGATATTCAGACGTCAATGCCGTTTGCGCCAACATGCTGACCTCCACCGATTCGGTAAGGTCCTGCTCGATGAGCTCAAGCGCCCTCGTCCATTCCTGCACTGTCCCTCCATTCCTGACCATCACGCTACGGTGGCGGCTCAGTCGCTGCCCCGACTATCCATGCCCGAAAATATCAGGCTCCGATATCAACCCCACGAGGATCAGGACCAGGTCAACGGATTTCGCAATGCCAGGACCCCGGCAAAGCAAGAACCCGGAGGCTGCAACTGCAGTCTCCGGGTTCTTGTGGTTATCAGGACCTTGCGGATGCCTGAATATTAGGGATGTCCTGAGCCGGAAGCTTCGTCATCCGGCTCGGACGAGAACGGCCTGTCCTCGGGGGTGTCTTCCGTGTTGCGCTCGTCGAGCTCCGCATCCGCGGAAGGGACGGTCTTCTCGGCGTAGTCGCCTGCGGTGTAGTCCCCGCCAGCGTCTTCCTTCAGGGCCTCAGGAGATGCACCGGCAGCGCCGTAATCACCTTCTGCATACTGACCCTCAAGGTCGTCCTGGTTGGTGTTGGGCGTGGTTTCTTCAGCCATGGTGGGCGCGACGTCCCCCTGTGGCCAGGCCGTAAATCAGCAGAACGACAATGGATCCGCCAATGGCCAGTAGCCACGTCCGAATGGCGAAGAATTGTGTCAGTCCCTCGCCGAAGATCAGGCCACCGATCCAGCCGCCCAACAGGGCGCCAACGACGCCGAGCAGCAAGGTAACGAACCAGCCTCCTCCTTGGCGTCCGGGAAGAATAAGCTTTGCGATAGCCCCAGCCAAAAGGCCGAGCAAAAGAAAACCAAAGAAACCCATTTTTGCTCCTACTTTCTTGTTGATGGAAATTCCATGAACTCGGTGAAGCGGTTCCGTTCATCGGTTGTCAGTTCCAGCGGATAAGTGCTGTAACAGGGCCATATGAGGCCCAGTGGAATATGGGGCGGGACGTTATTTTGCAAACGCCTGTTTCAAACGTCGTTGAATTTATCAAGTGCAGCCAAAAGCACTCATGTCCAAGGGGCCGGACCGTAGTACTACAACAGCAACGCTAGCTGGTCCCGGGAACAACAGCAAGTAACCTTGCTATTTTGCCGGTCTAGGATTCCTGCCCCTCGGACGGGGGTGGTGTGGCCTTGAAATCCGGCTACTTATCGCCGAAGGCGTCCTTCGCGGCGTCCTTGACGTGCTCGCCAGCCTGCTTCACATTGGCCGACGCTTGGTCGCCCGCGCCCTCGGCCTGGAGGTCCCTGTCGCCAGTGGCTTCGCCGGTCTTTTCCTTGACCTTGCCCGTTGCTTCTTCCGTGGCATTCTTGATCTTGTCATCCAGTCCCATGGTTTTCACTCCTCGGGTTGCCATGTGGTTGTGGCCTGCGGGTTTTCCGCTGGTTGGCATTAAAGTTTAGTCCTCTTTTCGAATTCAGCAAATGAACGTTAACCCACCATCCTGAATGTGCGCGTGACAGCAGGTGAAGGCCGGACTAGTGTCGTAGGAAAAGCACCTCGAAAGGAGTGGGTCCTGTGAAAGGGAAAGCATTGTTCGCCGCCGGCATTGCTGTTGGCTACGTATGGGGGTCCAAGTCCTGGCCGGAGGTGTACCGGCGGGTTCGTGGAGGCGCCCAAAAGGTTTGGAAGAACCCGGAGGTTCAGGAGAACGTCCATCAGGCCACTGAAACCGTCCAGGAATCAGTCCCTGACATCCTGGACAATCTGTACGCAGCGGGCAAGAAGCTCCTGGAGAAGGCGGAGACGATGTTTCCGGGCATCTTGGAGTCGAAGTCCGGGCCGCACGCCAACTCCAGCACCGGCTCCTCTGCTTCTGCTTCCGCTCCGGCTTCTACCTCGACGCCTCCAGTCAGGCCGGACGTAGTATCCGATCCTGCCCTCGATGACAACACAGGAAGCGATTGGACCGACGAAGGCGGTGCAGCGCCGGAAGGGCCGGCGACCAATACGCCGGCCAAGCCCTGACCCCCTGGCGACAAGCCTCAGGGTTCGCGTGCCCGCGGGTTCCTCTTGCCCGCAAGGCCCATCCCGCCGTCGAGCGTTGCTTGTTGAGCGTCGAGCGTTATTTGGTGCGCTCGACGGCTTTCAGGATGGCTTCGCCAAGTTCGCGTGGCTTGGTGAACTGTGGCCAGTGACCGGTGGGTAGGTCGATGTAGTCCACGTCCCGAATCCGCGCGAGTTCGGCCGTGAACGGGTGCCCGGCGTCCATCCATTCCTGAAGCAGTGATGACGGGAACTGTCAGGCGATGATGGTGGCCGGCACATCGTAGCGCCGAACGTCGTGAAGGTGTTGTTGGTCGAAGGCGACGCCCTTGGGTTCCGGAATGGCCCGTGCGCGGAAGGCTTCCTTGAGCTCATCGGTCAGGTCGATGAGGTCCGCGTCTTCAAAGCCTTCCCAAGGTGGGAGCGGGATTTCGTCGCCGTCCTCGGGCAGTTCGTCATTGATCACGCCGCCCTCGCCGAGCGGGCCGCTGTCCACATAGACGGCCCTGTCTACGCGGTCCGGGCGGGCGTCAACCGCGCCGTGGATGATGGCGCCGCCGCCTGAATGGCCCACCAGGACCACATTGCCGCCAAGGGAGTCCACCTTGTCCACCACGGCGTCGATGTGTGTCCGAAGGCCAATCCCGGCGCGAGGGGCATCAGCGGACTCCAGTCCGGGAAGCGTGAGGGGGTGAACCGTGTGTCCAGCTGCCACAAGCGGCGGCGTGACCTCCGCCCACGATGACGCGTCCAACCAGAAACCAGGTACAAGGATGATGTCCATGCCGGTACCCTACGGGAGTCCACGGGAAGGATGCACTCATTTTTGCTGGATCATCCGATGATCCAGCAGAATTTACGCCTTCCCTGTCAGCTTCCCAAGGCAACGTGCCATTGCCCTCGCCCGCGAGTCCGGAGTACGGGCCTTGAGTAACTGCAGGATGATGAGGTACCGCTCTGTCTTCCCGAGACGCTCGAAGGCCTCGCCGGCCGCTGGGTTACCGGCCAACGCCGCTGCAAGGTCTTCCGGGACCTCCGCGTTGGCCTGCGAAACATAGGCGGCTTCCCAGCGGCCATCAGCCTTTGCAGCGTTGATCTCAGCCAACCCGGCGGGATGCATTCGCCCGGATTCGATCAGCGCCTCCGCCTTCCCAACGTTCACCTGCGACCACGAGCTCCGAGCCCGGCGGCGAGAGTAGCGCTGCAGGAAAGTCGCTTCGTCATTTCCTTTGCGCTGTCCGTCGATCCAGCCGAAACATAGGGCACCGTCCAGGGCCTCCCGGATGCTGAGTAGTTCGGCACCGGCGTTCTTCTTGCCGATCACGAGCCAGGCTTCGGCGCTTGTTTGGTGGTGCGCGGCGAGCCACGACTCCCATTCGGAACCGTTGGCAAACCTGAGCAGCTGGAGCTCGTTCTTTTCCGGCACGTACTTCCTTCCAGTGCTTTGGGGCTAAGAACAACCACTATGGCCGGACGAATGTGTTTGGGGAAAGGGGTTGACGGCTTGCTCTTCAAGGGCAATAGTTATCGTATACGATTTCGTACTCGATAGATGTTCGATCAGGAGGAGGCGCCGTGACATTGGAGTTTCGGACCGAGGAAGTCAGCCAAGACATGCTGGCCCGTACGCGCAAAGTCATTGCCGTCCATATCAATTACCCTAGCCGTGCTGCCCAGCGCGGACGCACCCCTGGGCAGCCGTCGTACTTCTTGAAGCCACCATCTTCCCTGGCGCTTGGTTCCGCGGACGCTCCGGGCATCGTTGAGCGCCCGGCCGGCTGCGAACTTCTTGGATATGAAGGCGAAATCGCCCTCGTCATTGGTAAGTCAGCCCGCCGCGTTGGCCTCGAGGACGCGTGGAGCCACGTCGAGTGGGTGACCGCTTCCAACGATCTGGGTGTATACGACCTCCGCTACGCAGACAAGGGCTCCAACGTCCGGTCCAAGGGCGGCGATGGGTTCACGCCTGTGGGGCCCTTGCTGATCCCTGCCGACGCCGTTGATCCCACAGAGTTGCGGATTCGCACCTGGCACAACAGCGACATCGTCCAGGATGACACCACCGAGGACCTGCTGTTCCCGTTTACGCAACTCGTCGCGGACCTCTCCCAGTTGCTCACGCTCGAAGAGGGCGACATTATCCTCACCGGCACCCCTGCCGGCGCGTCGGTCGCCAAGCCGGGTGACGTCGTCGAAATTGAGGTCAGTGGCGGCGGTTTCAGCAGCGGCCGCCTGACCACCAAAGTAACGGAAGGTACGACGCCGTTCGCGGACTTTGGTGCCAAGCCCAAGACTGATGACACCCAGCGGGAAGAGGCGTTCGGATCGCGTGAAGCGGCGGGCCTGCCTGCTGACGTCTCCGTCCTGACGCCCGAGCTGAAGGCGAAGCTGGAAAGCGTCGCAACAGCCACGCTTTCTTCCCAGCTCCGCAAGCGCGGACTGAACAACGTGAGCATCGACGGCCTGCAGGCCACGCGCCCGGACCGCAAGGTGGTTGGACTGGCTCGGACCCTGCGCTATGTGCCCAACCGCGAGGATCTGTTCAAGACCCACGGCGGGGGATTCAATGCACAGAAACGCGCGATCGACTCCGTGAATGAAGGCGAAATCCTCGTGATGGAGGCCCGCGGTGAGAAGGGCACCGGCACTGTTGGCGACATCCTCGCCCTCCGGGCCCAGGTCCGCGGAGCCGCTGCGATCATCACCGACGGTGGCGTCCGCGACTACTCCGCAGTGGCCGATCTGGAGATGCCAACGTATTTCGCGAATCCGCACCCGGCAGTCCTGGGACGCCGGCACATTCCTTGGGATACAGACATCACCATTGCCTGCGGTGGTGCAACAGTTCAGCCGGGAGACATCATCGTTGCCGATTCGGACGGCATCCTGGTGATCCCGCCGGCCATCGCGGAAGAACTGGTGGATGACTGCATCCAGCAGGAAAAGGAAGAAGCGTTCATCTTCCAGATGGTCAAGGAAGGCAACAGTGTTGATGGTTTGTACCCCATGAACAAGGAGTGGCAGGCCAGGTTTACTGATTGGCAGAGCCGGCAAGGAGCCCAAAGTGACTGAAACCGCCGTCGAAAGCGCCGCTGCACAAAGCAAGTCCCAACAGGCGTATACCGCCGTCAAGGCCAGGATCGTGGAAGGCATCTACACGCCGGGTTACCGGCTGGTGCTCGCAAAGATCGCCGAGGACCTGGGCTTCAGCGTGGTCCCCGTGCGGGAAGCGATCCGCCGCTTGGAGGCCGAAGGCCTGGTGAAGTTCGAGCGGAACGTTGGTGCCACCGTCTCCGGAATTGATCCCACCGAGTATTTGTACACGATGCAGACGCTGAGCATTGTGGAGGGTGCCGCCACTGCGTTGTCCGCGCCGTTGATTGATTCCGTTGCGATTGCGCGGGCCCGCGCCGTGAACGAGGAAATGCGGGAATGCCTGGAGCACTTCGATCCCGTTCGTTTCACAGCATTGAACCAGGACTTCCACAGCGTCCTCTTTGAACACTGCCCGAATCCGCACATTCTTGATCTGGTCCACCGCGGATGGAACCGGCTCGCGTCGCTCCGCTCCTCGACGTTCCGCTTCGTTCCCGGCCGCGCGCAGGAATCGGTGCGGGAACACGAGGCGTTGCTGCAGCTCATCGAGTCTGGAGCGGACGCCGACACCATCGAACACGCCGCCCGCCGGCACCGCGCCGCAACACTGGACGCGTACCTCGCCACTACCAACTAAAGCAACGCGGGGTCACTTATGGCCCCCAAACGCACTCAACATGGGCCATAAGTGACCCCGCGTTGGATGAAAAAGGAAGACAACGATGACGACCCCTGTAGAAACATCAGCAAAGCATCACGTGCCGGAGAACCTCCCCACGCACATCCAGCACTTCATCAACGGCGAGTTCGTTGACTCCGTTTCCGGGAAGACTTTTGACGTCCTGGACCCGGTATCCAACGGAAATTACGCCACAGCAGCCGCTGGCCAGAAGGAAGACATCGACCTCGCCGTGGCCGCCGCCCGTGAAGCGTTCGTCAATGGCCCGTGGCCGAGGATGAAGCCGCGCGAACGCGCCCGTGTGCTGAACAAAATCGCCGACGCCGTGGAGGCCCAGGAAGAGCGCCTGGCCGAACTGGAGACCTTTGATACCGGCCTGCCGATCACCCAATCCAAGGGTCAGGCGTTGCGTTCAGCCGAGAACTTCCGCTTCTTCGCGGACCTGATCGTGGCACAGTTCGATGACGCCATGAAGGTCCCCGGCTCACAGATCAACTACGTGAACCGCAAGCCAATCGGCGTCGCGGGCTTGATCACGCCGTGGAACACCCCGTTCATGCTGGAGTCCTGGAAGCTCGCTCCCGCACTGGCCACCGGCAACACCGTGGTCCTCAAGCCTGCCGAGTTCACGCCTTTGTCCGCGTCACTATGGGCGCAGATCTTCAAGGATGCTGGCCTTCCCGACGGCGTGTTCAACCTGGTCAACGGCCTGGGCGAAGAAGCCGGTGACGCACTGGTGAAGCACCCTGACGTGCCGCTGATCTCCTTCACCGGTGAGACCACCACGGGCCAGACGATTTTCCGCAATGCGGCAGCCAACCTCAAAGGCCTGTCCATGGAGCTCGGCGGGAAGTCCCCGTGCGTCGTGTTCGCCGATGCCGATCTGGACGCCGCCATCGACTCCGCGCTGTTCGGTGTCTTTTCCCTCAACGGCGAACGCTGCACCGCCGGCTCACGCATCCTGGTCGAACGGGCCATCTACGATGAATTCTGTGAAAAGTACGCTGCCCGTGCCAAGAACATCGTGGTCGGGGACCCGCACGATCCCAAGACCCAAGTAGGTGCGCTGGTCCACCCCGAGCACTACGAGAAAGTGGCGTCGTACGTGGAGATCGGCAAGTCGGAAGGCCGGCTGCTTGCCGGTGGCGGCCGACCCGACCACCTGCCCGAAGGCAACTACATCGCACCCACGGTGTTTGCCGACGTCGCGCCTGATGCGCGGATCTTCCAGGAGGAAATCTTCGGTCCCGTTGTGGCCATCACGCCGTTCGAGAACGACGACGAAGCCCTCGCCTTGGCGAACAACACCAAGTACGGCCTGGCGGCCTACATCTGGACGCAGAACCTGACCCGTGCCCACAACTTCTCACAGAACGTCGAAGCCGGCATGGTGTGGCTCAACAGCCACAACGTCCGCGACCTCCGCACCCCGTTTGGTGGTGTCAAAGCTTCCGGTTTGGGCCACGAAGGCGGCTACCGCTCGATCGATTTCTACACCGATCAGCAGGCCGTCCACATCACCCTCGGCTCCGTGCACACCCCCAAGTTCGGCAGCATCGACGACTCCGCTTCCGCGGGCGACAGCTAACACCTCCCCTTTCAACGAAGAGAGACCATCATGAGCAACCCCTTCACTGGCCCCATCCCCACCCCCACGGTCCCGGCCCCGGATATCGTCCGCTGCGCCTACCTTGAACTCGTGGTCACGGATCTCGCCAAGTCCCGTGCGTTCTACGTTGACCTTCTGGGACTGCATGTCACAGAGGAGGACGAGAACACCATCTACCTGCGCTCCTTCGAGGAGTTCATCCACCACAACCTGGTCCTCCGCAAGGGACCGGTCGCCGCCGCCGCTGCCTTCGCCTACCGCGTGAAGTCCCCGGCCGAGGTGGACGCTGCCGAGGCCTATTACCGCGAACTCGGGTGCCGGGTGGAGCGCCGCAAGGAAGGCTTCACCAAGGGAGTGGGCGACTCCGTCCGGGTGGAGGACCCGCTGGGCTTCCCGTACGAGTTCTTCTACGACGTGGAGCACGTGGAGCGCCTCACCCAGCGCTACGACCTCTACTCCGCCGGCGAACTGGTCCGCCTTGACCATTTCAACCAGGTCACCCCGGACGTGCCGCGCGGCCGTAAGTACCTGGAGGACCTCGGCTTCCGCGTCTCCGAAGACATCAAGGACTCCGACGGCGTCACGTACGCCGCCTGGATGCACCGCAAACAGACCGTGCACGACACCGCCCTGACCGGCGGCAACGGACCCCGCCTGCACCACATCGCTTTCTCGACCCACGAGAAGCACAACATCATCCAAATCTGCGACAAAATGGGCGCCCTGCGCATCTCCGACCGCATAGAACGCGGCCCAGGACGCCACGGCGTGTCCAACGCGTTCTACCTCTACATCCTGGACCCGGATGGCCACCGCGTGGAGATCTACACCCAGGACTACTACACCGGCGATCCGGACAACCCCACCGTCACGTGGGACGTCCATGACAACCAGCGCCGCGACTGGTGGGGCAACCCCGTGGTCCCGTCCTGGTACACCGAGGCCTCCCTGGTCCTGGACCTCGACGGCAACCCCCAGCCCGTCATCGAACGCGAAGAGAAGTCCGAAATGGCCGTCACCGTAGGCGCTGACGGATTCTCCTACACTCGTCCCTCCGGATCATCCGCCGAGGCTGCTGAAGGTTTCAAACTGGGGGCGCAGGTCTAAACCATGATGGACGCGAAGACGATCGAAGCCATTGCCGACGAGCTGCTTGAGGCCGGCCGGAACCGCAAGCCGGTCCCGCGCCTCACCGCCCGCTACCCTGACATGACGGTGGAGGATTCCTATGCCGTCCAGCAGTTGTGGCGGCGACGGAACGAAGAAGCCGGGCGAACGTTGGTGGGGCGCAAGATCGGCCTCACGTCCAAAGCAATGCAGGCCGCTACCGGGATTACCGAGCCGGACTACGGGGCGATCTTCGATGACATGGTCCTGGAAACCGGCTGCTCCGTGCAATGGGACCAGTACACGCACCCTCGCGTCGAGGTGGAGCTCGCATTCGTGCTGAAGGACGGCCTCAAGGGCCCTGGCTGCACGATTTTCGACGTCCTCAATGCCACCGACTACGTGGTTCCGGCCCTCGAAATCCTGGACTCCAGGATCGAAATGGAGGGCCGGACCATCGTGGACACCATTTCGGACAATGCCGCCATGGGGGCCATGGTGATAGGTGGCCGACCAGTGCGTCCTGACGCCGTCGACCTCCGCTGGGTCTCCGCGATTCTGTACAAAAACCAGACTGTGGAAGAGACCGGGGTGGCAGCCGGAGTGCTTGATCACCCGGCCAACGGCGTGCACTGGCTGGCCAATAAAATCGCCGCGCACGGGGACTCGATGAAGGCCGGAGATATTATCCTTGCGGGCTCGTTTACCCGCCCCATGTGGGTGTACAAAGGTGATACCGTACACGCGGACTACGGACCTTTGGGAGTCGTGACATGCAATTTCGACTGAGCCCCACCTTCTATTCAGCACTCTCAGAGGCCGGCCGTCCGTTGGCTGGCATGTGGGTCTGTTCGGGTAGTCCGTTGGTGGCTGAGGTCTGTGCGGGATCCGGGCTGGACTGGCTTCTGATCGACGCCGAGCATAGCCCCAACGGTCTGGAATCGATCCTCGCCCAACTCCATGCCGTGAGTGGCTACCCCGTCCAGGCCATGGTCCGGCCGCCGGTCAACGACACCGTAGTCATCAAGCAATACCTTGACCTCGGCGTGCAGAACCTCCTAATTCCCATGGTGAATTCTGCCTTCGAAGCGGCGTCCGCGGTTTCCGCCGTCCGCTATCCGCCGCTGGGCGTTCGCGGTGTGGGTTCGGCATTGGCCAGGGCTTCGCGCTGGAACCGCGTTCCTGACTACCTTGCTGCGGCTTCAGAATCGATCAGCCTCACGGTTCAGATTGAATCAGAGGCAGCGGCTTCGGCCGTGGAGGAAATCCTGGCAGTCGACGGCGTGGACGGCATCTTCCTTGGCCCCTCGGACCTCGCAGCTTCCATGGGTTTGCTGGGACAGCAGGAAAATCCCTTGGTGAGGGCCGTCGTCGAGCATTGCCTCGAGGCCGCCAAAGCGGCCGGCAAGCCAGCAGGCGTGAACGCCTTCAACGAGTCCACCGCCCGCGCCTATCTCGACGCCGGTGCCTCCTTTGTACTGGTAGGCGCCGATGTTTCTGTCCTGGCCCGGGCGTCCGAAGGTTTCGCTTCGACGTTCATTCCCGTGTCCGAAACGGCGGATCGCGACAGCTACTGACCTCCCGGATGGGTTAGGCTCGACGAACCAGAGCCTGAGGGGGCAGCGCTATGAATCGTCGTGCGATAGCTGTGTTTTCCGTGGTCGCCGCGCTTGCGTTTACTGGCTGCTCGGCTCCGGCCGGGTTGAAAGTTCTGAACCGGGAAGCGACGGCGGAGGACAAGCTCCCGGAGTCCGTGAGCCTTACCGGCGTGGATCTGAACGTCGAGGCCGGGACAGCCCGATTGCTGGCAACCTTCGATGACGTGAAGTACTTCGGGGCTAAAAGTTCCACGTCCGGGGCCGTCTGCTTGATTGCGGTACCTGTAGGACTGCCGGAGCGGTGGAGGGCGGGTTGCTCAGCGGTCGCGAGAAGCGAGCAGATTGTCACCATCTCTGGCGGGGACGGTACAGAGGCAAAGCTCATCAACGACGGCGTCGACACAAACCGACCGGAATATCAGGGCTGGACCCTGGTCCACGAGAATGTGCTGATCAGCAAGCCATCCCGCTACTGAACCAAGTAGCGGGTGAGCGGCGCCGCCGTATATCTGGCCCGCCCTACTTTCGTATTAGTTGGGTTCGGCGGGGGTGTCTTTGCGCTCCATATACCACTCGGTGAATTCGCGCGCACGGCCGTCCTCGGCAAAGCGGATGACCCAAAGGTTGTCGTACGTGGGCTGATCGTTGAGGTACGTAGTGACGGCCTGGACGAAAGCCGTGTCTCCGTCCTGGCCAAGGAGCGTCCATTCGAAAGTCCAGTCATCGGGCTTATCCCCGGCCTCCAACCATGCTGTAACGATTTCTTCATGGCCGTTCCACGGGGATTCAGTGTTCGGCCTGTCGTAATAGATGGCGTCCTCAGTGAACAATGCCCGGATGTCGTCGGGATCGTTCGAGGTCCACGCGCTTATGTATTGGCTCATCCACGAGTTCACGTCGGTCATGCTTCCGTTCTACCCGTTATAGACCGGACCCTCAACGGTTGAGCTGCGCGGGAGCTCGGGCTCGGCGGGGCCGCGAGTCATAAGAGTCCCTTATAGATCCACGCACATTAGGTCTTATCCACAGCGCTCGCGAATCCCTAGTCTCGAAAAAGGGGACGCGTGAATCCGCGCGTCCTGGGTTCCACATTCCTGGAGGAGACATGTCCGACTACCTGCCGGCGTCGAGGGTCACCCGCATCAAGTCCTCAGCCAGCGTTGCGGCCGCCGCCCGCGTCCGCGAATTGAAAGCTGAAGGCATCCGGATCATCGACCTGACCGTCGGCGAGCCGGACTTCGACACTCCTGACCACATCAAGGCCGCAGCCATCGAGGCGATCAAGGCCGGCGAGACCAAGTACACCTCGGTGACCGGGACGCCGGAACTGCAGACCGCCATCCTGCGCAAGATCGAAAATCACACTGGCCACCACTACGAACCGAACCAGTTGACCGTGGGTGGGGGTGCCAAGCAGGTCCTCTACGTTGCGCTCATGGCCTCGCTCAATGCAGGCGACGAAGTGATCGTCCCGGCGCCGTACTGGGTTTCCTATCCAGACATGGTCCTGGCCAACGACGGCACCCCGGTGATCGTCCCGTGCGGGGAAGATGCAGGCTTCAAACTGACCCCGGCCGCCCTGGAAAAAGCCATCACCCCCAAAACAAAGTGGCTCATCCTCAACGCTCCGTCCAACCCGACCGGCGCCGTGTATTCCCGCGAGGAACTGCAGGCACTCGGAGCCGTCCTCGAGGAGCACCCGCACGTCCTTGTCCTCACTGACGAGATCTACGACGAAATTCACTTCGGCGATGGCCGCGTCACGAGCCTGGTTGCCGCTGTGCCGGCGCTCAAGGACCGGATCCTCCTGGTCAACGGCGTCTCCAAGGCCTATGCAATGACCGGCTGGCGCCTTGGCTACGGCGTCGGCCCGGCCCCCTTGATCGCGGCCATGAACAAACTGCAATCGCAGACCTCCTCGTGCCCGTCGTCCATCAGCCAGGCCGCGGCTGTAGCGGCGCTCAACGGAGATCAATCCTTCGTCCGCGACAGTGTGGAGGTGTACCGCAAACGCCGGGACGCCGCCGTCGAGGGTTTGAACGCTATCAATGGGCTTTCCGTTGCGCCAGCGGAAGGCGCCTTCTACGCGTACGTGAACTGCTCGGGCGTCATCGGCAAGACCGCGCCCGACGGCACGGTCATCCAGAACGACCAGGACTTCACGATTTACCTGCTGGACGCTGCACGCGTCGCTGTCATTCAAGGCTCGGCTTACGGGCTGGGACCCTACTTCCGGATCTCCTTCGCCACATCGCTGGAGACCATCAACGCCGGCGTGGATTCGATCCGCGACGCCATCAACGCACTTTCCTAAGCCCACAGAAAGATTTTGAAAATGATCCACGTTAAGACCAAGTTCGAGCGACCCGATGCCGACGTCGTCAGCCGCCTCGCTGCCTTTTCCTCGGCGACCATTCACGAGGCACAGGGGCGCCGCGGGGCTTTGAGCTCCAGGATCAAGCCGATCGACCGCTCCATGTCCTTCTGCGGCCCGGCCGTCACGGTCGCTTGTGCACCGCAGGACAACCTGATGCTCCAGGTCGCCATCCACTACGCACAGGCCGGCGATGTGGTCCTTGTTAGTGCCAAGGAAATGGCCGAGGCCGGCACCTTCGGCGACGTCCTGGGCAACGCCATGAAGGCCAAGGGCATCGCCGCGATGGTCACCGATTCCGGTGTGCGGGATACGCAGGACCTGATCGAGCTGGGCCTGCCCGTCTTTTCGGGCAGCATCAGCATCAAGGGCACAGTCAAGGAAACGCTCGGCCCGATCAATCATCCACTCGTCTTCGGCGACGAAATCATCTATCCCGGCGACATCCTGCGCGGTGACGCTGACGGCGTGGTGGTTGTCCGCCGTGAGGAGGCCGAGGAAGTCATCGCTTTGTCCCAGGCCCGCGACGACCATGAGCGTGAACTCATCAAGCTGTACCACGATGGCGGCAACACCATTGAGCTCTGCGGCCTGGCGGAGAAGCTCAAGGAGAAGGGCCTCCTGGTCGAGGACTAACCGTCGGCAATGGGCCGGTCGCGCGTCGTAAGAGGCGTTGCGGCCGGCCCTTCTTGACGCCGCAATCGGGCATGGGAAAGGCGCCTTGCCAGTGGCAGGGCGCCTTGGGGTGCTGCAGATTTGGTTGATGTACGACTTTGTTGACGTACGACGGCGGCTGGCCGGGTTTCGCGGGAGGCTTGGGCCTGAGGGGCTCAGTCGAGTCCGGCGTGTCCGGGGCGGGTGTCCACCAAGTGCCATTCGATGCTGTTGCCGGCGTGGGCGGGCATCAAGCTTCCCTCAAAGACGAACAGTGGTTCACCAATGCCGCCGGTCGGACGCCAAAAGCCATTTCGTGGGCAGTGAAATCCTGTTCGTGCGCTCATCGTTCCGCGGGTTGGATTCGAAACCCATCCGGTTGTGCTGATCCTTTTCACCGTTGTTTCCTTTGAACTTGCCCGCGGAATCCGTGAGCTGCTTCGAATTTCTTGCTAATTCGATACTAGGAAATTAAGACGCTGCTGAATAAGACCAAAGCTGTCTGTCCGGATAAGTGTTTGTTATGGATGGGCCGGCAACTGCACGGGGTCGGCGCCGTACTTGCTGATGAGTTGTTGATGCAGCATCTCCTTGACCACCAAGAGCACCGCCGAGGCGGCTTCGGACAGTGGCTCGTGGTCCGGAGTGCAGAGGGCGATTTTGCTTTGCAGCCCGGGCTCAACGATCCGCAGCACCTTGAAGTCCTGGTCCGGGAAGAGGGCATCGGCCGCAGACTTGGGCAGGACCGTGCCGCCAAGGTTTGCCTGGATGAGTCTGGTCAAGGAGGGTACGGACTCCACTTCGCCCACCAGGCGGAGCGGTAGCTCGTGATCTGCCAGGCCCTTCTCGATGATTTGGCGCAAAGTGTGGTTCTTCTCCGGAAGGAACAGGCCCACCTTGCTCGCTTCCGCAAGAGTGACTGTGTCCTTGCCGTGGTTGACATCCACATCAGGGTGGACCACCAGGTGGAGGTCTTCGACGATCATGGTGGTAAATTGCACGCCCCGGATCTTTCCCGGCTCATAGATCAGTGCCATGTCGAGGCGTCCGTTCTTGATGGCCTCGCTCAGGACGCCGCCGAAAATTTCGGTCAGGTGGAGCACGATGTCCGGGTAGCGTCGGCCGACTTCGCTGATGATCCTGGGCGTGAGGCTCGACGCCATACTGTAGGGCGCGATCGCGATGGAAACCCTGCCGGAGGGTGCGGCGCCTGAGGTGGCCACGTCCTGCCGGGCCTGTTCAACCAGGCGCAGAATCGACTGGGCGTGGCGGTAGAGGGTGTGTCCCGCTGCGGTGGGTTCAACGCCTTGCTTGCTGCGGATCAGCAGGCGCTGCTTGAGGTCGTTTTCCAGCGCAGACACCTGCTGACTAAGGGCCGGCTGGGCAACATGGAGGGCAGCAGCTGCCTTGGTGATGCTCCCGGAGTCAACGATTTGCACGAAGTATGCGAGTTTGCGCGTATCCATGTCTGCCTTCCTGGAGGGGCCACGTCCCCGGGTGGCATGCCATAAGGAAATTCTATCCGGCAGCACTGGGACCCACGCCACAGTACAGGGTGGTGCACGTCATAACGGAGAGCTATTACGGGATAGCTATTAGGTCTTTGTGCAACGTCGTGGGGCGGTGCGAGACTTTTGGAAGAACTTCAGGCCACGATGCGGATTGTAGAAATCGCAGGGTATTCCCTGGAATTTATTTATCCCCTGCGGAGACAGTTGCCCGCTTTTCTCCCTACGAAATAACAATCACGGAAAGAGAATCACGTGAACCCGACAATTGACCTTGTAGCGGATCTCGGAGAGGGATTTGGCGCCTACACCATTGGCGACGACTCCGACCTCCTGGAGATCGTCACAAGTGCCAATATTGCGTGCGGGTTCCACGCCGGTGATCCGGACATTATGGCGACCACTGTTGCTGAATGTGTTCGCCGTGGCGTTGGCATCGGTGCGCATCCGAGCTTCCCGGACCTGCGAGGTTTCGGCCGGCGCGATATGGCCCTCTCCGCCAGCGAGGTTCAGAACGATCTGCTCTACCAGTTGGGTGCGCTCAACGGTTTCGCCGCGTTCCACGGCACCAAGGTCACCCATCTCGCGCCGCACGGCCGGCTCGGCAACCTGGTGGCAGTGCGGGCCGACTACGCCCAGGCTGTTGCGGAGGCGGCAGCGCGGGTGGATAGCGAACTCATCGTCGTGGCGCAGGAAGGTGAACTGGCCACCGCCGCCCGTGCCGCCGGACTTGGCGTTGCAATCGTAGGTATCGTGGATCGCGCCTACCAGGAGAACGGCACGTTGGTTCCCCGCAGCCAGCCCGGTGCCGTATTGCATGATCCCGCAGAGATCCTGGAGCGGACCCTGCGCATGGTGGTCGACGGGAAGATCCGCTGCGCCAACGGCGCGGACATGGATATCGACGTCGACACCGTCCTCCTGCACGGGGACAACCCCGGTGCCGTCAAACTCGCCCGCTTGATCCGCTCGGAGCTCGTCTCAGCGGGTGTCCGCCTCGCCCCGCTCGCCGAGGTCATGGATGCCAAGAGGAAGGTGGCCTGACATGTCCGTGCTTACAGCGGTCCCCACCGAAGTCTACGAATCCGGAGACTCCGCACTGCGTGTAGTCGCGATCTCGGAGGCAAGCGAAGAGAACTGGCTTACAGTGCATGGACTGGCCCAGTGGCTGGAAAACTGCGGAGCCGAAGGCCTTCACGGCGCGGTTCCCACATACGATTCGGTACTCGTTGAATTCGATCCCATTCTGGTTTCCTCCCGGCAGGTACGGGCATTCGTGAAACTCGGACTGCTTGAAATTGGACGTACGGGAGAACCGGCAACGGCTCCCCGCGAGTTCGATGTTCCCGTGGTCTATGGCGGCCATTACGGGCCGGACCTGGAGCGCGTTGCGCTGTATCAGGGGATTGATACCGAGGAAGTCATCCGGCTCCACACGGAGAAAACGTACACGGTTCGTTGCCTGGGTGCGCCTGCAGGTTCGCCCATGATGGACGGGCCCGCGTTCCCCAAGCCCGTACCCCGCCTCAAAGATCCCAGGCTGAGTGTTCCGGCAGGTGCTGTTGCAGTCGCCGGCCGCCAAGCCGTCATCGCTCCGGCTGTGGCCCCCGGTGGCTGGTGTGTCATTGGCCAAACCCCCTTGTCAGTCCTGAACATCCGCCGGGAACCGTTGGTCCCGTACAAGCCGGGCGACATCCTGCGTTTCCGGGAGATCCATCCCGAGGACTTCAACAATTACGCAGGCCTGGAATTGGAGCCGCTGGAACTGGCTCCGCTGGAGCTGGCTCCCTCGGCATCTGGAGTGCGGCCATGAACGGCGGAATCCTGATCCAGCAGCCCGGCAACTCGGTCGTCACGGACCTCGGACGTACACGCGGCCCCCGTTTCGGGTTGCCGGTCAACGGAGCTTTGGACCAGTACTCAGCCCGAGCGGCAAACATTTTGGTGGGCAATTTGGACAACGATCCGTTGGTGGAGATCACGGCCCTCGACTTTCGGATGAAAGCCACCACTGACATCCTGATCGCAGTCACCGGAACCCCTCTCACGCTCACCGTCGCCGGTCGCCCATCGAGCCAATGGGAACCGGTGTCAGTGAGGGCGGGAGAATCAGTGTCCATTCGTCGACTTCATAGCGGACTGCGCGCCTACCTCGCTATCCATGGTTCCATCGAGGCAGACACGCTGCTTGGCAGTGTAGCCCCGGACACCGTGGTGGGCTTTGGACTCCAGCTCAAGGAAGGTACCAGCCTTCCCATCCGTCGGAGCGTGGGGCCGGTACGCCAGCCTTACTTCGACCTCCCCCTTTTCCGGTTGGGCCTTGAACGGCCAACCATGGGATCAGACCTGTCGGTCGATGTGACCGACGGACCGGACATCGCCGAGTTTGGCGAATCCGGTGAACTGCTCTTCACTTCGGAGTACACCGTCAGCGGCCGCAGCAACCACATCGGCCTGCGGCTTGGCGGAGACCTTCCGGAAAGAACCTCCAGCGGCGAGGTGCTTTCCCGCGGCGTGCCAGTGGGCGCCGTCGAGGTTCCTTCAAGGGAAGAGTTGCTGGTACTGCACCGGGGACGCGGCGTCACCGCCGGGTATCCGGTACTCGCAGTAGTAACCAGCGCCGGACTGGATGTCCTGGCCCAAGCACGGCCAGGGGACAAAGTCCGTTTTCGGAAAACCACAGTGGCAGAAGCAACTGCCGCCCATCGGCGCTCGCGGGCGCAGCTTGAAACCCTCCGCGAATCCGTCAAGACCGTCTTCGGACTCCTCGGCATCGGATGCCGTCCCCAGTGGCAGGACCTACCAGTTGCGGCATGCAGCTAAAGACCCTGTCGTCATACCAGTAGGCGTTGCTACGCTCATCTAGTAAGGAAAAGTCATGACCGCAAGCACCAACGCTGCGCCCACGCAGCATGAGCGGCTCACGGGCCGCCAAACCCGCAAAGTTGTCACCGCAGGTTGCGTCGGCATCTTCGTGGAACTGTACGACAACGGCATTTTCGCCTTCATGGCGGGCACGCTGGCGCTCGTCTTCCTGGCACCGGGTAACCCGGACAACGCCCTGCTCTTCGTGTTCGCTGGATACGCGGTTTCGTTCTTCGTGCGACCCCTCGGCGCTGTTGTTTGTGGCTACCTTGGAGACCGGATCGGCAGGCAAAAGCTACTGGTCTTCGTCATTCTCCTGATCAGTGTTGCCACCGCTGGCATCGGCCTCTTGCCGCCATTCGCGGCCATTGGTGTTGCGGCTCCAATTCTGCTGGTTCTCCTGCGTCTGCTTCAGGGCTTCTCGGTGGGCGGCGAGGCTGCCGGTGCCATGACCTTCCTCGCTGAGCACGCCCCTGAGGGTAAGCGCGGCATCATCACCTCTTATGCGCAGATTGCCTCCTTCGCAGCACTGCTCACCGGTACGCTTGTGGCGTTCTCCATGTCGCCCTGGCTCACGCAGGCGGCCATTGACGCGGGCGGCTTCGGTTCCTTCGCCTGGCGCATCCCGTTCCTGGTCGCCATCCCCATGGGCATCATTGGTTGGTACATTCGCAAGGCCATCGCCGATACCCCCAACTTCGTAAAGCTCAAGGAAGAGGGCGGACTCTCCAAGAACCCGCTGAAGGAAGCCTTCAAATCCGCCGAGCACCGCCGTGCCATGCTCCTGGCCCTCTTCATCCCGCTCATGAATGGCTCCGGCTACTACGTCCTGTTCTCCTACATGCCCACGTTCCTCAAGGGCAAGCAGCTGAATTTCACCATCGGCGAGGCGCTCCTGGTGACTGCCTGCAGCCTGGTTGTCATCTGCATCGCGATCCCGTTCATGGGTGCGCTGTCGGATCGCGTGGGGCGCAAGAAGGTTATCGCCGGCTCCGCCATCGCCATGGCAGCCCTCGGCATCCCCTCGTACGCCCTCATTGCAACCGGCCAAATGGGCCTGGCAATCCTCGGTGCCTGCATCATGGCAGTCGTCTTCGCTGGACATACCGCAGTCATCCACATTCTGATCGTCGAACTGTTCCCCACACGGGTCCGGTACTCGGCATACGGGCTGGGCTACAACATCTCGTCAGCACTCTTTGGCGGCACGGCTCCGCTACTCATGACCTGGCTTATCAGCAGCACGGGCAACATCTACATGCCCGCCTTCTACGCAGTAATCACGGCACTCGGCACGCTCATCGCCGTCAGCACGGTCAAGGACCGGGCCCACGAGCCGCTGCGCGACGCATAGCAACTACCGACCTTTGGGCTTCTGCGTCCGGCCCAGCCGGACGCAGAAGCGCCACCGATTCCCCACGTTTGGAGAACCCAATGACTTTTTCCGACTACACCACGGCTCTCGTCACCGGAGCGTCAACCGGAATGGGTGCAGCCATTTCCGAACGACTCGCCAAGCGCGGCCTGACGGTTCACGCCGTGGCCCGCAACGAGGAACGCCTTGCCGAATTGGCCGACCGCACCGGGGCGATCCCGCACGTAGTGGACCTGACCAACACAGCCGCGCTGGCCGCCGTCGTGAATGACCTCAACGTGGACGTCCTGGTGAACTGCGCCGGGGTTTCCCGGCCGGGGAACATTCTGGACTCGTCCGAAGAGGACATCGACGAGCTCGTGGACGTGAATCTCCGCGGTCTGCTTCAGCTCACCCGCCTGGTGCTGCCGGGCATGGTGGAGCGGGACCTTGGCCACGTCATCAACATCAGTTCGATCGCCGGCACCTACAACTTCTATGGCCACACCGTTTATCACGCCACCAAGGCTGCCGTGCACCAGATCTCCCGCCAGCTTCGCAACGACACCGTCGGCAAGCGGATCCGCGTCACCGAGATCTGCCCGGGACGCGTGGAGACAGAAATTTTCGGCCGGAATATGGGCGGCACACCCGAGGCCATGGAAGAAGCTTGGAAGACGTACTACGAGGGCTACGAGTCATTGACCACGGACGACATCGTGAACGCCCTGGACTACGCTATCGAAACGCCCCGCCACGTCAACGTGGGCATGCTTGAGCTCATGCCGACGTTCCAGGTACCCGGCGGCCTGACGTTCGACCGGCGCTAAGGCGCCCCTCAGATTCCGGTGATTCACTCCCTCACCGGAAATACAAGCTGGCGGCCGCGTTTTCGCGGCCGCCAGCACCCGTTTAACCAGCTCTCGTTTAGCCAGTAACGCCCGACGGCGCGTGGTTCAGTCCTCGTGCAGCGTTTCTGTCAGGTGATGGGTGGGGATGCGGTCCCGGTCATAGGTGATTTCCGTGTAGCCGTGGGGCTGCGGGCGGCCATCGGCGCCCATGTTCACGAACACGATTTCCTCGATGGTCAGGATGCTCTGCCGGGTGATCATGTTCCGGACCTCGGCGCGCATGGTCAAGGAGGTGCGGCCGAAGCGTTTGGCCGTCAACCCCATCTCTATGAGGTCGCCCTGAACTGCTGAGCTCACGAAGTTGATTTCGGAGATGTACTTGGTGACCGCGCGGCCATTGCCCAACTGGAGGATGGCGTAGATCGCTGCCTCTTCATCGATCCACTTCAGCAGGCTTCCACCGAAGAGCGTGCCGTTGGCGTTGAGGTCCTCGGGCCGCACCCATTTGCGGGTGCGGAAGGTGATGTCTGCTTTTTCCATTTTCCGAGATTATCTGACTACCGCAGGGTGTGCTTGATGTTGCGCGACGCTTGGTTGCTTCTGTCAACGCTTCTTGTCGGTTGGCTATGCCATCGCCGTGCGGGAGGCGCTGTGGGAGTTGATCCGCTTGGAGTAGCAGTAAGACCCGTTTACGCCGACGTAAGGGCCAAAATTGGGAACTTCGGCGAATCCAGCACTCACGTAGAAGCTCCGTCCATCAGACTGGGCTGATCCTGCCTCAGCTGCTATCACGCTGAAACCGTGTGAGTGGGCCTGTGCTTCGAGCGCGGCCAGGATGGAGCTCGCGACTCCTGAACCCCGCGCATAGGGAACCACGTATAGACGCTTGATCTCAGCTGTGTTCTCGTCCAACATCCTCAGGCCGCCGCATCCGAGCGGTTGTCCGGAGGATTTCTCGTAAGCCACAACGAAAACCGCAGTGTCAGCTTCGGTGGGCGGGGGACCGGGCTCGTGATCCGTTGTTCCGAACCGGGCATCCAGTTCAGCCTGTTGCGCGGCGCGGAGGTCAGCGCCTACCGGGTTCGCCCAGGTGACCTGCCGGATGTTGAGCCGGGGGTTGGTCTGCATCAATGCCTCATTTCGCTTGGTTTCGCTGAGGTGTTTATGCGTCTTAAGCCTAGGAAGCTGTGGTTACCGCCGTGTTTCCTGCGCGTAAGCTTCGGGAGAATTGCTGAATTTCCTGCATTGCGGGGCATGCTCTGCGCACTTTCGGGTGGGTTTGGCGCGCAGAGCGGGCCTCACAACGCCTCGCCTGTTGGGTCCTCGGCCGTCTGGTCTGCCAAGGCGAGCCCACCCACGGGAATCTGGTCCCAGTGCAGCACGCGCCAGCCTGATTCCGGATCGCCTTCCAGCGCCACGATTCCCGTATTGGGCAATTGATGGGTCTCAGCGAAGAGAGTGTCGATATCCTCTGCCCTGCGGCCTGCCCAGCAGCGGATTGCGGCTCCATGGCTGACGATGGCCGCCGTCGAATGGCCCGCGGCCGCGACCTTTTCCACCGAGGCATCGAAGCGGGCAAAGAAGTCGTGGCCGTTGAAGGCGCCCGGCATGCGAACGTCGAGGTCGCCGTCGGACCAGGCGAACACCGTGCTCATGTACCGCAAATGCGATTCATGATCCGTCTTCTTCTCCAACGAACCAGCTTCGATCTCATGGACGCCGTTCAGGATTTCCGGTTCCAGTCCCGTGGCCTTGGCGAGCGGTATCACCGTCCGCTGGGTCCGGAGCAGCGTGGAGGTGTAGAGGGCCTGCATGGACTCGTCTGCAAGAGCCTCCGGGAGCGCGGCCGCTTGCCGTTCGCCGAGTTCCGTCAATCCGGGGCCAGGAAAGGCTGTATCCAATTGGCCAGCAACGTTGCCGGGGGTCTGTCCGTGCCTGATCAGTAGGAGCTTCATGGGTGCTCCGCTCCTTACGTTGTTGCCTTATCTGTCCTGGCCGTGCGTTCCCGCCCAGTTGGTTCCAGCCAATCAGCGGTGAACGCGAGCGAACGCCCCGACACGCCGGTTCTCCGCATCTGGAAGGGCATGGCTCGGTGACGAAGTGGGCAGGACTGAGCCAGGGATCTACTAATTAAACGCCGACGGCGGGCCGAGGCACCAAGCCCCGGCCCGCCGTCGTCGAGCGTTGACTGCTACTTCAGGTGGTCCACCAATTTCTCGGCGATGCCGGTGTACTTGCCCGGGGTGAGGGCGAGCAGGCGGGCTTCGGCGTCGGCGGAGAGGCCGAGCCCCTGCACGAACTCCTGCATCCGGGCACCATCTACGCGCTGGCCCCGGGTGAGATCCTTCAGGCGCTCGTAGGGGTTCTCCATGCCTTCCACGCCGGCGATGGCTTCAGCTCGCATGACCATCTGGATGGCTTCGCCCAGGACTTCCCAGTTGGTGTCGAGGTCGCCAGCAAGGACTTCCTCGGCGACGTCGAGGGCCTTAAGGCCCTTGGCAACGTTGGAGATTGCCAACAGGGAGTGACCAAAGGCGACGCCGATGTTGCGCTGTGAGGAGGAGTCCGTGAGGTCGCGCTGCCAGCGGGAAGTAACCAGCGTTGCGCCCAGGGTGTCCAGCAGGCCGTTGGAGATCTCCAGGTTGGCCTCGGCGTTTTCGAACCGGATCGGGTTGACCTTGTGCGGCATGGTGGAGGATCCGGTGGCGCCAGCAACGGGAATCTGGCGGAAGTAGCCGATGGAGATGTAGCTCCAGATGTCCGTGCAGACGTTGTGCAGGATGCGGTTGAAGCGGGCAATATCGGCGTAGAGCTCTGCCTGCCAATCGTGGCTTTCGATCTGCGTGGTGAGCGGGTTCCAGGTGAGGCCCAGTCCTTCGACGAAGGTCTTGGCAACGGCTTCCCAGTCGGCACTCGGGACGGAAGCAACGTGTGCGGCGTATGTGCCCGTGGCACCGTTGATCTTGCCGAGGTATTCAGTCTTGGCGATCCGTGCCAGCTGGCGGTTCAGGCGGTGCGCGATGACCGCCAGTTCCTTGCCGAGTGTGGTGGGCGTGGCGGGCTGGCCGTGGGTACGGGACAGCATGGGCACAGAACGGTTGGCTTCTGCCATGGCCTCGATCTGCTGGACCAGTGCGGTGGCGTTGGGGAGCCACACATCCTCTACGGCGCCCTTGATACCAACGGCGTAAGAGAGGTTGTTGATGTCCTCTGACGTGCAGCCGAAGTGGACCATGGCCGTCAGGTTTTCGATGCCAATCGCAGGCAGGCGGCGGCCGATGTAGTACTCCACTGCCTTGACGTCGTGGACCGTGACGGCCTCGATCTCGGCGAGTTCGTTGACCGATGCGGCGTTGAATTCGGTGACGATGGCACGGAGCTGCGAAACCTGCTCGTCCGTCAGGGGACCTGCTCCGGGCAGCACCGACTGGCTGGTCAGGTGGATAAGCCACTCAACCTCAACGTGAACGCGATCGCGGTTCAATGCGGCCTCGGACAAGTAGTCAACGAGGGGCGCGACGGCGGCACGGTAGCGGCCATCGAGGGCGCCAAGGGCGAGGGGTTCGGAAGCGAGGGACACGCGAGGGGATTCAGCCATGGGCCTATTCTTTCATGTTCCGTGGAGGCGCCCGAGTTGGTGACTTGGCTATGTGGACAGCCGCCCGCGTTATCCACATAGCCGACGGCGGCGCTTCCGCCCGGTTCCCCGGATCCGTAGCGTCGTACCTACCGATCAGCAGAACAATCAATGGAGTACACGGACATGAGCGTCGGCTTGATGCCTGCAGCCAACCCACCCACCTTCGATCCCCTGGAGTGCGCCTCGCGCAGCCACGAAGTCCAGAGGCTCGCTTGGCGAATTAAGGCTTCCGTGGATCAGACGGATGCTGTGCTGGCATCCTTGCGGCGGACCCAGTTGGAAGAGTGGCAGTCGCCGGCCGGAAGTGCTTACAGGACAACTATTGCTCTTCACGCCTCAGCACTGATGCGGGCACGGGAATCACTGGAAGATGCGGCCGCGTCGGTTCTCCGTCATTCACAGAACGTCGCCGTCTCCGATGGGAGGGGGCACTGATGGCTGATGTTGCTCCTGTTGGTGGGGGTTCAGCCCCTCAACCTATGGCCCCGGCCCCGGATGGGATCCTCAGCATCCGTGGGGGAGTGGGCGGAATGTCCTGCCAGTTGGAAGAGCTCCTGCGTGGAGCCGCACTCCTTGATGACTTGGTTCAGCAGTTGATTGGTGTGGAAGAAGAAACCGGCAGGGTGCAGGCTGATTTGGGGCCTTACCTCTTCGACTCGTACGCCTCGGGGTGTGCCGCAATCGATGCGGTGGCTGAAAGCGGTCAAGACGTAGGCAGGGTGCGTCAGGAATTGGTTGGTGTCAGCGCCAGTGTGCGTTCCAGTCATCACGATTACGTCCAAACCGAGGTCAAGAACCTGTTCCCGCGGATGTTGAGGCTTGATGAGATGAAGATGTCAGGTGCACCCTGGATGCCTGGCCGGGACATCGCGCACAACGTGGTCACAACCATCATTCCACCGGGGATGGCGGCGCGGGACATCATGCATGGACTGCTGCAGTCCCCCCTCGTTCCCGGACTGAGGCCGCGCCCGGTGAGCATCGAGAAGATGGACGAGTCGGTCGAGCAACTCGATCCATCCATGGCACAGAGCATCCGGCGACTCGAGAAACTCCATGCCCGGGGCGATGGAGAAATTGAGATCATCCAGCTGGGCCACGATGGCTCGTCCTCCTGGATGGTGTTGATTCCGGGAACGCAATCCGAAGCACCAGATACCAATCCCTTCGACAAAGCGGGTGTAGGTGAAGCACTCGGGTACGACTCTGAAGAAGTGGTTCCGGCCATTGGTCAGGCATTGAGAGAAGCCGGCGCTGAAGCCGGAGACCAGGTGGTAGCAGTCGGGCACAGTCAAGGAGGCGCACACGCCATGAACCTCGGCCAGAACAAGGCATTCCTGAGCGAATTCGACCTCAAATATGTACTGACGGCTGGAGCCCCTGCTGGCGGTCTTAGCGCGGAACCCGGCATTGCTTCATTGCACCTGGAGCACGCCCAGGACTGGGTCCCTGGTTCGGACGGCAGGGTGAACCCTGATACCAAGGACAGGGTGACGGTAACGCTGAACAATGAAGTCAAAACTCCAGAGGGAGAAGACCCGGGCCTGGGTCCCGGTCACCGACTCGACAACTACGCCGAAGGCGCGGAATTGGTCACGGCGAGTAAGGATGCCTCCCTTGCAGCTTCTACGGCAGCGTTCGCGGGTGTTGTTGGTGTGGGAGGCGCGGCAAAGGTGACGCACTTCAAGCTGGAACGGTCACCCTTGCCGGACAAGAGGCCGAGCCTGCGGAACCCCGACCTTCCCGAGACGCGATCCGTGGCCGGGGCTCGGTAAGTACAGCGCAATGGTGACTGCAGTGCCAATGGTTAGTGCAGCGCCAACAGTGAGAACAGGCCCAGCGGCGGGAACTGCATCTAGCGTTTGCGGGCCCCGGGGATCAGGCCGGCAACCACGCTGATGATGCTGATGATGATCGAGGCGAGGATGGCTGTCCAGAAGAACGAGTCAATAGTGAGGTGCACAGGCGTGAAGCTGCTCAGCCACGCTGTCAGGTACAGCATTGCCGCATTGATGATGATCGTAAACAGCCCCAGGGTCAGGATCGTCACGGGGAGAGACAGAATCTTAACCAGCGGGCGGACGAACGCGTTGACGACTCCAAAAATCAGGCCGATGAAGAGGTACGCCAAGACGATCCCCGCTGCATCAGCGCCTTCAGTGATCCCGGCGTTGGCTGCCGCCTTTTCAGTGGCAGAGGAAGAGATCTCCAGTCCATCCAACAGCCAGCTGGCGATCCACAGAGCCAGGCCGTTGATCAGGACGCGAACGATGAATGAACCCATGCGCCCATGCTTTCATACTCGTCTGTGGCTCGGCTGGGACATCACTATGGAAAGGCAACTGGATGAGGATGAACGTTGGCTGCCGAACATGCCAAACGCCACAAGGGTGCAAGTAGGCTTGAATCCATGACTACTACTGACAACGCACCGGAGGGCGTACTCCCTCGACCGGTCGTGGACAGGCTCCCCAAGTACGCGGCTGGTAAACCCCCCTATGCGATCGAGGGCCTCACCAGCTACAAATTGTCGTCCAATGAAAACCCGCTGCCTCCGATCCCTGCAGTGTTGCAGGCCATCGCGGATCAGACTGACATCAACCGCTACCCAGACCCCTTGGCAACCAAACTGCGCGATGCTTTGGCTGACTTCCTGGATGTTCCTGCTGACGACGTCGTCACCGGTGCAGGAAGCCTCGGCGCGCTCAACCAGATTCTTGCCACCTTCGCGGGCCAGAATGATGACGGCAAGTCGGACGAGGTGATCTACGCCTGGCGCTCCTTCGAGGCTTACCCCATTTGTGTGGGCCTTGCGGGGGCGGCCAGCGTGCAGATCCCGTTGCTTCCCGACGGCCGTCACGATCTCGAAACCATGGCGGCGGCGGTCACGGTGCGCACCAAGGTGATCTTGCTCTGCACCCCGAACAACCCCACCGGGCCCATCCTCACGGCTGAGGAAACGGAGCGCTTCATCCAGTCGGTGCCGCCCAACGTGGTGGTGGTCATTGATGAGGCTTACCAGGAATTCGTCCGGGACCAAGCCGCCGTAGACGGGATCAAGCTTTACCGGAAATACCCCAATGTTGTGGTGCTGAGGACTTTCTCCAAAGCCCACGGGTTGGCAGGACTGCGGGTTGGATACAGTGTTTCCGGCCCGCAGCTCACCCAGCACCTTCGCGTTACAGCTACCCCCTTCGCCGTATCGCAAATTGCAGAACGCGCAGCGATTACATCCCTCGAGAATTTCGACCAGGTTGTCGAAAGGGTACAAAGCCTGGTGGAGGAGAGGGACCGCGTCACTTCGGGTCTCCGCGCTCTCGGATGGTTCGTGCCGGAGGCCCAGGGGAACTTCGTTTGGTTGGACTTGGGAGAGAACAGCGGCGAGTTTGCGGCGTTGGCAGCCGAGCAGGCCCTATCTGTCCGGGCCTTCGGTAATGAGGGAGTCCGGGTCAGCATTGGCGAAGTGGAAGCCAATACAAGGTTCTTGAAACTCTGTGCAGGTTATACAAAGGCTCCGCACAGTTCCTAGCGGTTAACAAATGCGCCTACGCTACTTACTGCCGATAAAGTAAGGACGAAAGCCAAAATATATGCCCGTTCCGGAATGCATTCCGGAACGGGCATATATCCCAGCGACAGACATTGCCCGGCACTAGCTGCGGCAAGCAAGGAGACGGAATGGGCTCGACACAACTGCCCCCCGGGACCGATGAAACTCTGGCGGCAACCTCAGCGGCTGTAGCTGCCTCGGGTGAACCCGTAGAGATGGTCCAGTTGCTCGGCCCTGACGGAAAGCTAGGCACCGACCCCGTCTTCTCTGACTATGCCAAGCGGATAGACCCCGAAAAGCTCCGCGTCTTTTATGCCGACATGGCCAGGATTCGCCGTTTTGACCAGGAGGCCACCGCGCTGCAGCGCCAAGGCGAACTCGCTTTGTGGGTGCCGCTGACCGGTCAAGAGGCCGCCCAGATCGGCTCGGCCCACGCCAGCCAGCCCCAGGACTACATTTTCCCCACTTACCGTGAACACGGTGTCGCATTGGTGCGCAACGTGGACCTTGCTGAATTGTTGAAGCAGTTCCGCGGAGTCTCCAACGGAGGCTGGGACCCGCGGGGGAACAACTTCCACCTCTACACCTTGGTCCTCGCCGCGCAGACGCTTCACGCAGTGGGCTACGCCATGGGCATCCAGCGTGACCAGAAGCTCGCGGTTGCCGATGGTTCCAATGATCCCAAGGCTGCAGTGGTTGCCTACTTCGGTGACGGCGCCAGCTCCGAAGGGGACGTCCACGAATCAATGGTTTTCGCTGCCTCGTACGACGCCCCGGTTGTCTTCTTCTGCCAGAACAACCACTGGGCCATCTCTGTGCCTACCGAAGTCCAGACCAAGGTCCCGTTGGCCAACCGCGCCAAGGGTTATGGATTCCCGGGAATCCGTGTGGATGGCAACGACGTCATTGCCGTGCATGCCGTCACTGAATGGGCCTTGGAGCATGCCCGTGAGGGCCGCGGCCCTGTACTTATCGAGGCGTACACCTACCGTGTCGGTGCGCACACCACAGCTGACGACCCCACCAAGTACCGCGAATTGGCCGAAGAGACCGCGTGGCGTGCGAAGGATCCGCTGGAGCGTTTGGAGAAATACCTGCGGACTGAAGGGCTCGCCGATGAAGCCTTCTTCGAACAGGTTCAGGCCGACGGGGATGAGCTGGCCAAGTATGTCCGCAGCACCACGCACGGCCTGGAGGTGCCGGACATCCGCGATTCCTTCGCCAACGTCTATGCCGAAGCACACCCGCTGATTGCAGAGGAACAGGCGTGGTTCGAGGAATACTCGGCAGGCTTCGAAACCGACCAGGAGGCAGCTAACTGATGGCAACCATGACCATTGCAAAGGCCATCAACGAGGGTCTCCGCGCATCGCTGAAGAGCAACCCCAAGTCCCTCTTGATGGGCGAGGACATCGGGCATCTCGGTGGCGTTTACCGGGTGACGGATGGCCTGATCAAGGAATTCGGGGCCGACCGCGTCGTCGATAGCCCTCTGGCAGAGTCCGGCATTGTGGGAACTGCTATTGGGCTCGCATTGCGTGGCTACTCGCCGGTGTGCGAAATCCAATTCGATGGCTTTGTCTATCCGGCCTTCAACCAGATCACCACGCAGCTGGCCAAGATCCATGCCCGCAGCCATGGCCGCCTTACTGTTCCTGTGGTTATTCGGATCCCCTACGGCGGCGGAATTGGTTCCATCGAGCACCACTCCGAATCCCCGGAAGCGTTGTTCGCCCACACCGCTGGCCTCCGTATCATTTCGCCGTCCAACGCCCATGACGCTTACTGGATGATCCAGAAGGCGGTTGAGTGCCAGGACCCTGTGATCTTCTTCGAACCCAAGCGCCGCTACTGGCTCAAGGGCGAGGTGGATGTGGAGAATGCTGGTCTGTCAGAAGACCCGTTCAAGGCACATGTGGTCCGTGAAGGTACGGATGCCACGATTGTGGCTTACGGGCCGTTGGTTCCGGTTGCCCTCGCTGCAGCAAATGCTGCAATTGAGGATGGACGCAGCATTGAGGTCATCGACCTCCGCTCCATCTCGCCCGTGGACTTCGACACCGTTGAGGCGTCGGTCAAGAAGACCGGCCGCCTGATCGTCGCCCACGAAGCCCCCACGTTCGGCGGCATTGGCGGTGAGATTGCCGCCCGCATCAGCGAACGGGCGTTCCTGCACCTTGAAGCCCCTGTGATCCGTGTTGGCGGTTTCCACATGCCGTATCCCGTGGCCAAGGTTGAAGAGGATTACTTGCCGGACATCGACAAGATCCTCGAAGCGCTCGACCGCTCCCTGGCTTACTAAACCGCCCTGATCCAGTCCGGCTTCACAGCCGGGCAGACGGAAATCGAGGACCACTGTGACTGTAAAGAAATTCAACCTGCCGGACGTCGGCGAAGGCCTGACCGAGGCTGAGGTAGTGGCTTGGAAGGTCAAGCCCGGCGACACGGTTGCCATCAACGATGTCCTGTGCGAGATCGAGACGGCGAAGTCGCTCGTTGAGCTCCCCTCGCCCTTCGCCGGCACGGTCACCGAGTTGTTGGTCGAAGAAGGCATCACGGTGGAGGTTGGCACCGCAATCATCGCGGTTTCGGACAACCAGCCCGGGGATGCAGCGCCGGTGACGCAGGCTCCGACCGCGGCTCCCGCCGTCGAGGCTCCGCTCTACGGCAAGCTTCCTGTTGATACCGACAGTGGCGAGAACGGGCCTGCTGGCGGACCGCTTGTGGGTTCCGGCCCCAAGGCCGACGCCGTGAAGCGCCGTGCGCGCAAGCGTCCAGCCGGTACTGGCGAGCCAACTACAGTTGCGGAAAACGCCGAAGGTACAGTCCAGGACCATCAAGCGGTTTTGGCTGCCCAAGCAGCCCAGGTGCCGATGCCTCAACGCCCGACGTCGGCACGCGCCGCCGTCGCGCCGGTCAGCCTATCGCCGGTCACCCAATCGCCGGTCACCCAATCGCCCGTTACCCAAACGTCAGAAGTAACAGCGCCAGAAGGCGCAGCACCAGGAGCTTCAGCCCCAGGTGTTTCGACGCCCCAGACCGCAGCATCACGCGGTGCCGCCATCAGCGGTACCATCAGCGGGCTCGTCAACAAGGTCCTGGCAAAGCCGCCGGTGCGGAAGTTCGCCCGCGATCTTGGCATTGACCTTGCAGATGTCGTAGCCACAGGACAGCGGGGCGAGGTGACCCGCGAGGACCTGGTCAGCTATCAGGCGCAGCGTGACGCTGAGCTTGATCAGGCGGAGTCGTTTTGGGGTGCTTCCAAGAAGCCGCAGGACCAGAGGATCGAGCGCGTACCTGTTAAGGGTGTGCGTAAGGCGACCGCCAAGGCCATGGTGGAGTCCGCGTTCACGGCACCACACGTCAGCATCTTTGTTGACGTCGACGCGAGCCGGACCATGGAGTTCGTCAAGCGGCTCAAGGTTTCACGGGACTTCGAGGGCATCAAGGTATCCCCGCTGCTTATTTTGGCCAAGGCCGTCATTTGGGCCGCCGCGCGGAACCCCAGTGTCAACGCCACATGGGTAGATAACGCTGATGGCAACGGCGGTGCGGAGATCCAGGTCAAGCACTTCATGAACCTGGGTATTGCAGCTGCAACACCGCGTGGCTTGATGGTGCCCAATATCAAGGACGCCCAGGATCTCTCCCTGAAGGAGTTGGCCCTCGCCCTCAACGATCTCGCCACGAAGGCCCGGGCGGGCAAGACGCAGCCTGCCGAGATGCAGGGCGGCAGCCTGACCATCACCAACATCGGTGCGCTTGGCATCGATACGGGAACGCCCATCATCAACCCGGGCGAGGTTGCCATCATTGCGTTTGGAACCATCAAGCAGAAGCCATGGGTCCTGGACGGGGAAGTGATTCCGCGGTGGATCACCACGCTGGGTGGGTCCTTCGACCATCGGGTGGTGGACGGCGACCTCTCGGCCCGCTTTATGGCGGACGTAGCTGCCATTCTCGAAGAACCGGCATTGTTGCTTGACTGATCGCCTGGCCGCCACCAATGCGAGCGAAGGGCCGAACACCGCTTTGGCAGCTGACGAGGTTGGTCACATGCCTGCCCAGTTGCGGTCAGGACACCAGTTGCTCTCCGGACACCAGGTGCAGTCAGGACGCCAGTTGCTATCAGGACCCTGGCGCACCGTCGCCCGGGTTCTAACGGAAGCCTTTCAGCCGCCGATCGTAGTGACGGCCCTACTGTTGATCAGTCCGGCTATCGAACCGGGGTTTCCCGGGACGATGGGTTTCGGGCTGCTCGGTGCCCTCTTCGTCTGTTTTTGCCGTTGGCATACGTGCTGGTGATGATCCGTCTGGGCAGAATCACCGATCATCATGTCAGTGACCGTCGTCAGCGGCCCGCGTTGCTGCTGCTTGCCTTGATTTCCGTGCTGGCAGGCCTCGTGATCCTGCAGCTGATTAAGGGTCCGGAAAGCGTTTCGCTGATGATCGTCGCCCTGATCGGAGGCATTGCCGTTCTGGCGGTGGTGAGCGCTTTTTGGAAGATGAGTGGACACGCTTCGGCAATCGCCGCCGCTGCCGTCATTGTGGTGATGATGTTCGGGCCCGGCTGGCTGCCCATGTTGGGCATAGTGCCGGCCGTTGGATGGTCGCGCGTGGTTCTGCGGGCCCATACGCTCGGGCAAGTCGTCGCCGGTTCTTTGTTCGGCGGCATCGTCATCGCAGGGTCCTGGTGGCTGCTGCAGGAATGGATGCTCTGAGGGCAGGCCGCTCGCGGCGGGGCAGGCCTCCGAGGCCTGCTGCAAGGGCGGCGGCCCCGCTTAGAACGCGGGGTAATTAACCAGCAACGCCTGAAGTTCCGTGGTGGACATGTGGTTTGCCATCTCCGCGCTGATGCCCATAGCCATGGCCGCGAAGGTGATCATTGCGACGCAGGCAAGGGAGAGGAACCGCCAGTCCTTGCGCATGATGCTGCCGAAAGTTTCCGGCATGTTCAGGCTGGGGGAGATCATGTTGGGGGCGCTGTCCCAGGAGCCGTCGTCGAGCATTGCGATGATGCGGTCATTCGCGCGGTCAAAACGCATCGTGCTGATGCTGTTGCCGTGGCGGGCAAGCAGGATGTCGTGTCCAACGCGCTGGCGCGGCTGCAAAGTAAGCAAGTGAAGTCCCCTGAAGTCAGTTGATGGAGGATGGCTCACGCCATTGGGGGCATCTCAATTTTATAACGATGACTTCTGGGGCCAGGCCTAAATCACGCCAAAAGCCGGGTGAGCCTCCCCACCCGGCGGCGTGATTCAGGTCGCTTACGGTTGGTCGGTCTTGGCGATATAGACATCGCAAGGAGCGTTGTGGGCCACAGTGTTGGCTACGCTGCCAAGGACACGACCCAGGCCTTGCATGCGCCGGTTGCCCACCACGATCAACCGTGCTTCGAGCATTTCTGCTTCCTTGACCAAGGCTTCACCAGGCTTGCCGCGGGCCGCCGAGTACGTGACCTCAAGGCGGTCATCAGACAGGCGCTCCGCGACGGTGCGGGCGACGGCTTCGGCTTCGGCGGCGTCTGACACGATCCACTTGTCCGTCCCGATCTCAACCACCTCGGTCTTGTTGCTGTCGAAAGCGCTCACCACGCGAAGACTGGCTCCAATCCCGATGGCCAGTTGCTGGGCAGCCTTGGCCGCCCTCATCGCCGTCTCGCTACCGTCTACTCCTACAATGACAACCCCGGTCATAGTGCTGCTCCTTCAGTGGTGGCTTTGATGGCCTCTGCGAGAACAGGGGCCAGACGACGTACGCCTTCGGCAATCGTATCCGGCGGTACAGCACTGAAGGCCAGGCGCAGCTTGTTGGAGGGTCCGTCTGCCGGCGAGAAAGCTGCGCCGGGAATGAAGACAACCCCCGCGTCGATGGCCTTCTTCAACAAGGGGTAGGTGTCCACGCCTTGGGGCAACGTAACCCAGACGAAAAATCCACCGTCGGGGCGTGTCCACGAAAGCCCTGTCGGCATGTATTCGTCCAAGGCGGTGAGAAGGGCTTTGCAGCGTTCTGCGTAGAGGCCACGGTACGTTTCGATTTGTCCCCACCAGTCGTAGTCACGCAAATATGCGGATACAAGCATCTGGTTCAGGGGCGGCGGGCAAAGCGTGACTGCTTCGGAGGCCAGGTAGAAGCGACGCTGCAGGTGGGCCGGCACCAAGGCCCAGCCAATGCGAAGACCCGGTGCGAAGATCTTGGAGAAGGACCCCAAGTAGATGACGTCGTCTGGATTTGCAGCCCGCATCGGGGCGATTGGGTGACCGTCAAACCGCAGCAGGCCGTAGGGATTGTCCTCCAAAACGATGATATTCGCCTTGCGGCATATATCGACGATCCGCTGCCTGCGCGCTTCCGCCAGGGTAATGCCCGAGGGATTGTTGAAGTTGGGAATCGTATAGAGGAACTTGATGTTTTTGCCCTCTGCCTGAAGCGCCGCGATCCTGGCCTCGAGGAGTTCAGGTACCAACCCGTCGTCGTCCATTTCGACCGGCTCCACCTGCACTTGGTAAGCCTCGAAGGTATTCAGGGCCCCAACGTAGGTGGGGTTTTCGACGAGGACAACGTCGCCGGGATTGCAGAAGACCTTGGTGGCCACATCCTGCGCTGATTGGGAACCTGCAGTAATCACGATGTTCTCAGGCTGGGCGTCCATGATGCCTTCTGCTGCCATGATCTCGCAGATTTGTTGGCGCAGTTCCGCGGTCCCCTGGCCACCGCCGTATTGCAAGGCGGTCATCCCGTCTTCGGCGATGATCCTGGCGGCGGTCTGGCCAAGCTTTTCCAGCGGCAGCGATTGCAGGTATGGGTTGCCGCCTGCGAGCGAGACAAGGCCGGGCCGCATGGAGATATCGAAGACGTCCCGTACAGCGGACTGCTTGATGTTGGCGGCCCGCGCGGAGAACAGCTCCTCGTGTGGGTGGGCGGCAGCCGTAGCGGCCCGCTCAATGGCGTCGATGGCTTCAGCGGGCAGCTTGGTGCCGGCATCCAATGTTTCGTGGGTCACAGTGACAGGATACCCCCGAAGGTTGCTAACTAGGCAACATATGTTTTCAAGAACGCGCCGGTTTGTGGTGTTTCCTTTACGCCGGGAACGCCAAGGGCTGGAATGTAGCTATGACACTGCACCGGGGATCCGTGACCAAGGCCGAACTCTTCCACAAGCTTCACGATGCCGGGCCCACGCCGCTGGTCCTGGTGAATGTCTGGGATGCCGCTTCCGCCCGTGTGGTGCAGGAGGCTGGCGCGACGGCGATAGCCACCTCAAGCTCGGCGGTTTCCTGGAGTTTGGGCTTCCGGGACGGTGACCACGTGCCGTGGGGGTTGGCGATGGCGGCGCTGGGGCGGGTGGTAGGGGCAACCAAACTGCCGGTAACTGCCGACATCGAAACTGGATACGGTCGCACGGACGACGAACTGCGGGCCACCGTGAACGGAGTGCTGGATGCAGGCGCGGTTGGCATCAACATTGAGGACTCGGGTGCAGAGCCACTCACGGAAATCAACGAACAATCGCGGCGTATCGCTTTGATCCGTGCCGTGGCGGACGAGCGAGGAATCCCGTTGTTCATCAATGCCCGAACCGACACCTACCTCTCGGGACAGTATCCGGACAACGCTTACGAAGAGACCCTCCACCGCGCTGACTCCTACCTTAAGGCGGGCGCGGACGGCATCTTCGTTCCCGGCGTCGTGGACCTTCACGTCCTGCATGAACTCTCCAGCAAGATCCCCGCACCCTTGAATGCCCTTGCGGGAGTAGGTGCGCCATCGCCCCTGGAACTTCACGACGCCGGCATACGGCGGGTCAGCATCGGCGGAAATACGGCGAAAGCTGCCTATGCAAAAGTTGCGCGGGTGGCGAAGGAGATCCTGGGGGACGGAAACTGGGCGGGATTGGCAGGCACCCGCAGCCACGACGAAATGGATGCGCTCTTCGCCCAGGGACCCAAGTACCGGCCGTAAGTCGCGCGGTTTGCGGCAGATGAAAGCGCACGACGGCGGAACCTGGCTTTAATGTCGGACCCCACCATTAGCTTGGAATCAGCAGCAAAGACCGTAGGCAGGGGAGGGCGGATGGCAAGACGCAGTGTGCAGTTCTGGCGCATTGAGCAACTGAATGGCGATGATCTGCGCTCTCCGTTTCCGGCGCGCCAGGTGGCCGAGGTGCTCCAGAGGGCCCAAAAGGCTGGGACCGACCGGCATTTCATCGGCTTGGACGGCACCGTGTTGCTGGCTCAAACGGCATCATTCTCACCTCATCCGGTGATCCTCCTGGACCGGGTGCGCGACACCAACCTGCCCAGCGTGGGGGATGCACTTGGACGCCGCAAACCCCTCCCGTTGGCGCCGGGCGACCACCTCCTGGAAACCACCTACTTTGCCTTCCTGAAGCGGAATGTCATCGCCGTGTTGACCAGCGGCAATGGTCCTCGGGCGTCGAGGATGGGAGAGTACCTCGAAGGCATGTTGGGGCTTGAGCTCGGATTGGTCCCGGTGGTCCGTGAGGACATCGAGGAGATCCTTAGCAGGCTTGAGGTGAGTCGCTTCGAGTTCGCGCTTCCCGCTGAACGCCTCTCCGAAAAATTGATGGAGGGTGAATGGGCTGACGTTCTGGACAGTGCCTCACGTTTGATGAACCAGGGAACCTTCCGGATTTCCCTCAGTGTGGGCCGTTCAGGAAGGGCCGAGGACAAGCAGCGGATCCGGGAGCGCATCCAGCAGCTCATTGATCTCTTCCGCAGGGCGGGATCAGTAGAGCACTTCGACTACGTCGTGGCCGAGGGCAAGGACTCCCTGACCGGCGACCGCGAAGTGATTGATCTGCTTAAGGAGCGTTTCGTCTCCCACATCGAAGTGGACCCGGATGTCTTCAACGATCCCCGAAAGTCCACTGCCGAGGCCATTGCCATCCTCAGTAAACAGGCCAGGGATAACGAGGCCTTCTTCGCCCTCACACTGCCGGACATCAGAGGCTCCGCAGATTCGATCTCTGTGCCGGACATCGTCGCAGGCGGAATGGCAGCAGTGCGTGAGGCTCTGGCCGCTGCCGCTTCAAAGGAAGAACCCACAAAGGCGGAACCGGCCAGCGTGAAACCTGCGGATGGGAAGTCAGCCCAGGGCTCAGAAGGCAGTGCGGATCATGAGCTTGTACGAGGTTGACGTCGAGCGCACCGGCCGCCGCCGGACGGTCTGGAGGTGGTTTCTGCTCCATCCGCCGGCAGACTATGCGTGGGCGATTTTGGCTGTGGTGATGTGGCTTGGCTTGGGGTGGCTCTTGAAGCAGCCGTTGATGCTGGAGGGCGTAGATCCGGGTGCCCGCCGAACCCTGTTCCAGACCCTTGCTACTTTGGCTGGGGCTACCGCTGGCCTCACGCTCACCAGCGTCTCCATGCTCATCAACGTGCTCGGCAAAAAGGCGGCGCCTGGGCAGCGCGAGCTTCCCTTGGAGAAGCTCACCGCCTTTCATCGTCGCCAAATCGGAGAAGTGTTCCTTTTCGCCATTCCGGGGCTAGGCCTGCTGGTGGTTGCTGCCCTCGTCACAGTGGTGTTGGAGGGCGATGGTCCCAGGGGCCTCTGGATTCCGGAGGCGGTTGTCTTCGTTCTCACCTTCGCGTCCGTCTTGGCACTGCTCCGTGTGGCGTGGGCGCTGCGGCGGGTACTGGCCATCGCAACGGCCTGAGCGCGCGGCCCTGAAACCTCAGCAATTCCAGCTAAGTTCCTGCCCCGCTATTCCGTTGCTGGGCCAGGAAGGATTAAGCGGGTTGACAACGTATGTGTCCCGCGGAGGGTCCGACGCGCTAACGCAGGCTCAGCGCCTCAGCCAAAGTCTTGCCATTGACGTAAATTTCGGCCCGGGATGCCCCGCTGGCGGAGACGATGGTGTGCGTCAACTGTGCCTCGATGCGCGGGATGTCGCACACTCCACCGGGCTGCAGCGTGCCCCCCAGGTTCACCACCACTGTTGCTCCGCTGACGTAGCCGGACTGGAAGTGCAACGAGGAATTAGCCAGCGAATCGTAGAGGCCCGCGCCGGTGTCCAGAGGCATGCCAGCTTCCAGCAGGCGGCTCAGCGCCAGCGTTAAAGGGTCGCCGGGCGCCAGGGCACCGCGGACAGGCACCAGGCTGTCGTTGCATCCGAAGCGAACACCTCTGGCGCCCCCGTCGTCAACGGCAACGTAGTAGACCGCCGGCCCCAAATTCAGGTCCTGGGGCACGGTCGCAGCCCGCGCAACGGGAGCAACGGCTGTTGGTGAAGGGCTTGGCGTGTCGACGGGTAAAGGCTCGACGGCGGCACTCGGCCCAGGCGTTGCGGCCACTGTCGTGCCACCGTAACCGGAGCCGGAGCCAGCACCACCGGAGCCGGAAATGCTTGAGGGAGTGGCGAGTGCATCCGGACGAGTCGCAGCGCCGCTTCCCGTTGCCGTGGATGTCGAAGACGGAGCGTCCGAAGCCCCATCCGCCGCAGCATCACCCACCGAACCGGATGGGCCCACCACTGGAGCAGATGACGTATCCCCGGCGGAGGGCAGGGTCCCTGGGGCCGAAGTACAGCCAGCCAGCAGCAGACCCAGCACGAGGCAGGCAGCCGGGATCGCCGTCGTACTTGTTGGTCTCCACCCGGCACGCATGACAGCCCCACGCTCCTGTCCGTCCACCTGTAGTTCAACGTTAGGCCCGTGTGACTTGCAGCAAAATGCCGCTACGGTGACGGTTCGGACAAGAGTTGATCACGCTGCATCCACCAGGCGCCGAAACGTGGACACCGGAAACGCAAATGCCCCCGCGCCGTCCTGCGGGTTCGCAGGGATCGGAGCGGGGGCATTGAAAGCGAAAAGACTAGGCTGCTTCTTCTTCCTGAACGGCAGTCAGGGGCTCGAAGATGGCCTTGATCTGCTCAACAACCTCAGCGTCGTCCTTCGGGTGCAGCTCAGCGAAGCGGATCATGGAACCCGGGACGGCCAGCTTGACCTCGTCAAGGACCTTGGCGCCGGCGATGCCAACAGCCTTGCGGGCCTCGTCCTGTGCCCAGACTCCGCCGAACTGGCCGAAAGCGGTTCCGACGACGGCGGTCGGCTTGCCGGTGAGGGCGCCGGCGCCGTACGGGCGGGACAGCCAGTCGATGGCGTTCTTCAGCGATGCAGGCATGGTGCCGTTGTGCTCGGGGGTGACAAGGAGAAGGGTGTCGGCGTTGGCCGCAGCAGCGCGCAGGGCCGCAGCTTCGGCGGGAACCTGGCCTTCGACGTCGATGTCCTCGTTGTAGAACGGGATGGTGCCGAGGGAATCGTGGATCTGGACGTCCACGTTCTCCGGCGCGTTCAGCTGGATGGCTTCGGCGAGCTTCTTGTTGTGGGAATCAGCGCGGAGGCTGCCGACGAGGGTAAGAACGGTGCTCTTTGACATGGTGTCTCCTTTGTAAGTGTTTGGACCTTCACTGATACTAAACGGACCGCGGTCCGGTTTCTATTCCCGGGTCTAGAATGTTTTTTGTGAGCTCGATCCCAATCCAGCCGGACGTGCCTTTTGGTCCGCCTCATGAGCGCAGTGACGCCGCCCGGAATCGCGAGCGGCTCCTTTGCGCTGCCCGCGAGCTGGTTGACGAGTTCGGGGTGGAAGCACTCACCATGGATGCGCTCGCCTGCAAGGCCAACGTTGGCAAGGGGACCGTGTTCCGTCGCTTTGGTAGCAGGGCCGGCCTGATGATGACCCTTCTCAGTGACTCTGAATCTGAATTCCAGCGCGGCTTCATGTTTGGTCCGCCGCCCTTGGGCCCGGGCGCCGCACCCAGCGAACGCCTCATGGCCTACGGTGAGGGCCGCATCTACTTCGTCCTGGAAAATGGCGAGCTCCTGAAAGCCGCCGCAACCAATGCCCGCAATCGCTTTGACGTGCCCGCCACTGTCCTTGCGCACCGACATATCGAGGTCCTGCTGCGTGAGGCTGATATCGCCGATCCGTGGGTCATGGCGATGTCACTGCTTTCCGCGCTGGACCCGGAACGGATCGTCAACGACGTGCGCGTCCACGGCATCTCTCCGAAGCGGCTCACTGACTCCTGGCGCGAGCTCGTCTCGCGCCTCATGCGATCTTCCTAGCTCAAGTCCACCCTCGTTCGCGCTTTCGTAGTCCCCGCCTAAATTGAACGAGGGTGAGTCTCACAAGGGGAGCTGGCCGTAAGCACCACAGTGACTGCGATTGTGACTTTCGGCGATAAGTGGCGGTGTTTTTACAGCGCTATCTGACGTATGCCTATGTCCGCTAGGGGATCCTTTACCGGGCGCTGACAAGGGGCAATCGGGAAGGTGAGATGGGCCGCGCCGAAATTGCAGTTATTTATTCATACACTGTGGCAGCGAGTAGCATCTGGGCGAAAAGCGTCCAGGAAGGTACGTCGGACACTGGTTCGCCCCGGTTGATGAAGTAACCATCCGTATCCTTAGCATCCTCGCGGTGATTCAGGCGCCGGTCAGCTCGGCAGCTCAGCCACGTAGATCCGGGCGCTGCGCCGCTCCTGCACGGCCCTGAGCTGGTCGACTCCCTCGAACTCGTTGCAGAGCAGGAACAAGTGCCGACCCTGCGGCCCGCCGAGCGCGCATGAGAAGCACGGTACGTCAGTCTCGATCCGATGGGTGATCTCGCCGCCGTCGAGCACCCGGACGACTGCTCCAGCGGGCGCGCCCTCGACGCGGGTGTGCGCGAAAGTGTCGGCCGTCTGGGACCAGATACCGCCGGCGGCGTCAATGCAGATGCCGTCGGGTCCAAGGCCCTCTGCCCAATTGCGGCGCCCGGACAGGGAGCCGTCGCGCCCGATGTCGAAGGCCGATAATCGACCGGCGAAGGACTCGGCGACCACGAGCGTCGATCCGTCAGGAGTCACGACCATGCCGTTGGGGAACTCGATGTCGCCGGCTACCTCGCGAGTGGTGCCGTCTGGAGCGACCAAGCGGATCCACCCCGGTGTGGGTTCCGCGCCCCCGGCGAAGTCGAAGTCGGCCCCGTTTACGTAGACGTGGCCGGCCGGGCCGACGATGACCTCGTTGCCTCCCTGCTCGCTGTACCTGTCGGTGGAGCCATCTGGCCGCACCAGGGCCAGATCCTCGCCGGAGACCAGCAAACCGCCGTCGGGCAACCAGTCGATGGCCCAGCCCATCCTCGTCGGTCCGGATGCCATGACTTCAGTTTGGCCCAGGAGGTCGACGGCCAACACCTCACCCGCACCCCAGTGAGCGAACCACAGGCGGCCTTCGTGCCAACGTCCGGACTCAATCATCGCGAAGCCGTCCGCAAGCAAACGTGGGGCGGGGAGCATCTGTGTCATGGCAACGATCCTGCCCTAGGACAAGCCCGCGGCGCCAGACGTACCGCAACGGCATCCCGATCCCCCGCGAGCAGGCGGTAGCTGCACCAGTACGGGTCGGCCCTGACAGCATCGACCTGGCTGCATTTCTGGGTCCTCGCAGCCATTCATCGGAGTGGCTGCGCCAGGCCCAAGCACCCACGCGCTTGGTAGTGTAGACGATGATTGACCGGGGCGGACCCGACTCCTGGACAACGTCCTTACATCAGTTTTTTGCTCGAAGCAGGTGGTGCTGGAGCGTCTCACTCATCCAATCGGCGAGGCGATGCGGGGTCCAGCCGAGTTGCTCTACGAGTTCCCGGTAGAGGCCGGGGGCGGCCAGGCCACGGAATATTGCCTGTGCCTCGGCCAGGGATACGGCGTGTTCGTCCCCGAGCGCGGTGATCATCGCGTCCATGATCTGGTCCCGGCCTGCGAGTTTGGCGCGCAGCAGCTCCCGTGTCTGGGGGCTCTCGTCGGTAGCAAGGACTGGGCCACCCGAGGCACTACGGCCTGGGTGCGTTTCCACGGACGAGGAACACACACGGGACCGTTCTTCGGACCACCCAGCGGGAAGCCGGTCGAGGTGACGGTCATCGACATTGCCGTCGTCGACGGACGTATCGCCGAGCACTGGCGCGTTCCGGACCGTTTCTCCCTACTCCAGCAGACGGGGTGTACTGAGACGCCTAATGCCCAGCGGCTCTCCAAATTGAGCTCCAAATGGCGGAAAAGATAGGGGACTGGGATAGCACTCTGTAGTTTGGCATCGGCGTGGGAAGCTCAAAGTTGCAGGCAGCAGGATGTTTACAACAGCAGGGCCCGTGTGAATGCGGCCCCTGTCGGCTGCCCAGGGTCCTCCTCTGCATGTGATGCCAGGGAGCAGCCAACAGCAACGGCTGGTACTCATCTGTGTCTCGTGGAACTGGGACCACTTTGATCCTTGCCCGCATGGCCGCTGACTTGCCCGAGCAAATTGGGCTCAATACGCGGGATCCGCCAGGGCTGAGTGCTTGAATGAAATGCATGGTGGACCGCAACGTACTGATCTCCGGCGCCGGCATTGCCGGTTCCACGGCCGCGTATTGGCTGGCGAAGGCAGGTTGGTCGGTCACGGTTGTGGAACGAGCGGCCGACATCCGATCTAGTGGCAACCCTATTGACGTACGTGGAGGAGCCGTCGCTATTGCGCGGCAAATGGGCATCTGGTCCCACCTGGAAGAGGTCGCGACCGGAGTCGAACGCTTGGTCTTCGTCGACGCCGTCGGGCGTGCACAGGCAATGATCCCCACGCGGCTACGCGGTGGCAGCCCAGAGGAGGTCGAGGTCGCACGAAATGAACTCGTCGACGTGTTGCTTGAGAAGGCACACGAGACAAGCCTCATCATCCGCGACGACTCGATCACCGCCTTGCACCAGGACGACAGGGGTATCGACGTCCAGTTTCAGCGGACCCCTTCCCGTCGCTATGACTTGATTATCGGGTCCGACGGACTCCACTCCACCGTTCGCCGCTTGGCATTCGGCCCCGAAGAACGTTTTTCCCGCCCCTTCGGCATGTTCGTCGGTACGGTGCGCGCGCCTGCGCCGATCGAAGATCCGCGCACTGTGCTGTTGTACAACGAACCAGGAACCTCCCTGACCATCCATCCGGCAGGTGGGAAGCCAGGGTTCGCATTCATCTTCCGGGGACAGCACGATTTCGACTACCGGGACGCCGAACAAGGCAGACGCATCGTCGAGTCCGCCTACGCGGGCGGCGGATGGCTCACAACGCTCGCCCTTAAGGAATGGGGCGCGTCCGACGATAGGTACTTCGACGCCGTCACACACGTGGACGTACCGCAGTGGGCTGCCGGCCGAGTCGTGCTGCTCGGTGACGCGGCAAGTTGTATCTCGCTGTTCGGTGAAGGATCCAGCAACGCGATCGTTGGAGCCAAGACCCTCGCCGACTCCATTGCCGCCCACCCTGATGACCACACCGCCGCTTTCGCCGACTATGAACACAAACACCACAAACACGTTCGAAAGCAACAACGAGGCGCCGGCATCGCATCCCGCCTCCTTGTACCCAAGACCCGGTCGGGCATCACGATACGCAATGCTGCACTAAACGCCCTTCCCTTCCGGAGCAACCGACGAAAGCGAGATTCACAGGGATAAGTGACGGGCTTCCGCAAATGGTCTGCCTAAGCGCGCCATCTTTCGCTGCACGGCTGAACAGCGCACGAAAAGCGCCGTTTGAGGATCCTTCACTGGACACTCGTTCCCGCATCAGCAGTGCCTAGTTGCCTCGGAGTCTCTCTTCGTCAATGAGGTCGATTGCGTGGTCGAAGTTCATCACTAGGGTCGGGAAGCCTACATCAAGCCGTCGGTGAGCTACATGAATAACCGAAATGCTTGTGTTTCTCCTTATCCGGACCATTGGGAAGCCCTCTTCGATAACTTCCCAATGAGCTCCCGGGATGGCGTGAATGAGAACGTCTCCGTAGAACATGCCAACGGCCGCAGCGAGTCCCGTTAGATCTTTCCTCGCCTCCGGGTCCTCAATCAGCGCGTCAATTACGACAAGGCCCTCGCGTGAGCGGGGAAGGACCACTCGTTTCCCTTGGCAGTAGGTGAGGAGCTCGTCGTAACCGCCAACGTTGATTGGCGCAGGAGAGGGTTTATTAGTGCCCGGCTTGTACTCCGCATATCTCCGGGCCATGCCAGGAGGGAGTAATTGAAGCGGCTCTTCGGTCTCGTCCCGGTCAGGCATGCCGTCATGCTATGCGGATATGGTCCTGGAGGGGCACTGCCAAGTAGGCCGGAATTAAGGGGCACTTCAGTGCCCGGTAGAGGATCCCTCAACGGGCGTATGTGAAATCGACTTCGATCTTTTGGCCCGAAGCCGCGCCATCCCGAGCGGGGTTGCGCCGATCCATGAGCGTGGCAGCGCCCGGTCGGCCTCGCCGTGCACGGTCAACGAACCTCTCTCGGGCCATACCAGACGCCCTCCGGTGGGCCGATCGCTCCGGCCCTCTCGCGGGCGTCGGCCAACGTGGCGGAGGAAGCGAACTGCCGGGCCAGGTCGAGATCGGCCATGTCCATCGCAACAATGACGGTGTTCGGAGTCTCCGCGTCGAGGTAGGTTCCGGTGACCACCAGCCCGTGGCGGCGACGCACCGCGTCCAACTCCGGGTCGTGAAACACCGCATCCCATCGGGCGACGTCGGCGACGCGCTGCTTGACCAGCATGATTCCCGCCATGAGAACTCCATAGAAGACGACGATTTTGTTTGCCCATAGTCTTCCTCTAGTTTCGTCGATGTCAAACGGAATGCACGTTCTCTTAAGCCCGGGGAGCCAGGACCAGCAAGACGGGCCAGCCAGGACCAGAAATCCGGAGTCTGGTCTCACTTACTCGGCTCAGCGCCCCCCCCGAGAACCGGCGGCCCATTACGTGCCTCCAAGCCATGGTCACCGTGTTGCAGATTCCCGCCCACCGACGGGCACCGTGCCCGGTGAATGATCCCCATACGGGCGCTTGAACGCCCGTACCGGCTTACGGGCGGCCGTAGACACGAGTGTGACCTTAAGGGGAGTTCCGTCAGAACTTTCCGGTAGATTCTGCATTGCGGCTTATCGTGCCGCCCAAGCAGAGGTAGACATGGGAATTTTTCGGCGCAAGCTCACTCCGGCCCCAGTACATCCGATTAGCGCTTTCTGGGAATGGTGGACCGCTGAGGGAAAAGACCGCATCGGCACCGCAGTGCAGACCGGAGAGTGGGACGACCTTCCCAGCGTCATGACCCAGCAACTCGCCAAGGTGCATCCTGACTTGGCGTGGGACACCGGTCGCGGTCATCGCTCGGACCATCTTCTGGTCGTCAGTGCTGAGGGTGATGCTGCGTTACGCAGAGTCGCAGAACAATGGCTGCGCGCAGCCCCTTCCGCTGACGAGGTTTGGGACTTCGCCTCGGCCCGTCAGCCGGTGCCCGGCGTTATCGAGAACGTCCTCGACGTCGACGGCACTAAGTTCCCACTCCGGGACATCCGGTTCGGCCTCAGCGTGGATGACCTGCGTGAAAGTATCGACGTCGAGGTTTACCACCCTCTGTTCGGTCAAATGCCCGGGAATGAACCTCTTCGGGTCTCCTTCTTGTTTCTTGACTGGCTTCTGGGCGAAGACGGCGTCGAACGGTGGGTGGGAGCTATCAACACAACCACCAGCGCCGATGTAGCCAAGGCTTCAGCAACTGATCTCGTCGAAGCCATCAACAGGATGACTGCACAAGCACAACCGGACAACTGGGCCCTTCTGCAGGGCACGACGCCAGCAGGCGAGCGGATGGTTGTCCTGGCCCGTAGGCCGCTACGGTGGATCGATTACCCGGTCTTCGACCTCCATACTGAGGTGAGCCTCGCGTATGCAGACCAACGGGACGATGGTTTGCCAACCGAAACCGCTTTGAACCGTCTCCGCCAAATCGAGGACAACATCACTGCAGCACTCGGGCCGCGAGGGATCCTCGTGGCCCATGAAACAGCGGCTGGAACCAGAGTGCTCCACTATTACACTGATTCCGACGACCAGAACGGACATGCGTCTATCGAAGCAGCTGCCCGCTTAGTTGACGCTGCCACTACCCAAGTACCCGATCCTGGATGGACGGATCTGCGCCAATTCTCATAGGAGCCAGGGTGCTCCGTCCAACAGACCCAGCCCTGCACCTCCTTTGCCGCAGAGCGCCTCGCAAAGTACAGGTTTTCGGGGCACCTGCCCACAGTCGAAATTGTTTGTGGAACGCCGCGCTTGGGGCCTTTAGAGATGAATGTGGTGTTTTCACAGCGCTATTTGGCACACCCCTCAGCCCGGTAAGGGATCGGCTTACGGCCGCTCTGAAGGGACCTGAACGAAGCCTGTGGCAGACCCGCACGTCGCTCTCAGCCGCTGGTTACCGGATGACAGACTGCACGTATGGACCGGATGAACCGCACAGCGCTCCACCACGCAGCCCCTGGAAAATGATGTTGCCACCGCAGAGGCGCACTTGGCCGACGGTGCTTCGCCCGATGCCCAGGACAAGGCCGGATTCACGCCACTACATTTTGCTGCGCAGGAATATGCTGTCGCCGCAGCTGCTGCTTTGCTCCGTGCCGGCGCCACTGTTGACCTGCAAAACGGCTGGGGCAACACTGCGCTCTTTACTGCTGTCGGTAATTCAAACGGCCGTGGCGAACTGATCAAACTCCTGCTTTCGTACGGAGCTGATCCATTCTGCATCAACGGAGGTGGCAAGACCCCCGTTGGGTTTGCACGACTGATCGGCAATTACGACGTCGTAGTGAATGACCCTCTCGGTGCCACCTTTATCCTGATGCCATGGAAAGAGTGCTGCTCGACCAAGTCATCATGACCGACTACGGCCAGTTCGACCTGCATTGGGCCGGCTATGGCTTCGATGGAATCTTTGAACGCTTCTTCGACGACCAGGTCAATGGCCTGGTCGGGGCGTCCAATGCGGATGGGATCTATCTCCACTTCGGCCGACGATCGGGAGGGTCTGACGTGCGCATCGTGCTCCTGGATGAGGCACCTGAGCTGAACCCCGCTTCCCCATGGGAGGACATCGTCGAGGTGTCCTTCACTCTTCCCGAGGGACATTTCATACGGTGGACTTCCTGGGGCGACGAGAACAGCGGCGAACTACGCGATGTGACGCCCGGCAGCTACCGATTGCGGACCAGTGCCCGAGGCCGCGACGAAGGCCATGACGGAGAATTCTCCGACGAGGTGGTCGATCATTACCTGCTGGAGATGTGGCCAGCCTCGCCGCAGCCGGACGCCATCCTATGCTCCAGCAGCAAGGACGCTGAGTACTGGCACAAGACGTGGGGAAGTCGCCGCTGAACACAGGAGTGGATTCTTCATAAGCGCTGTCCACGCCCACGCTTTGTGGGCGCGCCGATGAGGTGGCCGTTGCCCTCAGGCTGCGGCTGACCTAACAACGACGCTCTCAGAGGAGAGGACCAGAGCGTTCAGGGATCGCCCTACGGGCGCGACTCATTGGAAGACTCCTGGGCACGTAACCAGGAGATGCCCTTGTCTCTAATGGCGTCCAAGACCTCACGGGCGACGTCTTGAGTGGATCGGTTCGGTTGGATAGCAAACCAGGTGTCGGTTCCCCATACGAGTATTCCCAAACGCTTTGATGTCGTGACAGGACCCAAGACGTTTGCGCTCGGCTGCACGCCCATCCACTTCTCCCTCTCACGCTTGGTGTTCCAAGCCTGGCGGTCGACTGCAGAAAGGTTCACCGTGAAGCGCACCTCATCCGCTGTACTGGACGTTGATCTCTGAATGCCCAGTAATAACCAATGAGTGGCGGACGGAAGCTCGAACTGTGTTCCGCTTCCGCGGAAGCCAAGGCGACGCAGCTCCGGCGCCAATTCCGTGCGCACCATCGAACGAAAGTGGTCCTGCGCAGTGCCTCCAACGATGCTCACGGCTTGAGCATAGCTGCAGCATCGGAGCAGCGGACAGTGGACAATCGTGGCCGTAGAAGGATCCTTTACCGGTCGGTCATGCGGGAGCCTCTGCTAGGCGGTTAGACTCAATTGACGCTTACGAAATGGCGAACTGTGAGTATGTCATCTACGAAGGCACCGCTGACCACTGGCCGGATTAACGTCTTGGCCGTTGTGGCCATTGCCCTGGCCGGCATCGCCTTTGCCGGTATTTGGTTCTTTGGCCTCGGGATTCTTGCGACTTTCGCTGTGGGGGCTGGACACGTCTCGTTGAATCAGATCAAGCGAAAAAACGAGAGGGGTCGCTCTATGGCGATAGCGGCCCTCGTTCTCGGCTACGGACTTGCCACTTGGGCCCTGATCAACGTGCTGACCTACATCCCTGTTGCACTACAACAGATGTCTAGCTAGACCGACCCCTCATTACGGCCCGCTGAAGGATCCTTGGCCGGACATGGCGTGACGGCTCCATAGGAGCCCACTTCATTTCTTCGATTGCGCCACATATACTCAGGTCGAACCTGCCCAAGATGCGTATACCCGGTAAGTGCGTGTCCTGCCCGTAGTTTGGTGAGGGTGGTTGCCTGTTCGAGCCAGGCCAGGTCCTGGAGGACCACCGCTCTACGGGAGCGATCGGGGACTCCGCCCAACTCCAAGCGCCCGGATAAGGATCCTTTACCGGACAGTTGCACATGGCTTTGTGGGCCCTATTCGCTGGCCTCGAGTCGAGCCCGGACCTCAAGCGGCTGAATGTCATAGCCCGTTGCGCGAACGCCAGACCAGTTAAGTCCCACGAGAATGCCATCTCGTTCGAGTGCATCAATCCACTGTGTGCGCCACACGGTAAGGGGGATTGCCTCTGCTTCGAAGGCTCGATACGCCGGAATGCTGCTGGTCACTTTCTCAGCTCTGCTTCGGAGCGACCAGAACGGCATGCTGCGTTCGCCATCTCCATTGGGGGGTGTAGGGAAACCATGTGAATCGCGGATTCCCCACACTTGCTGGTGCAGGATGACCTCTTGATAAAAGCGGCTCGCCTGGGCCGCGCTGATACTCACACCCACAGCCTAAATCACTGCCCTGAACCGGGTCCGTAAAAGATTCCCCAAACACAAGAGCAGGCGCAAGTATCCCCTTGAGGGATTCTCCTGCGGACACGATGGCGGGCTCAAGAATGGCAACTCTGCCACTATGATTTGCTCATGAGCGGCGAGGAAACTGAGAGCGTGAGACTCCTGTTTCTCCAGGATCAGGTTGGCTTGCTACCCAGCGAACAATATCCGGATGTCGCGGCAAGTTTGCTCGTCGGTGGCTACGATTCCCCGGCGCTCCGGGAATTGGCCGGATACTCACCAAATGATCCGCGGGGAGCCAGGGACTTATGGATCCAAGCCAGGAAGGAACTGGGAAAGCCATTTGAGGACGATGGTGTTGCCCGCCGTATCTTGGTTCGAAGCTGGCTGAGTGAAATTGTTGGCGGGACTTTGGCGCCGCGCACGGGTGTAGGTCTGGTCTTCGGGAAGGGTTGGCTGGTGCTGGGGCAGCCCCCGGAACTGAATCATTTGGTTGCTCTCATGGATGACTGGGACGACATGCCACAAAAACGGGACGCCATTGGCACCGAGATCATGGACGCAGCCCGCCAAGCACTGACTGTGTGGTAGACGGTGTGCAACTGTTCCTAGCTTCCTCTGCAGCCAACTTTGTCTGACGGCATTGCGAACCCACGCATCCCGCTAAGGGATCGTCTACGGGCGTATCGAGGAATCTGCAATCAGGAACCCGAAACTACACTGGTTTGTGCGGTGCCACTTACTCTGGCTAAAGATCTATCGGAGGTTCCTAGGAGGGGTTTTGCAGCTTGAGTTTCATGCCGGGCGTGAAGGATGCAGTGGCTTCTGGGGACAATGACCACATTCCGGGAAGCTTGTTATCCGTTACCAACTGCCGAACTGGTATTCCAAAGCGTGCCGCTACGGCCCCTGGGTTGTCTCCTTCAACAACGGTATAGATATCTGGGCGGCCCGATGCGTCCTTTTGATAACCGCCGGCCGCTCCTGCGCGCAGGTAGTCGACCCCTCGCAGGTCCACGACAGTTCCCACCGCTGGCTCTGCGTCCACCGGATTCGCCTGGAATGCTTTGAGGCTGGCTTCTTTGAGCTCAAATGCTTTCGCGATGGATGCCCAGGTGTCCCCTGCGACAGTCGTGTACGTCACTGGCAGTTTGTAAGAGCTCAGCCCCACCGTGCCAGCCACATCAGGGGTGGGTGCACTGGAACTGGATGCAACAGCCGCCGCTGCCGCTGCTACAGGGGACGCACTGGAGGTAGTGGGGGACGGCGACGGCTCCGAATAGGAACATGATGTCAGCAACATCGCCGACGCCGCGAGAAGCCCGGCGCTCCCTATTTTCCAAGCTCCCAGTTTGCCCCCACGCATGTAAGCCCCCAAATCATCCCCTAAGTTGCTCTGCTACAGATCCGAACGTTTAGTCGTGCCCGGCACGGCTCACTCAGACTAAACCAACCCTTCACCTACAGCCGCTTCAGGCTCTGCCATTCCTATGACTTTTGGCGATAAATGGCGGTCTTTTTGCGACGCTATTTATCGCATGGCGCAGCCCGCAAGGGGAACCCTTACCGGGCGCATGGGGGCGCCGGTATTAGAGACTTCTGCGCACCCAGGCAGTAACTTTTGGTGAAACCACTCAGCCAACTCGGGGGATGATGCAGGCCTATGAAGCCTTATCGCATAAATGTCGGCATCGAGTACCGGACAATCCGCGCCACGACGCCGCTCGTCGAACTAACCGCAACGGAGGAGGATCTCAACTTTCGCTTTCGGTTCGGTCTTGGGCGCATCTTCGGGCCATGGCCCTTCCGCAGGGAACAGGTAATCGAGGTCTTCACTACTCGTGGATTGTTCTCTAAGCGGATCCACATCCGCGGCGGCGGCTTTGAACTCTTCGTCTTTGCGGTTCCTCCCGAACCACTGCTTCTAACCCTCGAGGAACTCGGCTACCCCGTGGACTGGATCTTGCGACGATGACCGGGGCGAAGTCTGCATGGAGTCGGCTGCCCGCAAGGGCATCCCTCGTCGGGCGTCCGGCATCGCCCAGGACCACCTACGGGCGTGGCACGATGAGAGCTGGAGACTGCTTGGGCGAATATGGAGCTGCGACTTGGTAAACACGGGATCTCGTAGTGGTTTGATCACTTGCAGAACTGCTTTTCAAGTGACACGTGGCGCCACCGCGCCACGGCCGTCTTAGTAGTTGTTAGTTTGTCGATTGCTTATCTAAGCGCTGCTGGTGTCCCCCAGTCTTTGTTTACTGATCTGCTGATAGGTCTGCTGCTCGTCTCAGGATTTGTCTTGGTCGTTCTTATCAACTGGGCGGGATTCAGGGAGGATGCTGAGAAAAGGGCTGGCTACACAACCATCCGCCTTGGGAACAAGAAAATAATGCAACGAGATCCTTATATGGGCCGCATCATCCGACTAGCCCACGCGGACTATCTCGAGCGCCGGCACTTCGCCGAGATCTTGGAACGAACTAAAGCCGAAGCGGAGAAGCAGCAGGCGCCTTAGAACAACGTCCGTAAGGCGGTGGTCCACCGGGAGCCTCACTGGCCCGAATGGGGATCCTTTACCGGGCGCTACCGATTCGTCTACGTGTTGTCGTGCTGAGGGTGGACGTTGCTCGACGCTCCGCCACTGATTGCTCACCAGCGCGTTTCCTGGCGACATCGTGACAGAGTTGCGCAGGATGGATCAGCTCATGGTTTGCGGGTGGTGGCTTCAGCGGTCATCTGCGCTTTTGTATCTGCAATTATCTGGAGGAAACGTTGACGCTCCAAGGGTGTTGCGCCCGCCAGGCGAATGACCCTGCCCAGGTATGGATCCCGCTGCATCAGCTCGTTACGACTCGTCCTAAGAGTCGTATACCCTGCCCGCTTCTCCGCGCGCTCCCGGACGGCACACCAATTGATGAGCACGATGACAGGGATGACACTGGCCGCCATACAGGCGACCATGGTGTTGGTGAACCAGGACTGCGGCATGCCGGAGTTGTTCATAATCAGAGTCACTAGGCAGATGGCAAGCGATATCGTCGTAAACCGGTAGCGCCATCGCCACAAAATGAACGCGGTGGGACCATCGATCAATCCACCTTCTGACGACATATTTATCCCACTGTCCATTACATATCGAAGGTCTGATCGGCGGTGTTCCGACTGATACAGCCCCTGCTGTGCCGAGAGCCCCATCAAAGCTAGCCTAGTCAGAAGCCCAAATCCTACGCGGCTACTTGAGGATAATATGCCAACTTGACCGTAGGTCTGCTGCACTGGGCCCGCAGCAAATTCCTAGCGCCCGGTAGAGGATCCTCTACCGGACACTTCTATCAGGTAGCACCCGAGGGCCGTTGGAGGGTCCCAGGGGGGCGATGGAACAATTGAGCCGTGAGTGAGGACGAGAGCAGTGAGAACGTAGCCCCTGAGCCAGGCGAGCACGACCCCTCCGAAGGCGAACCCACCGAAGAGGCAGAGGACGCGGAGGGGAAAACTACCTCTAAGCGAGGCGAGCATGTGGTAGCCCTCGATGACATCCTTAGACAGGCGGATGAGGCTACTGGGGACGAGCCTGAAGGGGCACGTCATAGCATCGATGTTGAGCGTTTGAACGTCAACCAGGAGCAACTGGAACGCATGCATCGCCTCGTGTCCCAACCATGGGTGCAGGATTACGCGGCCAGACAGATAGCTACCTCTGGCATCACTGACGCACTCCGACGAATGACGAGCAACCTGAGCGACATCTATCCAAGCCCTGGTGTAGCCGCTGCCGTTGAAGCCATGCGTAAGGCTGTGACCATCGACCTTCCTCAACCGGTAGGTGGGAAAGGGGTATGGGGACTGTTCGGTGACCTTCAGCTAAAACAGCAGAAGTTGTTTGAGCCCTTTGCGGCAGCCATCGTGGGGGACATTGGGAGACTAGCAAGGAACGCTGCGCTTGCTGGCTATGCCAGGAAAACGCAGGAGTTCTTGACGACAACGGAGAGTTTGCGTTATCGCTGGAACCGTCCGGTATGGCACTACACCAACGGCTATGCGTTGATGTCCATCCTCAGAAACAAGTGCCTATGGGCTTCCAATCCTGCACACCTCAATGATGCAACGGAGATCAGGCACGGGTTCGAATTCTTACAGGAAGCTCACTGGAAAACACATAAGAAAGCTCCTTCCCATGGTCACGACGCTGACCAGTGGGAGGCCGTAAACGCCGTTCTGCGTGAGGTTCTCGATGAGGACTATTTCAGCGACATCATCAATGAGGTTTATTTGATATCAGCCTCGGCAAAGCCAGACAGCCTAACACTGTGGAGAAACTATGCCGATGGTGATGGTTTCGCCATAGGCATCGATACTGCAGTCGAGTTGTCTGCTGACGGACTGGAAGTAGAGGAGACAAGCCACGACGATCATGCCCCTAACGGTATTCCGCCCATCAGTGGCTGGTATCGGGTCGAGTACAAGGACAGCCAGAAACGGCGGCTGGCTAACGAGTTCATCGAGAGTGCTGTTACGGACATCTTGGCAGCAGGCAAAAGCAACGTTTCGCCGGTAGTTAGCGAACTTCGGAAGCAGGCGGTCATCCTTGCATCCGTGATGAAACATGAGGCGTTCCAGGACGAACGGGAGGTGCGGTGGATATCCACCAATTTCAGTGAGGACTTCGACCCTATTCACTACGAGCATGGCCGGAAATCAATCGTCCCTGTCCTTCACGTCATGACTGCTTCCGAGATTAAGGACGACCTACTCCCGTTGAAGGGCGTGTGGTGTTCACCTATCGCCGATGCCAGCATCGTCCGCACCGTCGAGGGCTTGTTGAAACAGAACCACTACGACGAAGCCAGCGAGAAAGTCGAGAAGTCAGTGCAGCCGTTCAGGGGATGACAGCAGGACGTCCGGGTGCAGCCACATAGGCAAGCTCAGGATGATTCAGGACGGCGGAGTATCGTATACCTCCCGCGACACTCACGCTGAACGTATCGCACAAGCGCGCCGGAGGTCGCGGCCGCTGGCTCTTATCGGTCTGTTTGAATGATATTTGCTTAGTCAACCTACCTGGCACAGCGGAAGAGTCGCAGCGAAAAGAAGTGAACGGTCAGGGATGCCCATCCGGGCGTGCAAAGGATGGACAGTGCTGACGATTGGCGACAGAGCTTCACGGCGTTGCTAGATTGAGTCCGTGAAACTTAAGGACAGCAATGACCCCGTCTTCAATCAACTGCTGTCGTTGATCGAAGAGCACGGGTGGGCGGTACGTCATGTCGGCGCGGGTGATCAGGCTGCCTTTTCCTACACCGTTGGCCTTACAGCCCTAAAGCATCCGGAGATCGTTATGGAGGGCCTGCCGTTCGAGGTAGCCCAAGCCTTCCTGAACCTCATGGGTGAAGAGGTAAAAGCAGGTAAACGCTTCATCCCAGGAAGCATCACCACAGACCTCACCGAACCTCCAGCTCCCATCGCTTTCATCGCGGTGGAAAACATCGCGGGACTGACAGCGGTGGCAGAAGTTTACGGCCAAGTAAAGGCCCTACAAGCAATTTGGAGTGACTCCACCGGACGATTGCCCTGGGAGTCGACCTACCGCAACCCTGCGGATGCACAACCTCTCCTGGGTCCAGTACCCGAATCCTTCAAGTAATTTCTTGTTTCTCGCGTGATCGCAACGCTGCCCGGTAAAGGATCCTCTAACGGGCAGCATTAGTCACCAGCGTCGGACAACCGTTTCTGCTGAGTTGAGGCATATATGTGGGTGAAGTAAACGCCATACTCGCTATCATCCGCGAACTCCGATAGGTCCAGATCGCCGCTTGCCTCGAACTCGGACCACAGCTTTTCACCCACCGACTCCCAGGGCGACGGACCACATCCGCAACACCAAGGGAACGACTTCGACATCCAACCCAAGACAAACCGAACCGTTGTGTCAATCTCGGCATCGGATGTGAGGAAGGCAGCCAGCTCGGGGAACAGGGACAGGTCGTAGTCGTAGTCAGGTAGGCCGGTCAGGAAAGCGGGTTCGCTGCAAGCCCACCACTCGATAAATGCCAGTCTGAGTGCGGTTCCTTTGTCTGGCGGAAGGGAGTGCCAGCGTTCAAGCAACGCTTCGCGCGACGCGGAAAGAGCCCCTGGACGCTCCAGCTCTATGGCTTCCCGCAATAACAACGGCTTCTTATCGTCCACATCGCGATTCTACGATGGAAGCGTCAGCTGACTTTGGCTCCGTAGGCCGATCCTTTACCGGACGAGTTTGGTTTGGGAGGACATAGGTGATTTCGTGTTGCCCATGATGACAGTTAGGGCCGTTAGTCACTTTCGCGATGAAGAGATGGGCTTCGAAGCCGTCGTGCTTGCCGATCAGGATCTTGCCCCGGCATGGCAGTTGGAATTCCAGCGTTCGCTGGATCCCGATGAGCAGGATGTGGCCCTAGGCATGGGCTCCTACTGCGTGACCTTGACCAACGGCGCCTGCGCCTATGGGTGCCTTTCGTCTGCCCTCGTCGAGGAGGGCAGACTGCACGTGGTCTTCATGGAGGATGGCGCCCAAAAATTGGGACTTGAATCACCAGAGTTGGAGCTGTCACTTGATCTTGATGCCGATCAAGTACATGAATTGGTGAGGGGGCTCCAGTCCGTTTTTGGCCGAGACAGCAATCCGCCGGTGCTTAATTGACGACTGGATCCCTTCAGAGCGGCCATAAGCCGATCGGCTTACTGACGTAGGTCCACCGGATTATGGAGTTGGCTTTGACCCAGTGGGAATCTGGGGACCCCGGCCAGACAGGCAGCCCTTCTAACCGGATTCAACCTATCCATGCTCTCGAAATGGCCAGGGTCTTTTACTCTGGCACATCGGGAAGAGTGTTCATCGCTCGTGCTAGATCACCCTGCAGTCGGCGCACCTCCTGCCGATGAAAGCCGACACGAGTATGAAACTCATTTTCGTCGAGAGCTTCCGATGTCTCACGCAGAGACGACCAAAAAATTTCAAGCTCATCTACGGACAGCGTCAGCCTGACTTCCGCGACAGGTACCTCAGGATCAAATTCCAGCTGCATAGTTCACTTCCAAAACTTCGGCTACGAAGACGTGAAGTAATCCTAGCCATCCCATTGCTACCGAGCTTCAGCCAGGGAGGCGGAGGAAGGTAAGTCATGGGCGTTCGGTGAAGGATCCCTGACCGGACGCGAATCCCGAACGGGAGATTCAGCCGTCCGGGTCAGCTTCCCTCAAACATTCAACAACGACTCATCAAACCAGACATCTTCGTAGCCAGGTGCCAAGAGGAATCGCCAACCCGCGGGCAAAGCGAGATAGGGAACGACTTCAGGACACCGTGTCGTCAGATGCTCGACGTGCAACGGAACAAAGAAGTCATCCGCCGTTCCGAGGTCTTCACCGCGCCAGATGAACCAGCCACTGGTCCCAGCCGCGGCTGGATGCCGCAGACCGTTGAGTGGATAAACATGCGGCGACCGAACATTTTTGGAGACTCCCACCTTTACGCCCTGCAACGGTGGTGTAGGGACAGCCCCGAACCTGGCGGTCAGCTGCATCTGGGCGGAGAGGATCGAATCGTGCATACGTAGCATCTTCGCTTAAGAAGGCGCACATAACCCTGTCCGTTGAAGGATCCTCTACTTGGCCGGTGGAGAGCTGGACGCTTTGGGGACAGGAAATAGGGCACACTGCTCTCATGGCAACTCAGTACTACCGGAGGCCGTGGAACGAGTCCCGAGGCGACCAGTATTCCTCTTGGGGTCCCGCCACTTATTACTTCGAAGTCGGTAACGACGCGGCCGACCCGCCAGATCGAGATTTACGATTCTGACCCGACTCTTCGTTATGAACCTGAACATGAAGAGGACGAATTTGGTCTTTTGGCTCAGGAGCCGCTGGCTCCGCTAGACGAATGGCAGCCATGGGCCATTACCGAGGCAGAATTCGAACAGGCGTGGCATGACCTGCCCTAGTTCACTGTGCCCGGTGAAGGATCCTTTACCGGACAATTGCACATGGCTCTGGGGGCCCTATTCGCTGGCCTCGAGTCGAGCCCGGACCTCAAGCGGCTGAATGTCATAGCCCGTTGCGCGAACGCCAGACCAGTTAAGTCCCACGAGAATGCCATCTCGTTCGAATCCATCAATCCACCGCGTGCGCCACACGGTAAGGGGGATTGCCTCTACTTCGAAGGCTCGATACGCCGGAATGCTGCTGGTCACTTTCTCAGCGCTGCTTCGGAGCGACCAGAACGGCATGCTGCGTTCGCCATCTCCATTGGGGGGTGCAGGGAAACCACCTGAATCGCGGATTCCCCACACTTGCTGGTGCAGGATGACCTCTTGATAAAAGCGGCTCGCCTGGGCCGCGCTGATACTCACACGCACAGCCTAAATCACGGCCCTGAACCGGGTCCGAAAAAGATTCCCCCAAACACAAGAGCAGGCGCAAGTATCCCGTTGAGGGACAGCCAACTTGTCTGACGGCATTGTGACCCACGCATCCCGCTAGGGATCCCTCACCGGGACACCAGATGTGAAGGTCTACCCGGCCGTTTGGCACGAGTCGGGCGGAGCTCTGCGACCGGAAGCGGACTGTCTCCCGTGCTGTCCAGGACGTGAAGATTTATTTGGTAAACATGGAACCAAATGCGATGACCGGACACTATGGGATATGACTGGGGAATCGGATATCTCAGATGAGGTGTTGTGGCGCCGCGTCGTGGCTGGTGACGGTGACGCATTCGGCGTCATTTTCGACAGACACCACGACAGGATCCGGCGCTACGCCCTGAGAGTGCTGAGCCTGCCTCATGTCGCGGACGATGTCGCGGCTATGGTTTTTTACGAGGCATGGCGGAAACGCTACCAAGTCAGGATCACCGGCGACTCAATCCTGCCTTGGCTTTTGGTAACTGCGAACAACACAGTACGTAACCACGTCCGTCAACAGCGCCGTTACAGGCATTTCCTCAGTCAGCTTCCCACTCCAGAGTCTGCCCCGGACATCGCCGAGAGCATTGCCGAAGCAGACGACGTCAGGTTCTGGTCTTCGGCCCTTCGGGAAGCCTTCGGCCAACTCAAGCGGCCAGAACGCGACGTTCTGACATTGTGCGTGATTGAGCGCATCGGAATCCGTGAGGCAGCTATTGCTTTGGATGTGGCCGAGGGAACCGTGAAATCACGACTTCATAGAGCAAAGACCCGGCTTGGAAACCTGTTCAGCGAGACGGTGTGCGAACTTGAACAGCCCGATGCCCAAAAGACTCTTGGACGGAGTCCATCATCATGAGTACATCGAAATTTCAGACCATTCGGCGTGAGGCACTGCGCAAGCAACTCGTAGAGCTTCCTACAGTCGCGGAGACTGAAGCCGCCGCCAGGTTCAGACTTCCGGGGAAAGTTATTCAACGTCGATCGAAGGCGGCTGCGGCGTGGAACCGATACCGAGTGTGGTTGGCTGCCGCCGTCGTCGGTGCTGCGACCGTAGCGGGCACCATGGCACTAACACCAACACCGGAGGACAGGTTTGAAGACGCGTCGAGGATCATCTCATCGCTGACCAACCCCCAGCAGGATGCCGACAAAGTACCTCCAGGCGCACTCTCTAACCCTGAAAGTTTGGGCATTGACGCCTCGCAGACCCGGCTGCTGGGGCACAGCGATTCCTACACGTACTACGGTGCACCTGCGACCGAAGCCGACTCGATGCCCGGGACTCCTTCCGGCAAGAGGATCTGCATTATTTCCGTTCCGGTCAAAGGGCAGCGCGCTTCCATCGGATGCACTCTTCTAAAAGGCTTCGAGGGCGCTGGGCTCAAGTTTGAGAGCCCCGACCGGGCGGAAGCCGCTTGGCTTCTGGTTCCTGCCGGCATACAAGAGGCCCTGACCTCGGTCGCGTCTGAGAATGGCTGGGCCCAACAAGCCCCGAATTTCCTGGTGCGGAATAGCCGCTGATGTGGTTGAGGCACCGGCATACGAGCGAATGCAGCTATCCGTCGATTCCGGGCAGTGCTGGTGCTGTGATCTCGCGCCCGGTGCGGCGAAGATCGCAGACCGACCGGACCACATTGCAACCAGAGAGGAAGCCCGCCATTGGGAGACGACCCCATCAAAACTGACATGCTGGTGTTGTTTCCCCCGGCGGTGTACAGCAGTCAGGTGCCCGGAGAGGGATCCCTCAGCGGACACTTAAGTCCTCCGTTTGGGCTTTCGGGTGCCGAGCGGGCCTCCGCTTGCGCCTTAGGATCGCGGCGAAGACGATGTGAAGCCATTTTATTGTGGGAAGCAATAGGGCTAGAGCTCCCGGGGGCTCTAACTGCATCGCGTGACGCGTTGTTTCAGCGCTTATCGTCAGGCGAAAGAACTTCAATACTGCGGTTGGTGCCCAAATGTATTGTCACAACGACGCCACTTGACCAGTCCGCCATTCCGGCCTCGACTTCGGATTTCAGCGCGCTGAGGCGTTCATCGTCGGGCGCATACTCTTTGTTCGTCGAGAATTCGATTCGGCACCAAGGCATCATCCCGCCGTCGCCCCAAGTGCTGTTTATGGATGGCGCGGACCCGATGGACTTCTCGATGACCGGAGAGAGCTCGTTCGCAAGACCGTCGCAGTCGTCGGACGCGAAGTAGTCGCCCACGCAGCCAGCTAGCAGTGGGGTCAGCAACAGAAGCAGCCCACCTCTCGCGAACGCGCGTTTCATGCTCTGACCATAACAGTCACGGCAGATGCCGCCTCATGACGTGCCCGTTAGCCGACCGGCTTGTGGGACGCGGGCCGATCGCGAAGTAGCGCGAGAACGACGACATCGAGCGGAGTTGTCCACAGCTGACCTGGCCGATAGTCCGGCCAAAGCATCAGTTCTATCGCTTCACTACCGACTTACGAATGTGCGCGGTTGTATTTCAATTTCGAAAGCTCGAATCACAGATCCGAACTCACAGATGCGCGTCGTAAGTTGATAACTGCTACTGAGCTTTTACGGCCCGGTCCAAGTCGCGCTGGCTCATCCCGAACAGCACGTTCGGGGCGTCGTACTCGTAGGGATAACCGACGATGAGTGCCGCGGCGATCAGATCACCATTGGTGATGTACTCACCTCGCGATCGCTCGATAAGACCCTTGACTCTGTAGCTGTCCTGCGTCGGTGTCTGGATTAATGAGACGTTCTCCTCCAGCCACTCGACGAGCTGCTTCACGATATGTTCGTTGCGCAGAAGAACATCGCGTCCCGCTGCGATCTCCGTGTTCCGCTGCGCTGGGGTCTTTTTGTGGGCGTCAAATGCGCCGATCCCAAAGTTGTTGAGCTGCGGGTGTTGTTCCATCACATCGGCCAGAGTCGGCGCTGATCCATCGTTGTGTGCCATAGCACCATTCTGCCCCAGGCTTTTGCTTACTCGGGTCGACACCATTGAACTGACTGCTCCCTGTGCGACCGGGGCGCCCACGTCACATCTCCAAGTACGCAACATAGGCTAAGTACCAACCTGCCCAAGATGCGTATACCCGGTAAGTGCGTGTCCTGCCCGTAGTTTGGTGAGGGTGGTTGCCTGTTCGAGCCAGGCCAGGTCCGGGAGGACCACCGCTCTACGGGAGCGATCGGGGACTCCGCCCAGCTCCTGCCAAACGACAAGGTAGACCGTGTTGATCTGATGCGCGTTGGAGGATCCCTCAGCGGGCGCTACTTCCGTGCGTCGCTAGGACCTCTGCGTGAGGGAGATCCAGATGCCAATGGCACCGGCCACGACCATGATGAGCGTGATTGACCAGCCCAAGACGGTGGCAAGTTTCCCATTGCGAAACTTGCCCATGATGTCTTTGTCCCTGGCAATGAGCATGGTGACAACGAGGAACGGGGCCGCGGCGACGCCGTTGATCATGGCAGTGAAGATGAGCAATCCGATGGGGTCTGAGGCGAAGAAACTAATGAGGACGCCGCCGAGGGTTCCGGCGCCGAGCAGCAGGTAGTACGTGCGTGCACGGCTGGGGCGTCGATCGAAGCCCCAGTCTTTTCCGAGGAGGCCAGCCAGCCCGGCGGAGCCTGAAGCGACCAGGATGGGTACCGCCAGGATGCCCGAACCGATGAAACCGGCGGCGAAGAGGTACTTTGCTGCCGGCCCAACGATGGGTTCCAGCGCTTTGGCAGCATCGGCCGCAGTCTTGACGTCCGTGCCGTTCTTGCCCAGTGTCGCGGCGGTGGCGGCCATGATCGCGAACATGATGAGGGCCGAGAAAAACATGCCAACGAACACGTCGGCCCGGGCGTTCCGGAGCTTGTGCTCGGCGGCAGCCGCTGTCCGCTCCTGCAACCCTGCGGCCTTCTTGCCTCCGAAGTCTTCATCTCGGAGCTCTTCGACCCGATGCGCGCTTTGCCAGAAAAACAGATATGGGGAAATGGTCGTCCCCAGCACAGCGACGACCAGGCCCAGGTAGTCAAGGCTGAACTGGAAGTGAAGACCGAGCATTCCCGCCGCTACATCACCCCAGTCCGCTTTGGCCACGAAAAGTACGGCCACATAGGCCAGCAACGCCAGACAGAGCCATTTGAAGATTTTGGAAATGACGGTGAAACCTCCGGCGATCAAGGTGACGGCGATGCCGATACCAGCGACAGCGCTCCAGAGATGATCCGGTCCGGCTCCCACCAATTCCATGCCCTGCCCGATGGCCATCAGGTCCGCGGCCGCGTTAAGCATGTTTGCGGCCAGAAGTGCCACGATCAGGATCCCGATCACAATCCGGGGCTTGCGGGAGAACTTCCGGCGGGCCAGCCTGCCCAGGCTTTCGCCGGTTGCCAAGGCAGTGCGATCGCAGATCTCCTGCACAGCCATCATCATGGGCAAAGTGAGCGGCACGGTCCACAGCAAGCCGTTGGAGTATGCGGCTCCTGACTGGGCGTATGTCGCTATTCCCGAGGGATCATCATCAGCAGCGCCGGTTACCACGCCCGGACCAAGTAAGCCGAGAAACCGTCGGATCTTTGACTGCTGCCCCCCGAAAGAAGCCGGGTCCTCGCTGGAACGATACTCTGACGGTCCGCCTGGAGCAGTCTTGGTAGGTTTCGGTTCAGTCGCTTCCTCGGCACTCATCCCAACCTGCTCTCTGTCGTATTGAAAGCTAAGCAAGCTTACCATCTGCCGGTTGTGCCAAAAAGCTTTGCGCCAAGGCAAAGGTGTCGAGGCGCATTATCGGCGGTCCCTGTATGGCTGACTTGCAGAGGACGACGCCGGTAAATGCTGATGGCAGAGGCATCAGCTCTGTCGTATGCCCGTAAGCCGATCCTCTAAAGGACTCGCACTACGGCCGGTAAGGGACCGCTTACGGGCGGCGCTGATGCCGCTCGTATTCGGAACTAGGGTAGAGGTGTGAATCGCACCGACCGGCTCTACGCACTCGTCGAAGAGCTGCGGGCTGTTGCACCACGTCCGAGGAGTTCCAAATGGTTGGCCGGGAAGTTCGATGTCAGCTCCCGGACCATCGAGCGGGACTTGTCGGCTTTGCAGCAAAGCGGAGTCCCCATCTGGGCAGAACCTGGCCGCACCGGAGGCTACTGCCTTGATCCGGCGCACACCCTGGCTCCCCTCGGGTTCACTGTTGACGAGGCACTCGCCGTGATGATCTCTCTGGGCACGCTGGTCACCAGCCCCTTCCGCGATGCCGCGACGTCGGCACTTCGCAAGGTTGTCGCCGTCACGGGCGATCGCAACCTGAGAGAGACAACGGACCTCGCTACCCGCATCTACCTGCTCGGCGAGCAAAGGCCGAATGAGGCGCCGCACGAGCTGGCCGACGCACTGCAAACCGGCCAGGTTTTGCAGATCGCCTACACCGACCGTAACGGGATCGCGACCTTACGTAACGTCGAACCCATGGGATTCGTCGGCAAGGGCAACGACTGGTACCTGATCGCCTGGTGCCGCCTCCGTGACAGCCTTCGGGCGTTCCGGGGCGACCGCATCACCGACGCCAAGCCCTTGGGCGAGCGAGCACCGCGCCGCCCGCTCCGCCTAGAAGACCTCGGCATCGTCCACGGAGAGTTACGGACGGTCGGCATGGGCGAGAAATCGCCTTAAACACCGACAGGACGTTGTCGCGCGGCCAGCCCACGATGGACACGTGAAGCCGGACGGCCCGGCTGGAAGGTAGACCATGAACCTCGCATCGATCCGCATCATCACTCACGACATCGACCGGCTCGCCCGCTTCTACGAGGCAGTCACGGGAACAGTACCCGTACGGCCCGCACCTGTCTTCGCCGAGTTCCGGACGGCCACGGGAACCCTCGCAATCGCAAACACAACAACCGTCGCGATGCTCGGCGACCAAGCCCCAAAGCCCAGTAGCAACCACTCGATCATCATCGAGTACCTCGTCACGGACGTCGACGCGGAGTTCGCTCGACTGCAAGACATGCTCGAGGACATCGTGCTCGAACCAACCACCATGCCGTGGGGCAACAGGTCCACCTTGTTCCGCGATCCAGATGGCAACCTCGTGAACCTCTTCTCCCGGCCGACCCTCTGAAAACCGATCTGCGACATGCTCCCACGTAGGTGCGGGAAGGTGCTGGCGTTTTAACGGTCGATTGCGGCTAACCCTCAACGCGCCCGCTGAGGGATCCCTTTACGGACGCGTTTGCTGACTCACGGGTATCCAGGGCCGGCTTTGGGCCGGCCCTCTAGGAACGGCACGCATTCGCCAGGGACAGGCTCAACCCATTTTCGAAACCAATTACCACGTCCTGGGCCGACCAGCGATTAGGACTTTAGGACATTGACCTGACAGAAAAGTCTTGGTTTCGGTTGTTCCGAGGAGGTCACTAGACTGACTTGGCCCAGCATATGTGCAGATAAGCACATGCTTTGGGCTCTTTTTCGAAGCCGAATTGGGGACCCATATCTTGACCGCAGCTCCTAAAATCACTGTTGTTGTACCGACCTACAACGAGCGGGATAACCTGCCTCTTCTCACTGCTCAGCTCGCATCGCTGGGGATCGAGAATCTTCACGTCCTGGTTGTTGACGATAATTCTCCTGATGGGACCGGCGAGCTCGCAGATCGGTTGGCCGGAGACTCCGGTGGGATGATCTCCGTTCTACACCGGAAAGAGAAGGATGGACTCGGTCGTGCTTACGTGGCTGGAATGGCCCGCGCGTTGGCTGAGGAAGCAGACATTGTTATCCAAATGGATGCGGATCTATCTCACCCTTTCTCCGTGATCCCGACGATGATTGACCGGATCAGGACAGGTGCTGCGCTGGTTATCGGCTCACGCTATGTAGCCGGCGGCTCCACGGCGACGGAATGGCCCTGGCACCGCAAAGCGCTCTCGGCCTGGGCGAATTTCTACGTGGGTATGATCTTGGGGTTGAAGGTGAAAGACGCCACGGCTGGCTTCAAAGCTTGGACTGCCTCTTCCCTCGTTCAGATTGATGTGTCATCGGTCAGGAGTGACGGCTATTCCTTCCAGGTCGAGATGAACTACCGTGCCGCTCAGCGAGGCCTGAAAATCGCTGAGGTACCCATTCACTTTGAAGAACGCGTGGAAGGGGCGTCCAAGATGAATCTCCGTGAACAGATCGAGTCTGCCCTCACACCCTGGAAACTACGATTTCAAAAAGAGTCGTTTCCACTGCCGGTTCCGTCCGGCGGCGAAGCCCAACTCGAGGGGCTTCCCCGGCCCTCCTCCCGCGGCGGCTCTTAGCCGGGACAGAGTGGACTTTTCCGCTCTCAGCCGCTGGCCGGTGGCCCACCGACAGGTCTAGCTGAATGAATGGAACAACTCCCGGGTCGCTTGAGCGGGAAAAACTTGCGTCCCCATGCGGCTATCTCGCTTGATCGCGAAGACGAGAACTGGATGTTTCTCTACGCCCAAACAGGAACCACAGAACCGAGCCAAGTACCGGTACCGCAAGAACGATGAGGGCCCAAACGACAGTACCGCCAGTGGTATGAGTCCTATTGCGCGCAATGCTCACGAGCGACGCAATGAACAGGATTGCGTTCAGGAGCAACAAGAATCCCATGATGCCCCAGTTCGGCACCAGTGGATTTACGTCCGATGTAGAGAGCGCCAGTATCATTTTTTCCCCAAGATAGTGCGGCTACTGATGCTCAACCATATCGCCAGCTCTTGGCACCACCTGGAAATAACAACAGCGCAACAGCCATGGCGCCCGGCAGCCCTAAGCTCCTCGCCAGCGTCTGTAAGTGGTCTCCTCAAGCGAGCTCTGGAAGCGTCCGCAAGCCGGTCGATCACCGTGCCCAAGAAGCGCGCCGCCACGTCCCGTTTAGTTACTGGCCCAGACCATGTAGGTAAGACCCGCACGATGAAATGCACGATGATGGGGGGATTACTGCAACCTTGTTTGCTATGGCTGGAATGAGAATCGGCTATGCCCGGGGCTCGACAAACCACCAGGACCTGACCGCCCAATGAAACGCTCTCCTGGCCCTTGGTTTGAACAGAAGCAGATCTTCGTCGATCACGGACTGGCGGGAGCGAACCGCGTCCGCCCAGGCCTCCGTGAAGCGATGGCGGCATGCCGGGCCGGCGACCCGCTCGTGGTGACCAAGCTCGACCGACTGGCCCGGTCCCTTTCCATGCCCGGGACATAGCCGATGAGCTGACGGAAAAGGGGTAGTCCTCAGTCTCGGCGGCAGCACCCACGACCCGATTGCCCCGGTAGGCCGGCTGCTGTTCAACGTCATGGGAATGGTGGCCGAGTTTGAGGCGGATCTGATATGGATGCGCACCCGCGAGGGCATGGCGGTCGCTAAAGCGAAGGGACGCCTGAAGGGTAAGCAGCCAAAATTATCCAAGACGCACCGCAAGCATCTTCTGACGCTTCACGACGCCGGGGAGCACATCCAGCCTGAATTGGCGGAGCTATCCCGGACCACGGTGTACCGCGAGCTCCAAAGGCGCGCCATGTGAAGATCGACGCGTTGATCGACCTCCTTGCGGGCTGCGCCATGCGACAAATAGCGCCGTGAAAAAGCCGGCATGTACAGCCAAAAGTCAGAGCCTCCGCCGTCGAAATCGTGACGCGAAAACAGATAACAATCTGGCTGCAGGCGTGAAACCGGCCCTCATTGAGCGAAACGTGAAGCAGTTATTGTGGTAGTTTCCTCTTGAATGTGACCCATGCCATACAAGGGCGGTGTTCACGTGGAGGGGTCTTGGGGGGCCATCACCCCTCATGCCAATTCGTAGCTGACGCCGGCCACAGCCGGGAACCGCGGAAGGACGAGCATTGATCTATGCCACGATCCAGGGCAGCCGCCCGACATGCTGAAATATCTGACGAAGCGGTCGGGCATCTACCTGATCATGATCTTCCTGACCACGAGCGCGGGCTATTTCCTGGCAGTATCAACGCTCAAACCCGCGGTCCTGGAACAGGAGAAGATCCCGCGGCCAACCCCGGAACAAGTAGCCGCCTCCTTCCGTGGACTGGGCCTGGACCCCGACGCCAACCCATGGGAACGCTATGTCGGCTGGCTCGGCGGAATCGTCACCCGCTGGGACTGGGGCCGCAGCCCGAACGGGGCATTCGTCAACGCCGAATTCGCTGACCGGGTACTCGTTTCCACGCGGCTGTTTATCGCCTCGATCATCCTGACGCTGATCATCGGCGTCGCTCTGGGCGTCTATTCAGCAGCCCGGCAATACAAGTACCAGGACCGCGTCATCACGTCCTACAGCTACCTGGTGCACATCCTTCCGGCACCGATCGCCTACTTCCTGGTCCAGTTGGGCGCCATCAGCGTCAACGAAACCGTAGGCCAGCGCATCTTTTTCGTCACCGGCATCTCGACGCCGGGGATCGACCCGGGGTGGCCGGCTTTCGTTGACCTCGTGGCCCACTACGCCGTGCCCACCTTCGCGATGACCATCTTCGGTTGGGCGGGTTACCAGATCGCCCAGCGGCAGTATCTCCTGGACAACGTGAATGCTGACTTCGTCCGCACCGCCAGGGCAAAAGGGCTTACCCGCAACCAAGCCATCCGCAGGCACGCCCTGCGGGTGTCCTTCATTCCCGTGGCGCAGAGCATTGCCTTCACCATTCCCGCGATCTTTACCGGCGGCTTCTTTGCGGAGGCGATCTTCGCCTGGCCCGGCATCGGACTGTGGAGTATCCAGTCGATCGGTCTTCAGGACGTCAACGTCGCCACGGCAACGTTGGCCTACGGCTCGGTGATCTTCGCAATCGGCGCCATCCTTGCCGACTTCGCGACGACGCTGGTCGATCCGCGAGTGAGGGTCCAGTAATGACGAACATCATTGATCCCATTGCGGAAATCGACGAGTCAAGGGTTGCCGACCAGGACGTCGTCATTGGGAAGTCCCGCATTATCTTCCGGCGCTTCATGCGGAACCGTACCGCCGTCGCCGGTTTGTTCATCTTCCTGGCGCTGTTCCTCTTCTCCCTGTTCGGCGGGTTCCTTACCCCATGGGACAAGGACACGATTGATCCCCTCAACATTGGCATGGGACCATCACCGGATCACTTCCTGGGTACGACGCAGGCCGGCATCGACCTTATGGCGCTCATCGTTGAGGGCACACGGATCTCGATCTTCATCGGGCTGATCGTGGGCGGCGTATCTGTGCTGATTTCCGCCGTCTATGGCTGCACCATGGCGTTCTTCGGCGGCAAAGTGGACGCCGTGATGTTGTTCATCCTTGAAGCCCTCATCATGATGCCGGCCATTCTGGTGGTCGCAGTGGCCACCAGCGGGGGCGGCGGACTCAAGGACCTCCCCAGCTGGCTCCTGCTGATCATCGTGCTGCTGTTCTTCAGCTGGATGGGCACCGCCCGCCTGGTGCGCTCATTGTCGATGTCCCTCATGCAGCGGGACTACGTCAAAGCCGCCAAGTACATGGGTGTTCCCTCCCGCAAGATCGTATGGCGTCACCTCGTCCCCAACATCGGCTCACTCTTGGTCCTCGATTTCACCCGCGGTATTACCGGTGCCGTCCTCGCCGAAGTGGCGTTCTCCTTCATCGGCATCGGCATCAAGCTCCCCGATGTCAGCCTGGGCGTCCTCATCGGCCAGGCCACCGGCCAGGTGTCCTCGTTCCCGTGGATGTTCTGGGTACCGCTGACCGTCATGTTCCTCCTGACCGGTTCGCTGGCCATGATGAACGACGGCCTCCGCGACGCCTTCGACCCCAGCTCCAGTTCCATCGGCCGCGCGAAGACCAAGACCGCAAAGAAGACCAGCAAATGAGCACCAACATCTCCCACACGCCCGCAGAGCGACTTCGGGACGCCGGGCTCTACGCCCCTGGCGATGCCGTCCTGAGCGTCCGGGACCTCAACGTCCGCTTCAATTCTGAAAACGGCGTTGTCCACGCCGTGCGCGGTGTGGACTTCGACCTCATGCCCGGAAAAACCTTGGGCATCGTGGGCGAATCGGGCTCCGGAAAGTCCGTGACGTCCATGGCCATCATGGGACTCCTCCCCGAGACCGCGGACATCTCCGGTTCCGTGCGCTACAAGGGCAAGGAACTCCTCGGCCTGAGCGACAAAGCGATGTGCAAGCACCGTGGCAGCGATATCGCCATGGTGTTCCAGGACCCGCTTTCCTCCCTGACCCCCGTTTACACCGTGGGGAACCAGATCATCGAGGCCCTGACCGTCCACAACCCCACCATGAGCAAACAGGCTAAAGAAGCCCGCGCCGTCGAACTTTTGCGAATGGTGGGCATCCCGAGCCCCAAGGACCGGCTGAAGGCATTCCCGCACGAATTCTCCGGCGGCATGCGCCAGCGCGTAATGATCGCCATCGCGATTGCCAACGATCCGCGGGTACTCATCGCAGATGAACCCACGACGGCGTTGGACGTCACCATCCAGGCGCAGGTGTTGGAAGTCCTGCACACAGCGCAAGAGGAGACCGGCGCCGCCGTCGTCATGATCACCCACGACCTCGGCGTCGTAGCGGGCATGGCCGACGACATCATGGTCATGTACGCAGGTAAGCCCGTGGAAACCGGGACGGTGGAGGACATCTATTACAACCCCCGCATGCCGTACACCATGGGTCTCCTCGGCGCCGTCCCGCGCGTTGACACCGCCAACAAGCAGTCGCTGGTTCCGATCGAAGGCACGCCGCCCAACCTGACACTGCCCGTAACCGGCTGCTCGTTCGCTCCGCGCTGCCCGCTCGCCAGCGATGCCTGCCTGCACGGCGAGCCCGAGCTCTTTTCGGTACCCGGTTCCGAAGGTCACAGGGCAGCCTGCATCAAAACGGACCAGCTATCCGGCGAGGCGGACGCCCACCAGATTTTCCAGGCGCCGCCCAAGCCCGTGTCAAAGTTCGACGGCGTTGCCCGCCTTGAGCGCGACAAGGTCCTTGAGCTCAAGGACGTGAAGAAACACTTCCCACTGCTCAAGGGCGCGCTGATCAAGCGCCGGATCGGCACGGTCAAGGCCGTTGACGGGCTGAGTTTCGACATCCGCGAAGGCGAGTGCCTCTCCATCGTGGGCGAGTCCGGTTGCGGGAAGACCACCACGTTGCTGGAAATCATGGAGTTCCACCCGGACCAAGTGGGCGAAGTGGTGATCGGAGGCGTGAGCAACAAGGTTGCCACCGACTCCAAGACCAAGATGGCCATGCGCAAGGAAATGCAGATGGTGTTCCAGGACCCCACGGGTGCACTGGATCCGCGCTTCACGGTGTACGAAGTTCTGGCCGAACCGCTGGAGAACCTGGGCATGCCCAAGGCGGCCGTCCGGAAGCGGATCATGGAGCTCATGCGGCTCGTGGGCCTGCAGGCGGACCACGTCAACCGTTTCCCCAACCAGTTTTCCGGAGGCCAGCGCCAGCGCATCGGCATCGCCCGGGCGCTCGCAGTGAATCCAAAGCTCGTGGTGCTGGATGAACCCGTTTCCGCCTTGGACGTCTCCGTCCAAGCCGGCGTTATCAACCTGCTGGACCAGCTTCGCGCCGAACTTGGCCTGAGCTACCTGATGGTTGCCCACGACCTCTCCGTGGTCCGCCACATCTCGGATCGCGTGGCCGTGATGTACCTGGGCAAGATCGTGGAAACCGGCGATGTGGACGAAGTGTTCGACAATCCGCGGCACCCCTACACCAGGGCCCTGCTATCGGCGATCCCGGTACCGGATCCTCATCTGGAACGCACGCGTGAACGCATCATCCTGCAGGGCGATCTGCCCAGCCCTCTTGATGCGCCAAAGGGTTGCAATTTCGCAACGCGTTGCCCCGTATTCGCCGCACTACCTGCCGCCAAGCAGGAGAAGTGCCTTACTCTGGAGCCGCCACTTGCTTCAGAAGGTCAACAGGAGTTTGCATGCTTCTTCCCGGACGGGGAAATAGATGCCGACATGCTGGTGGTGCATGCCTGACGACAAATGACTCATTGATTGAACCCTGTATTCAATTCGTAAAGATTTCCAGTCGTAAACATGAAGGGCAAACCATGAAGAAGTACACGACGATCGGCGGCGTAGCAGTTGCAGCAGCACTGATGCTGACCGCTTGCGGCGGGGGAACGCCGTCGGGTCCGGCCTCCCAGAAGGCCGAAGAAGCTGGCGGCGACATCAGCAAGCTCATTAGCGTTAATGCCAAGGAAGCCAAAGACCTGGAGCAGGGCGGCACTGTCACCCTTGCCGTGGGCAGCATTGGCCCCGACTTTAACGGCTTCTCCAATGTGGGCAACAGCGCAGACAACTCGGCGCTGATGACCCCGGTTAATACGGCTTCCATCAACAGCGGCGGCATTGGCGGCTGCTGGAAGTTGGACTTCAACGGCAAAGCTGAGCCGAACAAGGACTTCTGCGAAGACGTCAAGAGCGAAGTCAAGGATGGCAAGCAGACCATCACCATCAAGGTCAACGACAAGGCGACCTGGAACGATGGAACGCCGATTGACGTCAAGACCTTCGAGAACACGTGGAAGATGCTGAAGGGCGACGACAAGTCAATCGACATCGTTTCCGCCGGCGCCTACGCTTTCGTGGATTCGGTCAAGGCCGGCGCCAACGACAAAGAAGTCATTGTCACCACCACCCAGCCGGTCTTCCCGCTGGAGAGTCTCTTCTTCGGACTGATCCACCCCGCAATCAACACCCCGGAAATCTTCAACACGGGCTTCGCTGGCAACATGCACCCCGAGTGGATGGCTGGTCCGTTCAAGGTTGAAAACTACGACACCACCGCAAAAACCGTCACCATGGTTCCCAACGACAAGTGGTGGGGACAGAAGCCGGTCCTCGACAAGGTTGTTTGGCGCCAGATGGAGCCCAGCGCTACGATTGCCGCTTTCAAGAATGGTGAAATCGACGCCGCCAATGGTCGTACCCTTGGCCGTTACAAGCAGCTCGAAGGTACCAAAGACGCCGACGTTCGCCGCGGCCAGCGCCTGTTCGCAGGTGGCCTCAACCTGAATGCCAAGCGCCCGGCACTTACTGATGTTGCCGTCCGCAAGGCGATCTTCACCGCAGTGGACCGCAAGGCTATCCGCGATGTCCGCTTCAACGGCCTGAACTGGTCCGAAGAAAGCTCGGGCTCCATGATGCTCATGCCGTTCTCCGAGTACTACCAGGACAACTACCCCGTGAAGGACACCGGCGCTGAGCAGGCCAAGAAGGTCCTTACCGACGCTGGCTATGCCCCGAACGACAAGGGCATCATGGCGAAGGACGGGGTGCCCGTGGCCTTCAAGATCACCAACTTCGGCGACGACCCCACCACGGCCGCAACCTCGCAGACGCTGCAGAAGCAGCTCCAGGCTGCCGGCATGGATGTATCCATCGACCAACGCGGTGACGCCGACTTCGGCAAGGTCATCGGTGGCCGCGAGTTCGACGTAACGATCTCCGGTTACACCGTGGGCGCGGATGCCACGGACGCCGTGAAGCAGTTCTACGATTCGTCGACCAACGAAAACGGCCTGGGCGATGCTGAGCTCGACGCCGAAATCAAGCGTCTTGCGACCATTGCGGATGACACTGAGCGCAACAAGGCCGCCATGGACGTTGAGAAGAAGCACATGGAGAAGTACTTCTCCATGGGCACTGTCCTCAACGGCCCGGAGATCCAGTTTGTGCGCACGGGCCTGGCCAACTACGGCCCGTCCCTGTTCAAGAGCCTGTCCAACGTTCCGGACTGGACCACTCTCGGATGGGAAAAGGGCGCCAAGAAGTAACGCTCTGCTCTGGGTCTAAGAGCAGCTGTAGGTCTAAGAAATAAGAAGGCCGGGAGCTTCCCTGAACTGTTCATTGGTTCGGGGGCGGCTCCCGGCCTTCCCCATGCCATCCCTCTCTCACATCCAACTGCCTTTCCCCGATCGTTCTCTCACGTCCTGCCTCCTTTTCCGGATCCCTCTCTCACATCGGCCTGTACATTTCGTCCCTTATGTACATTAGGTACAACTGGCGCTAGGATAGGCGCATGGGTGCTGCCGACTATTTCGTAAGTGTTGCTGACCTGAGAGTCCATCTCTCAGATACGATCAATCGCGCCGCATACGGGCACGAGAGGATCAACATCACGCGTCGGGGCAAGGTTGCGGCGGTGTTGATAAGCGCCGAGGACCTTGAACGTTTCGAGCGTCTCGAAGACGAAGCGGACGTTAGAGCCCTCAAGGAAGCTAAAGCAGAAGACGACGGTACCCGCGTAGGTCTTGACGAACTCCTGAAGGAGAACGGCATCAACCGTTGAGTTCGTATCGTGTGGAGTTAAGCAGCGGCGCGGCAAAACAGCTACGGAAGCTCGACCTTCCAATTCGGCGAAGATTGCTCCTGGCGATCGCCGATCTGGAAAGCAACCCTCGACCCGACGGGGTGAAGAAACTCAATGGCACATCAAATGCTTGGCGGATTCGAATAGGCGACTACCGGGTGCTCTACGAGATTCACGAAGACGAACTCGTCGTCCTGATCTTCCGCAGCGCGCACTGGCGGGAGGTTTACTGAATTAGCCTTGGGGCATGACTTCCAGGCCGATTCGCACCGCCATCGCAGGTTTTGGGTTATCGGGCAGCGTATTCCATGCGCCCTTCATTGCAAGCAACACTTCGTATGACCTTGCCGTCATTGCCACATCAGACGCCCAAAGGCAGGCAAAGGCGGCTGAACGATACCCGCAGGCCAAGGTAGTCAACACGCCGCAGGACATCCTGGCACTGGCCGATGAACTGGATCTCGTCGTTCTTGGCACACCGCCTGCCACGCACTATCCGCTGGCGAAGGCCGCGCTGGAAGCCGGACTCGACGTCGTCGTCGATAAGCCGTTTGTTGTCCACAGCTCGCAAGGCGAGGAACTGATCCAACTCGCCGCAGAAGCGGGCCGCGTCCTCACTGTCTACCAAAACCGCCGCTGGGACGGAGACGCGCTCACCCTGAAGAAGCTGCTCGACGCCGGGACTCTGGGTACCGTGACCAGATTTGAAGCGGGGATGGAGCGCTGGGCACCGGAGATCGCCAAAGCCTGGAAGGCAAGCGCTACTGCCGAGGATGGCGGTGGGGTCCTCTTCGACCTCGGTGCACACGTGCTGGACCTGGCCGTCCAGTTCTTCGGACCGGCTCACGTCACCTATGCCGAGATCTTGGCACGACGTCCGCAGGAGAAGGCCGACGATGACGTCTTCATCGCACTTCAGCACGAATCCGGCGTCGTCAGCCACGTGACCCTGAACCTCAACAGCCACCTCCACGGACCGCGTTTCCGTGTGCTGGGCACGAAGGGCGGCTTTGTAAAGTTCGGCACCGATCCGCAGGAGCCTTTTGTTCTGGGCGGTGGGCTGCCTACCGATCCTCAGTACGGTGTCGAGCCTGCCAAAAACTACGGGACCCTTGAATCGGACGGGCAGCGCCGAACCATCACCACCGAGCGCGGCGCCTATCCTGAGTTCTATCGCCTCCTGGCCGAAAACATCGACGACGGCGGTGCGGCATCCGCGCGTTCCGCACCTGTGGATCCGGCTGGCTCAGTTGAAGTGCTGAAGCTGATCGAACAGGCACGTGCCGCGGCCAGGAAAAATACTTTGGGGAAGGCGTAACCTCAACCGTGCCCGGAACGATGTAGAGGGAGTGCGGGCCACGTCCGCACGCTGATCATCCGGCAGCGACCAAAACGCTGCCGGGGCAATCCCCACATCGTTTGTCGGAGGCTTTTATGTCCTTGTTCACTGTCCTTGCCACCAGCAAAGTCGCCGCCGGCGTCCTGGCTGCCGGAGCTGTAGCTGCCGGCGGAACCGGTGTCGCTGCCTTCAATGGCGCGCTTCCCACCGAAATCCAGCAGAGCGCCCACGACCTCGTCGGCGCACCCGCTCCCCTCGCCACGAAGGCAGCTGACGCAGCCGAAGCTGGCCAGGCCAAGGCGACTGACGCCGTCGAGACCGCCCATGCGAAGGCAACCGACGCTGCCAAGGCTGGCGAAGACAAGGCAACCGACGCTGTTGACGCTGCGAAGTCCAAGGCTGAAGACACTCTCGCTACAACCCCTGAAGCATTCGGTCTCTGCACCGCCTTCATCCATGGTGGACTCAAGGCTGACACCAAGGTGCCGGGTTTCCAGTCCATCGTGGTGGCCGCAGGCGGCGAAGCCAACGTTGAATCGCACTGCCAGGCCGTAGTCGACGCCGGCAAGGCCGCCGGTCTGAAGGCTGACGGCTCCGCAAACGCAAACGCGAACGCTGACGGTTCGGTTGCCGCCAAGGTGCCTGCCGTTCCGGCTGTCCCGGCCGTTCCGGGAACGGACGGTGCCCCGGCTGTCCCCGCAACACCGGCCGTCCCTGCAGCACCGGCCGCCCCCGCGCTGCCGACGCAGGTGCCCACCGATGTTCCTGCCGCCCCGGGTGCAGGCCTCGATTCGGTCCGCTAAAGACCCAGCGGTTACGGTTTAAGGGTGGGGCTCCTTGGCTTGGACCGAGGAGCCCCACCACTTTACGGACGGCGGAGTACGTAACAGACCGCAGTGGCAATGGATGTCCTGAGCCCGGAAAACAACCGGGGACGGTGCTCCAAAGAGGCCGCTGCGTTGCGCGGGATGGAGGCATCCACGGGTGCTAAACCCACTAGCTGATGAATATGTGCAGACGGACGAGGACGATCCCGCTCTGCTCTTCACCGATGCCTACAACCAGTTTTCAGGGCCGGTTTTCGGTTACCTCCGAGCCCGTGGTGTGGACGATCCCGAAGCCGTCACGCAGGACGTCTTCCTTGCCCTGTATCCGAAGCTGCCGGATCTGGAGGGCGGTCTCCAAGGCGCCAGGACCCTGCTGTTCTCGATCGCCCACGCGCGCATGGTGGACCATTATCGCAAGCGCGAACGGACCCCGGATTCAGCTCCATACGAGGCTGAGCTGGACGCGCGGCGCGCGCCCTCGGCAGAAGACCAGGCATTTGGCCGCGGCAGCCTGGGTGTCACGGAACTTCTGGAGGACCTCGCTGCAGATCATCGCGAGGTCCTGGCATTGAGGGTGGTGGCTGACCTCTCGGTGGAAGAAACGGCGGCCATCATGGGCAAATCCCAAGGGGCAATAAAACAACTGCAGCGCAGGGCATTGAGTGCACTGAGGAAAAGTGCACTACGAAGGAATGGCACACCATGAGTGAACACATCACCCCCGCCGGACGGCGGAGCGGTCACACCGACGGTCATAAAGGCGAGCAGGCCGTGGACCGCCTGTTGGCCGATTCCGGACTCGACGACGCCCTCGACATCCGTGCCGAACTTCTTGAACTGCGCTCCCTCGCCAGCACCCCTCCGACGCCCTCCGCGGCCGTCCGTGCGTTGATGATCAGCGACCCGGCTGCCAGCAGCAGAAGCACGACGGCGGAGGTCACCTCCGCGGTGGCTGACCCAACCCCTGCAGACTCAACCTCTACTGACGAACTCGCGGCCCGCCGTCGTCGTAAGCGCCGTGCTGCGATCGCCGGGTTCGCTGTGGCAGTGTCATTGGCAGGCGGTGCTACGGCTGCAGCCGCTTCCGAGGGCGGCATCCCGGGAGCTTTCCAACACCTCGGCTCCACCATCGGCTCGGTAGTTTCGCAGCTGACGCCCGGATCAGGCAATGGATCAAGGCAGAATCCTGGTTCCCCCTCGGAAGAGGAGCGTGGCCGCACTGTGACTCCGGCGTACCCTTACCCATCCGGTCACAACCCTGCGGGCAACATCACCACCGGGAAAACTACCAACCCCAGTCAGGAGCCTCAAGGCGGCACGAATGGCGCGTCAGGACATCCCAACTCGCCCAAGGCTCCCAATGGGGGAATGCCCGAAACACCGAAGATCCCCGGAAATGGTCAGCCCGGCAACATCAGCATCCCAACCCCCGCGGCACCCATCACGCCTCCCGGCATCGAGGCGCCCAATGTAACCCCGCCAACTCTTCGGCAGTCAGACATCCCCGTGCCGGTTCCCACACATGTTGTCCCTGAGGAATCAGTGGCACCGGGGAACGGCTAGAGCACGGGGTTGCTGCCCAGCACGTGGAAAACCCGCTGTTTCGTCGCTGGGCAGCGACGAAACAGCGGGTTAGCGACTTGTCAACGCCAGGGCAAAGCCTAGGCGGTAACCACGCTGTGCCAGTCGGCCACGAGGGGCAGGTTGTGCGCCTCCGAAACCGAGTGGTGTGCCACGTGGCCTGCAGCGATGTTGAGGCCTGCGGCCAGGGCGGGGTCGCGGTCGAATGCGGCCTTGACGCCCAGGTTGGCCAGTGCCACGGCGTAGCGCAGGGTGACGTTGGTCAGTGCGTACGTGGAGGTGTTGGGAACAGCGCCAGGCATGTTGGCAACGCAGTAGAAGATCGAGTTGTGGACCTTGTACGTCGGTTCCTGGTGGGTGGTGGGGTGTGTGTCCTCGAAGCAGCCGCCCTGGTCCACGGCGATGTCTACCAGGACAGAGCCTGGCTTCATCCGGGACACGAGTTCGTTGGTGACGAGCTTGGGCGCCTTGGCGCCGGGGATCAGGACGGAGCCGATCACGAGATCTGCGTCGACAACTGACTTCTCGATCTCGTAGGCGTTGGATGCCACGGTCTTCAAGCGGCCCTGGTAGAGGGCGTCGAGTTCCCGCAGGCGGTTGATGTTGATGTCCATGATGGTGACATCAGCACCGAGGCCCAGTGCCATGGCGGCGGCGTTGGTTCCCGCAACACCTGCGCCGAGGACAACAACCTTGGCCGGACGGACACCCGGTACGCCGCCAAGGAGGATGCCCTTGCCGCCTGCCGGTGCCATGAGCGAAGAGGCGCCGACCACGACGGACAGGCGCCCTGCGACCTCTGACATCGGGGCGAGCAGCGGAAGGGTGCGTCCTTCCTGGACCGTTTCGTAGGCGATGGCCGTGACACCGGAGTTGATGAGCTCGGCGGTGAGTTCGGGCTCGGCGGCCAGGTGCAGGTACGTGAAGAGGATCAGGCCCTTGCGGAAGCGGTGGTACTCGGCCTTGATGGGTTCCTTGACCTTCATAACCATGTCGGCCCGGCCCCAGACGTCGTCCGCGTCGGCAACGATTTCGGCGCCGGCGATCGAGTACTCCTCGTCCGTGATGCCAGAGCCCAAGCCCGCGCCCCGCTCAACCAGAACGGTATGTCCGTGAGTGCGGAACTCGTGGACACCGGCGGCCGTGATGGCTACGCGGAACTCGTTGTTCTTGATTTCTTTAGGGACGCCGATGATCATTTGCTGGCTCCATCGTTAGCGGCTTTTTCGGCCGGATATTTGCTGCGGGCTGTGATTCCAGAATAAATCCGGCTGTGAGGCAGGCGACATGATCCTCCAGACCAGGGGAGGCGAAATCCCTGTAAATTCAAGGATCTTCTTCCATTGAGCTCGACATTTGTCGAGTGCTCGAGCGTCAGGTGTCGCCTGATGTTGGTACGCTTTCTGGATGCAGCAGGACGTCGAGGAGATCGTTGAACGCGTGGCGCTCAAGCTGGGCAGGGGGCTGTCCCTGGAGGACCTCGACGGCGTCCTCCTCGCCTACAGTTCCAACCAATCCCACGCCGACCGCGTCCGGGTGAACTTCCTCCTGAGCAAACGCGTGCCGAGCGATGTCAGTGCCTGGCAGCTCTCCCATGGCATCTCGACGGCGGTGCGCCCGGTTGTTGTTCCGGCGAACGACGAGCTGGGCATGCTCGGCCGGGTTTGCGTCCCGCTGCTGGTGCGCGGTTTTCGGGTGGGCTACTTATGGGTGCAGCAGGACCTTGAGGAGCAAACCGCGACGGCGATACTCGCCGAATTGCCCGGCGTGCGTGACGAACTGGATCTGTTGGCGGGTTTGTTGCTCGATTCCAACACGGCCGAATCAGAGTTCCGAAGGAGGCGGGAGCAGGAGTTTCTGGCGGCCTGCGCCGGGGAGTCGAACGCAGTGGCAACGGTGGCCGGTTGGAAGGAGATCCAGGGCCGCGGTCCGTGGCAACTGGTGACCGTCCTGGACGCGGATGGTGGCGGAACCGACGTCGACCCCATTGCTGCAACGCTAACCCACCGGACAGCAGCGTTGCAGTCCACGATCGGTGTCAACGCCGCGTTATTCAGCGCCGGGACGGAGACGCATTCCGTTGTCCTGTTCCGGGAATCCGGTGGCCGGGCGGATCACGCCCAGGTCCTGGTGCACTATCAATTGGAGCTCGCCAAGCGGGCGGGCCGCGCGGTGGATCGGGTGATCCTGGGCATCAGCGAGCCGTTCCAAGTCATCCGGCAATTGGCAGGGGCCTACAGGCAATCCAAAGTGGCAGCACAGGCCGCAGCCGTGGATCCGCCCCTCGGGGAACTGGTGGAGAGCCGGGCGGTTGGCGTTTATCAACTCTTCGATCGTCTTCAAGCGCCGGGCGGCTGGGATGACACGGGCTCCGTTCATTTCCGCACCTTGGAAGACGCGGACAAGAACGGCGAACTCCTGCCAGTGCTGGAACTGCTCTACGACAACGACAGCTCCGTGCAGGACGTCGCAGCGAAACTCCACTTGCACAGGAGCAGCATCTACAACCGCCTCGGCCGGATCCGCCAACTCATCGGAGCTGATCCGTTGAGCGGTGGGATCCGGCTCGAGCTGCATGCTGCACTAAAGGCCCAAAGGTGGGCCTCACGTCCCCGGATCTAGGGCGGGACCCGGAAGCTGAATCGCCTAGCCCTGGGGAACGCGTGTTGTGGAACGGTAGCGCTGAAGTGGACAGTCCTTCAGACGTCCCCTACGCTGAGAAAGCGGTTTCTCAACAATTTTAGGAGCACTGTGGGCGGCGTTGTCTCGGGGATCCTCATCGTCGCCTCGGTCATCGCAGTGGGTTATTTCGCAGCCCGCTACAAAGTGCTGGCACCCGATGTCCAAAACGCACTGACTCGAACGGCCTTCTACATCACCAATCCGGCGCTGCTGTTCACGGTGGTAGGTGAAAGCGATATCCGTGCCGCACTCGGGGTCGATGCCCCTCTGGCACTCCTGTCGGCAGCCGTTATAGGCCTTCTTTATTGTTTGTTGAGCTTCCTGTTCTTCCGGCGGCCGGTCGCCGAAACGGCAGTTGGTGCCATGGCCAGTAGTTACGCCAATGCGAACAACATTGGCATTCCTGTCTCGTTGTATGCAGTGGGCACGGCGCAGCACGTTGCTCCAGTCCTTCTGGTTCAACTCCTGATCATGGCACCCTTCTACCTCAGCGTCCTGGGCGTGGCAGGTGGCACAAAAATCTCCTGGAAACGAATGCTGTTGCAGCCCTTCTCCAATCCCATGATTATCGCCTCGGGGCTGGGAGTGGTGGTGGCTCTGACGGGGTGGGAGGCTCCGGAACTCGTCCAGAAACCCATTGACATGCTGGCCGGCGCGGCCGTCCCGATGGTTCTGCTGGCTTTTGGGATGTCGCTGGCAGGCAAGGCACCTCTCCAAAAGGGGGATGGCCGCGTGGAGACCGTGGTGGCAACCACCCTGAAGGTGGCGGGCATGCCCGTGGTGGTCTGGGTGCTGGGACGCTTTGTGTTCGGCCTGGAGGGGCAGCACCTCCTGGCCAGCGTCATCATGGCAGCCCTTCCAACCGCCCAGAACGTTTTCCTTTTCGCTTCTCCCTACGGACGCGGAATGACAATGGCCAGGGACGTCATCCTCTGCACAACGGTGCTCTGCATCGGGGCGCTGGTCATGGTCGCGTGGCTGCTGGGTTAGAAACGCCAGGCCAGGAACAAGAGCCACACGAAACAAAAAGCGAGACGGAACAGATGAGGCAGGCACCCGGGTGCCTGCCTCATCTTGTTGCCGTGATTGCTGTAGCTGTGATTCCTTAGGCCCGACGCAGCCGTTGGCAGCTCCAACGGCCCATCCGATTGCGGAAGGTGGCAGTGCGGCTGCTGCTGCAGTACCGGCCGTGCCATCCGACGTGCTTGCGGGTCCTGGGAAGTTGCGTGCTCACTTCAAGATCCCTGTGGCGCCGTCAAGTATGCCGTCCAGGTCCAAGGCTGAACCACTTGACGGCGTGGTGGCATTTGGATTTCCGGTTGGCTTTGGCTTCGGTGCCTGAGTCTGGGTTGGAGTAGGTGTCGGAGTAACCGTGGGACTGGGCGTCGTTGTGGCGGGTGGGGTGGTAACCGTGTCCGAGGGAACCGGGCTCGGGGCCGGCTGGGTTGGGACAGGAGTTGTCACGCCCGGCACAGGGACAACAGCCGACGGGGCCGACGAAGGGACCCAAACAGGATCCGCGAGTGAAACTTGCGGAGTCGGAAGTGACGACGACGACCCCTGAGCAGGTGCCTCTTCTGACGACTGCGTTGCAACAGTTGCCGGCTGTCCGGCCTCGCTGGTCGCCGACGAAGCTGATGCAGTGGAGCTGGACGAGCTGGGTGCGGGGGTGGCCGAGGTTGACTGCCTGCTGTCGCCACCCGTCTTTGCGTCACTGGCTTCCTGAGCCGGTGTTTCCTGCCCGAAGAAGGGAAGCTCGAAGGCCTGGCTCATGGTGCCAACGGTCAATACCAGGCCCAATGCCCCAGCGACGACTGCCATGCGCTGGCCCATTGTCTTGACCGAGGCGGCCTTGGTGAGGACTGCGTGTGGTTCGTGGCTGAAGGACGACGCTCCAAACGTGGGGGCAACGCCCGTCGGGGACTCGGCAGCCGTTGTCGCGGAAGGGGCTGTCCCGCTACCGGATGCCTGGGCACGAAGGGCTTTCCGGCTTGCGAGACCAGCTGCGGCGGTGGCGGCTGCCGCGAGCTGGGCAGGGCTCTTTGACTCCGCCGGCGAAGCAGGGAACGCCGGAGCCGCAGGTGTGGGAAGAGGGGCGGCAACGGTCGGAATTTCGGCTGTGACCGGATCCCCAGTGCCGGGCGTGGGCGCCTGCACTATCGGAATGGCAGCGGTGGCGGGCTCGGGTTCGTGCGCGGCGGGGGTGGGTGCAGCAGCAGCCACCATTGGAATGGCAGCGGTGGCGGGCTCGGGATCTGCAGCCGGTTCGGGAGCGAGCGGCGTGGGCGCCGGAACTGTTGGAATCGCAGCCGTAGCCGGCTCCAGAGCAGCGGAGTCTACTGGGGCAGAGTCCGCCGGTGCTGTTTCTGCCGGAGCTGTTTCAGGAGCGATTACAGCTTGGGCTGCCCGTTCACGCTCTGCCGCGCGAGCGGCTGCGCGCGTGGTGGGTGCCGCAGGGGTGGGAACAGGAGCAGTGGCGGGTTCCGGCGTCGTGCTTGTAAAACCTGTTTCTGCTTCCGGCGTGCTGGTGGAGGATCCGCTGGGTTGGGCCCGACGGCGTCCGGTTGGTTGGGTACGCTCGCGCGCTATTTGGGCGCGGCGCGGCTGATCCATGGTTGGGGACATGGTGGTTGCCTCTCAACGCCTGCGAGGTTAGCTGTCGGGTTCGGACGAGGCCGTCCGGCCGCACATGGCGGCTTCACCCCAAGGGCCCATGGAAAATCAGGCCCGGGAACTCTGGGTCCCCCGTCTCTGCCGCTAGTCTGGCGGATCCCGGTTTGCGGCAGAGCTCGGCGTCAACCCGGAAGCGGCCCAGCGGAGATACGGGTCGCTCTTAGACCGTACATGAGCGCCATAGTAAAGTCACATTAATGTAACGGGCGGGACGCCTTCCAGCGCGAAGGTCCGTTAGGACTTAGGCTCCGGGGCCGGAGCCGGGGCTGGCAACTCGAGCTGGATCCTTTGGATTTGGTGTGCGTAATGGGTCTCGGGTCGGAAAATTTCGTCCGTCACGCCCAGGATCCCACCCGCGGCGCCGCGCCGGACTTTCCCCTTGCTGTTCTGGCGCGAGACCCAGAACCAAAGGGCCGCAATGAGGGCAGGTGCTGCCAGTACAGCCACTAGAACGGCCAAGATATCCATCGCCCAAGACTAGCTTCCGCCGCGGCTGGCAGGTAGAACATAGTCGTATGGACCTCCCAGTGATGCCGCCCATTTCGCCCATGCTTGCCAAGTCCGTTCCTTCGATCCCTGATGTAGGCCACTTTGAGCCGAAGTGGGACGGGTTCAGGACCATCGTTTTCAAAGATGGTGACGAGATCATCCTGGGCAGCCGCAACGAACGTCCCATGACGCGGTACTTTCCCGAGTTGGTGGAAGCCCTTCAGAAGAACCTTCCGGACAAATGCGTGATCGACGGCGAGATCGTCCTCATAGCTGACAGCAGGCTCGATTTCGAGGGCCTTCAGCAGCGCATCCATCCTGCCGATAGCCGTGTGCGGATGCTTGCCGAAAAGACACCGTCCTCCTTCATCGGATTCGACATCCTTGCCCTGGGCGGGGAGAACCTCATGGACAAGCCGTTTTCCGAGCGTCGAGCCGCCTTGGAGAAGGCGCTCGCCAGGGCTGAGGCGCCCGTGTACGTAACGCCGGCGGTGACGGAACTTGATCAAGCGCAGGAGTGGTTCGTGAAGCTGGAGGGGGCTGGGCTCGACGGCATACTTTCCAAACCGCTCGGAGGGACGTACCAGCCGAATAAGCGCGTCATGTTCAAGACCAAGCATGAACGGACCGCGGACTGTGTGGTGGCTGGATTCCGCTGGCACAAAACGGGAAAGGTTGTGGGGTCGATGCTGCTCGGGTTATATAACGACGCCGGCCAGCTGCAGCACGTGGGGGTGGTGGCTTCATTTCCCATGGCCAAGCGCGAAAGCCTGGTGGCCGAACTTGAGCCGTACCAGACGGAATTCAGTGAACATCCTTGGGGTCAGTGGGCCGATCAAGGAGACGCGGCAGCTACAGGTTCTCGAATGCCGGGCGCGCAGAGCAGGTGGAGCGCCGGTAAGGACTTCTCCTTTGTTCCCCTCCGGCCGGAACTCGTCATTGAGGTTGCCTATGACTACATGGAGGGCGAGCGGTTCCGGCACACCACCCAGTTTCGTCGGTGGAGGCCGGACCGGACCCCAGAGAGCTGCACATACTCACAACTCGAAGAACCGGCTGATTATGACCTCGGGGAGATCCTGAGACTGCCGTAGCCTTGGGCTCCTTGGGTTTGGTTCTACGTTGTCGAGCCGCTGTTACGCCGTTGGACCGCTGTTAAGTTGTTGGCCAACAACGTATTAGCGGCTTGGCGACGACCTACTCTTCGTGCCCCTGGTCGCTGCTCATGCTGTCCTCTGCAGGCGGGGTTTCGCCTGGGGGTACACCGCCGCCAGGCTCGAGTCCCGTGACATTGCCGTCCAGGGGATCGGGGTTGGCGGAAGCTGCGGGATCGTCCTCTTCGTCCTGGCGCATGTCTGGGTCGGTGTGGACATCATCCGGATCGCCGGCAGTGTCGCCCGCGGTGTCGTCCGGCTCGGCTGCGCCCGAGACGCCGAAGGTCCGGGGATCGTCCTCTGGGTCATAGCTGGTCATGGTCGCCCTTCCTAAGCAAACTTACTATTGTGCTTGCCCGGCCAGCCTAGTCTCCAGATCGCAAACCCAACAAGGGGCACCCATGCCGGGATTCGACGTCGTGCACTATTGCCTGACTCCGGCGGGACGCCTAACTCTTGCGGGATGTCGCCGCGACAAAGCTCCTGATAGCGTCCGCCACGGCCTTGGGGCGCATGTGTTGTGCAACATGCCCCACGCCCGGGATCTCCACCAGCCGCCCTTGAGGAATTGCCCGCGAGAGGCGAAGAGCCCAGTCCGGCCCGGCGACGTGATCCCGGCTCCCTCGGAGCACCAGCACGGGAGTTCGGACTTTGGCCACCTGCTTTTCGGTGGGGTACTTCATCATCACGGGCAGCTCCGTGAGGTACCAGCGGGGCCCGCATTGCAGGTAGTCCGTGACCACAATCCAGTTGGACGACGGGCTTTCCCGGAGAAGGCCGTCCAGGAACAGGGCAAGCGACTGCCGGGCGACGTTCTTGTGCCGGGAGTCCACCACAGGGCCCATGAGCACCAGTTGCTGGGCGCGTTCAGGCTCGCGGAGGGCCGCTTCGATGGCGAACTGCACGCCCATCGAATGACCCACCAGGATGTACGAATCAATGCCGCACGCCCTGAGTGCCTCGGCAATGAACGCGCCGTAGTCCTCAACGGATAGTTGCCGGTCGGGTTTCGGAGTCCCCGCAAAGCCTGGAAGGTCCAGTGAATAGGTGGGGGCGCTCGCGGCCAGGACGGCATGAAGCCTGGCGAGGTAGCGGTGCGAAACGCCGATACCGTGGATGAGGATGTAAGCGGGCTCCCTCTGATCTGGGGATTCGGCAGGCTCGGGGTTGGCATGGCTGCCGGGCCGCGGCGGCGCCGTTCCATCCGTCCACAGAATCCGGCCGGTCAACCCGCAGGCCTCGACGTCTGCAGATAGTAGCGTAGTCAGCTCCCGAACCTCCGGTTCTCAATTGTGCTTTGGATAGCCCTGCGACTCCATAGCTCTTCTTGCCTGTTTGTTGAGAATAGCGCCCGAGGCTTCCTGTAAGGGAGGAGCTGGCAGATGGGAAATTCGCGGCGCGGTTGCAGATCATACACAGCGCCGCGGTAGCCCTCCTGTGGATAAACCCGGATCTGAGGAAGGCCAGGCAAATCACGTGCTTAGACTGGCAATTCAAAGAAACAACCCCGGCCGCATCATGGCTCTGGTCCAGAGAGGCGGGTCCGGGGACTTCGCACTCAGCCTAGCAAGGAGCATGAGGACTTGGCCAATCTTGAAACATGGTCCAACGGTGCTCACAACCGAGCTCTCGATGAGGCAATTACGCCTGTCCGGATGGCAACTTACGCGGCTGCTGCCTCCCACGATGCGTCGCTGGCCAGGCGGCTCTATGTCTGGGACCGCGACGTGGCGATCGCACTTCTTGCTCATATTGCAATCGTCGAGGTAGCTCTGAGGAATGCGATGGCCAAGCAGCTGGACACTGTCTTTGGTCGATTCTGGTATGCGAACGACATAGGCCTTGATGGCCCTAGCCGGAGTAAGTTGGCCGAAGCGTGGTCCAAGCTGGGCCAAGACCGACGAACATCTGGTCATCTTATCGCTGGGCTGATGTTCGGCTTCTGGAAAGGTCTGCTTGAGCCAGGCGGCTACGTAGGCAGAGAACCGCAAAGATTTCACATGTCTCATGAAAATCTATGGAACTCGTGCCTGAATAAGGCATTCCCCGGCGGCAGGACCGTGGCTGCCGCAGATGGCGAACGATTCACGAGGTCTTGGACCCTAGGCGTTGTGGCAATGGTTCATGCTGTACGGAACCGTGCTGCCCACCATGAGCCGTTCGTAGCGGGTTTTCCCCTACCTGGGCAGCGTCAGAGGCTCACTGCAGAGCAGGGCATGAGGCTTGTCTGAAGTTGGCTCGGATTCTGGACCGGGATCTTGCAGAGTGGCTGGCGGCAACCACTCAACTCCCTCAAGTGTTGTCAGCCCGCCCCTGGTAGAGAAGGAAGCGGTGCCGGATGCTGAAGTGGGTTCCAAATCCGACCCCCCGGAACCTAGTCCCGGGTGGCGTCGTCCGATTCGGCGGGATCGCCGGCCGCACGGGAGGCGTCAGGGGCGGCGGCAGCATCAGCGGCGTCCCGGCGTCGGGCGATCTTGGATTCTGTCCACATGGCCACCGCGACGAACACGACGCACGCAAACATGAAGGTGGCTACGAAGTTCAATCCCATGGCTGATCCCAAGGGTGCGGCAAGGGCCATTGCGGCCACCCCGGCCACGATATGCCACCCTTTGAAATTGCCCACCAAACAAGCGTAACCCCGGGCTAATCAGGTGCTGGCCCGTTGGCTGGGATCGTTGCTTGATCCTTATCACTCCGACGCTTTTAGTCGTTGCGAGCGTCATTTCCGGCGTCATCTTCGTCCTGCTTGCGCTTCTGGGTTTCCAGCCACTGCATGATCGCAGCCTGGCGGATTCGCCGATGCGTTCCGCGGTATTCCACGGGGATCTCTCCACGGTCGGTCATATTGCGCAGGTAGGTGTGTGAGATGCCTGCGAGCTCCGCGGCCTGGGACGTCGTGAGCATTTCCTCCACGCTGCTGACCGTGACAGTTTCGCCGCGGCTCAGCCTTGCAAGAAGATCGACGACGGCGTCCCTCGCCTGATCGGGCAGGCGGTGGACCGTGCCATCGACGAACACAGTGATGTCGTCGCTGTCCTGGAGGGAGCGTGCCAGATTCCGGGCGTCGTCGGCGGGAAGGCCAGCTGTAACGCGGGGAGCTATCAATGCCATGGCAGAAGCCTAGCGCGGTGCTGGCTGTTGGCTGCGCTGGACGAGGGAGATGGGCCGATTCGATGGTTCGCTGCGTGCACGACGATAGGAGTCGTCTTGTGCGCAGCGCGTCGTCGAGGCGGCGGGTTGGGGTCGGGCGGGGCCGGGCGAAAAGTAGGCGTTGACAGGAAACAGGTAACGCGCGTAACCTAAATCACACGGTCCCAGTAACGCGCGTTACCAAAGCCTCACCCAGCATCACCAACCCGAACCAACACCCGGAGCATTCAATGGCGAAAAGCACCACCCCCAACAAAGCCGCAGCTGTGCGGCAGCGGGGAGTCACCATGAATGACGTCGCCAAGCACGCCGGCGTCTCCCGGACCGCAGTCTCGTTCGTGCTGAGCAACCGCGAAAACGCCAGCATCTCCGAGGAAACCCGCACCCGTATCAACGATGCCGTGCAGGCACTGGGCTACCGCCCGAACGCCGGAGCACGGGCGCTGGCATCCCAGCGCAGTGATTGGTACGGGCTTGTCACCGAGATCGTGACGGCACCGTTCGCCGTCGACATCATCAAAGGAGCCCAGGACCAAGCGTGGCTTGATCGTCGGTTCCTGCTCATCGCGCCCTCCGACCAGGCCGATGCCGTAGGACCCAACAAGGGCTTGGAAGATGCCGCCATCGAAAAGCTGCTGGAACAACGAGTGGAAGGACTTCTCTACGCAGCCACCTTTCACCGGGGCGTGCATGTTCCGCAGAGTGCCAACGAAGTACCAACCGTCTTGATCAACTGCTTCGACGCGGACGGAAAGCTGCCCTCGATCGTCCCTGACGAGCGTGCGGGTGGCAGGGTCGCCGTCGAGCGCTTGCTTCAAGCCGGCCACACCCGGATCGGAATCATCAACCTTGACCCGGTCATTCCTGCAGCAGTCGGACGTTTGGAGGGTGCCCGCGAAGCACTCGCCAAAGCCGGGCTGGAGCTGGACCCGGAGCTGGTGGTGTCCGGATACGCAACGGCCGACGGCGGCTACGAGGCCGCCTGCGAAATCCTGGACCGCTATCCGGAAAAGGACAGGCCAACCGCGCTGTTCTGCCTCAATGACCGCATGGCGATGGGCGCGTACGACGCCATCAAAGAACGGGGCCTGACCATCCCCGGAGACATCGCTGTGATCGGCTTCGACAACCAGGAGTTGATTGCGGCCTATCTGAGGCCAAAGCTGACCACCGTTGCCCTGCCGTTCCAAAAAATGGGAGCCCTGGGAGTCCAGACGCTCGCCGCTCTTACAGCAGGACAGCCGATCATTGCCGACCAGCAATTGGTCGACTGTCCGCTGCTAGAACGCTCTTCGGTCTGACCGCGAAATCAACCTCGAAGAGCAAACCCCTTACCCACCCCTTCACCTTGGACGATGAAGATAGGAAAGAGATAACCATCATGACACAACCCCGATTCCTGAGGTCTGCCCGCATCACGGCGGCCGGACTGGCGGTGGGCGCGATGCTGCTGACCGGCTGTGCCGCAACCGTCAACAAGACTTCCGGCACCGACGCCGCGGCAAACGCGAGCGCCTTCCTCACCATCCCGCGTGAGGACATGGGCACGTTCGTGCAGAACTTCAACCCGTTCGCGCCCACCGTCAACCCGATGGTCCAGCAGTCCATTTACGAGTCTTTGCTGATCTTCAACCCGGCAAAGGGAGACACGGTGCCGTGGCTGGCAACTGAGTGGAAGGCAGCCGACGACGGCAAATCGATCACTTTCACGTTGCGTGACGGCGTGAAGTGGTCCGACGGCCAGCCCTTCGTGGCTGACGACGTGGCTTACACGTTCGAGCTTCAGAAGAAGATCAAGGGTGGCTATGAGTACCTGGACACCGTGACCGCCGAGGGAACCAACAAGGTCACGTTCAACTTCAACAAGCCATGGTCGCCGGCGCTTTACGACGTCGGACAGCTCAGCATCCTGCCCAAGCACATCTGGTCCGCGTTGGCCGACCCGGAGAAGGACGCCAACGCCAAGCCCGTGGGCACCGGTCCCTACACGGAAGTGGACAGCTTCCAGGCCCAGTCCTTCGTGCTCAAGAAGAACCCCAACTACTGGCAGCCGGAAAAGCAGAAGATCGCCGGCATCAAGATGCTCGCTTTTGCAGGCAACGACGGCGCCAACCTCGCCGCTGCGAACGGGGACGTCGACTGGGCCCCGCAGTACATCCCGAACATCGAAAAGACGTTCGTTTCCAAGGACAAGGAACATCGCCAGTACTGGTTCCCGGCAACGGGCGCCATGATCAACTGGCAGCTCAACACCGCCAAGGCTCCCTTCAACGATGTTGATGTTCGCAAGGCCCTGAGCATGGCCGTTGACCGCGACCAGGTCACCAAGATCGGCATGAGCGGCTACGCCAAGCCTGCAGACTGCACTGGCCTTTCCGGGAACTACGAGAAGTGGAAGAACTCCGAGGTCAAGGACAACTGCACCTGGACCAAGCTGGATGTACAGAAAGCCAACGAGCTGCTGGACAAGGCCGGCTACGCCAAGGGTGCTGATGGCAAGCGCAAGCTGAAGGACGGCTCGCCGTTCGAGTTCAAGATCTCCGTGGGCGCATCGTCTTCCGACTGGCTTTCAGTAGCCAACGTGATTTCGCAGAACCTCGCCGAGGTTGGCGTCACGGCAAAGGTTGACTCCCCGGACTGGGCTGCCGTGGTTGCGGGTTACGAGACGGGCGATTTCGATTCCGGCATCGTGTGGAGCGCCAACGACCCCAGCCCGTACAAGTACTTCAACACCTCCATGGGCACGGCAACCGTGAAGCCGGTGGGAACCAAGACGTTCGACAACTACCACCGCTTCGGTGACACCAAGGCTGATGCCCTGCTGGCCGACTTTGCAGCAGAGGCCGACGAGTCCAAGCAGAAGGACATCGCCAACAAGCTCCAGGAAGAGTACAACGACGTCGCACCGCTGGTGCCGCTGTTCTCGGGCCCGGAATGGGGTGCCTTCAATGACACCCGCTTCACCGGCTGGCCCACCGAGGGCAACCCGTACGCAACCCTCTCGGTACGGTCACCCACCACAGTCCTGGTGCTGACCACGCTGGAACCGCGTAAGTAACCGCAACTCGGCACTACATTGCACGCCCGGCGGCGCCTCGCGTCGTCGAAGGATCAGTCCGCCGGGCGTGCCCCCAAACTTTCCGTAATTCCCGAATGGAGGGAAACCGTGCGCTTTATCCTGCGCCGCCTGGGTTTCTACCTGATCGCCTTCTGGGCATCCATCACCCTGAATTTCCTGCTCCCGCGCTTCATGCCCGGCGACCCCGTCTCCCGCATGTTTGCCCGCTCCCAGGACAGAATGCAGCCCGAACAGATCGAGGCCCTGCGCAAGCTTCTTGGCGTGGACGATCGGCCCATTTGGGAGCAATACGTCGACTACATGCACAACATCTTCACGGGCCAGATGGGCGTCTCCATCTCCCGTTTTCCCACACCGGTCACGGAGGTTATCTCCTCCCAGATCGGTTGGACGCTTCTGCTGGGCGGGACCGCGCTGGTGATTGCCGCCGTCGTGGGTAACCTGCTGGGCATCCTTGCCGCTTGGCGGCGGGGCGGCGCAGTCGACTCGGCGCTGCCGCCGGTGCTGGTGTTCATCGGCTCGTTCCCGTACTTCTGGCTCGCGATGGGTGCGCTGTACCTGTTCGGCGTGGTGCTGGGTTGGTTCCCGATCCGCCACGCGTTCACGGATGGTTTGGAACCCGGGTTTACGTGGGAGTTCATCGGCGACGTCGGTGCGCACCTCGTGCTGCCGGCGCTGACGATCGTGCTGGTGTCCATTGGTGGCTGGATGTTGGGCATGCGCAACACCATGATCGCCACGAACTCGGAGGACTACATCACCATGGCCGAGGCCAAGGGACTGCGTCCGGGCCGCATCATGCTCCGGTACGCAGCCCGGAATGCGATGCTGCCGTCCGTCACGAGCTTCGGCATGGGTCTGGGTTTCGTGGTGGGAGGTGCGCTGCTCACCGAGGTGGTGTTCGCCTATCCCGGCGTGGGCTACCAACTCCTGAACGCTGTCCAAGGCCTGGACTACCCCCTCATGCAGGGCCTGTTCCTGACCATCACCGCCGCCGTGCTGCTGGCGAACTTCCTGGTGGACATCCTCTACGTCCGCCTCGACCCGCGCGTGCGCAGCAACTAGAGGACTGATCATGACAACCGCACTTCTGAAGCAGCCAACTCCAACGCCGGCTGTCCGCAAGCCCAACCGCAGCTTCGTCCACGGACTCCTCACCAACAAGAAGGCCATGCTGGGCATGGCCGTGATGTTCGTGTTCATCGCACTTGCGTTGCTGGCGCCCGTGCTGTTCCCCGGTGACCCCTCGCGGATCACCGGGATGGCCTCCCTGGAACCTTCCCCAGAGCATTGGCTGGGCACCACCGCCAAGGGACAGGACGTGCTGGCGCTGACCGTCCACGGCTCGCGGAGTTCCCTGTTCGTCGGCCTGACTGTGGGCTTCGCGTCCACGTTCGTCGGCATCCTGGTGGGCCTGGCTTCTGCGTACTTCGGCAAGTTCATCGACGAAGCACTCTCTTTGGTGACCAACGTCTTCCTGCTCCTTCCCGGCCTGCCGCTGCTGGTCATTCTGGCCGCCTTCCTGCCACCGGGCCTTGGCACCGTGATCCTGGTCCTCGTGGTTACGGGATGGGCCGGCTCGGCCCGCGTGCTGCGCTCGCAGGCATTGTCCATCCGTTCCAAGGACTTCGTGGCCGCAGCCGTGGTGTCCGGTGAACGGGCGGGCCGGATCATGTTCCGCGAAATCCTGCCGAACATGGCCTCGATCGTCATGGGCACGCTGCTGGCCTGCGTCATCTACGGCATCGGAGCCCAGGCTGGCCTGGAGTTCCTCGGCCTGGGCGACGTCAGCACGGTCTCGTGGGGCAACAACCTCTTCTGGGCCGGCAATGAAGGCGCCCTGCTGACTGGAAGCTGGTGGGTCTTTGTTCCCTCCGGTGTCTGCATCGCTTTAGTCGCCTTCGCTCTGGCACTTATCAACTACGCCGTGGACGAGGTCACGAACCCGCGGCTGCGGAAGATCAAAACACCCAAGACCCCTGCAAACACCGAAAGGAGCGCCGCCAAGTGACTGTCTCCCAAGTCTCCTTCGGCTCCCACGAGCCCGTCCTGGACGTCAAGAACCTCACGGTAAAGTACGTGGGCGATACCCGCTCAACCACCGCCGTCGATCGCGTTTCCTTCAGCATCGGCACCGGTGAGGTGTTCGGGCTGGCTGGTGAATCGGGCTGTGGGAAGTCGACCATCGCCAACTCGATCATGCGGCTCCTGAAGGATCCCGCCAAGATCGCCGGGGGCAGCATCTCCTTTGGTGGCAAGGACGTCCTGGCCATGAGCCCGGAGGAACTGCGGCGCTTCCGGTGGCAGGACGTGGCCATGGTGTTCCAGTCGGCCATGAATTCGCTCAACCCGGTGCTGACCATCGGCGAGCAGATCGTGGACATCTTCAGCACACACGCCGGCTACTCGCGCAAGGAATCACTCCGCCGGGCGGGCGATCTGCTGGAACTCGTGAGGATCGACCCCGCCCGCCTCAAGTCCTACCCCCATCAGCTCTCCGGTGGCATGCGGCAACGGGCCGTGATTGCGATGGCTGTCGCCCTCAAGCCGTCGCTGCTGATCCTGGACGAGCCAACTACTGCACTGGACGTTGTGGTGCAGCAGGAAATCATGGCCCAAATCAAGGAACTCCAGCGCGAACTCGGGTTCTCCGTCCTCTTCATTACGCACGACATGTCCCTCATGGTGGAGCTCTCGCACCGCATGGCTGTCATGTACGGCGGCCGGATCGTGGAAACTGCCAAGGCGCAGGACGTCTACGCCAACCCCCGTCACCCCTACACCCAGGCACTCATGGGTGCGTTCCCGCCGCTCACAGGTCCTCGTGTTCCGCTCACAGGACTGCCGGACGGCGTGAAGTTCCGGAACATCCCGGACCTCACCGAGGTGGCGCCCGGCCATCTGGTGGCACCCTTTGATGCTTCCGCCGCTGCGGTGCCCGGCGCGTCAACGGTTGCCGGTGGTTCCACGGTCGATCCCGCAATCCTGGAAGGAGTCGCACGATGAGCCACTCTGCCGTGTCCACTACGTCACTGTCCCCTGCGATCGAAGGTTCGGCGCGCCACGCCGGTGCTTCCGAAACGCCAGCCTTGGAAGTCCGTGGTTTGAGCAAGTCTTTCCCCATCGGAGGCCTGTTCTCCCGGCAATCCGTCCGGGCCCTGCACGGCGTGGACCTCACCATTGGCCGCGGCGAAATCGTGGCACTCGTGGGGGAGTCCGGTTCCGGCAAGAGCACCCTGGCCCGCTGTGTTGCCCGGCTCGAAAAGCCGAGCTCCGGCGCGATCCTGGTTGACGGCGTCGACGTCCTCAAGCGCGACCGGTTCCAAGCGTCACGTGCCTTCCGGTCACAACTGCAGATGGTCTTCCAGGATCCGTTCGGTTCCCTGAATCCGGCCCACAGGATTGAGCACTTCCTGCGGAGGTCCTTGGCCATCCACGGGAAGGGCGGAACGGAGCCCGAGACGCAGCGCCGGCTTGAAGAACTCATGACCACCGTTGGCCTGCAGGCGGACATGCTCAACTCCTACCCGCACGAACTCTCGGGTGGGCAGCGCCAGCGCGTCGCGATCGCCCGTGCGCTCGCCGTGGAGCCGGAGGTCATCCTGGCTGATGAACCCACCTCCATGTTGGACGTGTCAGTGCGGATCGGCGTGCTGAATCTGATGCGGAAACTCCGCGACGAGCAAGGCATTTCCATGCTCTACATCACCCACGACCTCGCGTCGGCACGCTACCTGGCCGACCGCACCGCTGTGATGTTTGCCGGCGAACTCGTGGAGGAAGGGGAGTCCCTGGACCTGCTCGCCAACCCGGCCCACCCCTACACGCAACTCTTGGTGTCGGCCGTTCCGGACCCGGCACGCGCAGGTTCCTACGATCCTGTCCGCCGCGCTGAACTGCGGCAGGCCGTCATGGCTTCCACGGGCTGCGCCTTCGACGGCGATCCACACCAGGCCTGCTCCGCTTCCGAACCTGTACGCCATCAGGTGGGCGATGCCGCAAACCGCCATTGGGTGCGCTGCCACCTCTACCGGCCGCGGGCCGGAGCGGGCGGACACGCGCTGGCTACTGAACCGGCCGAGGCTGTATCGGCTGGGACGACTGAACCCGCGACGACTGAACCCGCGACGACTGAACCCCTGGCGACCGAAAAGACTGACAAGAAGGCTTCCGCATGACTGAACTGACCCACCCGCTCGCCACCGTTCCGCGCGACGAGCTGGTTGCCCGCGCCGAAGCCGATCACCTCCGGCCGCGATTCCACTTTGTTTCTCCGGCTGGCTGGCTCAACGATCCCAATGGCGTCAGCCAGTGGAACGGCGTCTACCACCTCTTCTACCAGTACAACCCGGAGGGTGCGTTCCACCATCGCATCCAGTGGGGCCACGCCACCAGCACGGACCTTGTCACCTGGACGGACCAGCCGATTGCTTTGGAGCCGTCGGCGGGTGCAGATGCGGACGGTTGCTGGTCCGGTGTGTTGGTGAACGACGGCGGTACGCCCACCTTGGTGTACTCCGGACGACTCGACGAGCGTGAGCTGCCCTGCGTTGCCGTGGGATCTGCGGACCTCATGACATGGACCAAAATTCCCGAAAACCCGGTGATCGCTGCCCCTCCCGCCGGCGTCGACATCACCGCCTACCGGGACCACTGCGTATGGCGCGAGGGCACCACCTGGCGACAGTTGGTTGGCTCGGGCATCCGAGGGCGCGGTGGGACGGCGTTCCTCTACGAGTCTTCGGATCTGCGTTCGTGGACCTATGTGGGGCCGCTGTTCATTGGCGACGCATCCCAGGGCGATCCTGCAGATACCGACTGGACCGGAACTATGTGGGAATGCGTGGACCTGTTCAGGGCGGGTGAGGGTGCTTTGGGTTCTGCCCCGCTCGCTTCCGTGGAGGCGGGCGAGGATCCTGATGTGCTGGTTTTCTCTGCCTGGGACGACGGCGAGACCCGCCACCCGTTGTATTGGACTGGACGCTACTCGGGGGACACCTTCGAACCCGCTGCCCTGCACCGGCTCGACTACGGTGGACGGTTCTTCTACGCCCCTCAATCGTTCGAGGATGAATCAGGCCGCCGCATCATGTTCGGTTGGATGCAGGAAGGCCGCAGCGATGCCGCCATGGTGGAGGCAGGATGGTCGGGCGTGATGAGCCTGCCGCGGGTCACCACTTTGGCCGATGACGGAACACTGGAGTTTGCGCCGGTTCCTGAGGTTGAGAAGCTCCGCCGGAACCACGTAAGCGTACCGGGCAAGGTGCTCGTCGGGGGCGGTACGCCTGTGGATACCGGTGTCTCAGGGAACCAGTTGGACCTTGAGCTGGACGTGCAGTTGGCACCGGGTGCTGTGCTGCGACTGGGCATCTTGGGCTCGGGGGATGGTGCTGAGGAGACGGTGATCGAACTCAGCCGCTCTCTTGAGGACAAAAGCATCCTCCGACTCGACCGCACCAGAAGCAGCCTTGACGCTGACGTGGATGTGGAGGACAAGTCCGGCCCCGTCCCGATGCCCGACGGCCGCGTGCGCCTGCGCGTCCTGGTGGACCGGTCCGCCGTCGAGATTTTCGCCAATGGCAAGCCGCTCACGGCCCGGGTTTACCCAACTTTGGGCGGCGAGCGCGTGACTCTGACAGCGGCTGAGGGCAACGTCAGCCTCCTGGGCTTCGACGCCTGGACCATGGCCGACTCCTGGGGAGGCCCGCGCCCCCTCTTCCCCTAACACCGCCCGCACAACCATCCTTCTCTCACATCCCGAGCGTTTTCCGCCGATCTTCTCTCACATCAGGGGAGGTTTTGGCGAACGCTCTCTCACCCTGAGGTCAAAGGCGATCTGAATGCATAAGAGAATAGTTGCCGGCCTCACGGCCACGGTCCTTGGTGTTGGCTTGGCCGGGACGGGGGACGCTGCTCCGGCGGTGGCCCTCGATCCCGCGCCGGTCACCCTCAACAGCACCACGAGCCCCGTCCCTGATGTGGTCGGAATCAGCGGTTCGTGGACCCGGACTGTGCAAGGCGGGTACACCGCCGTCGCGCTTTCCGGCCAGAATGCGGCGGCCACCAGCGAGCAGGTGGTTGCGGGAACCGCCCGGTATACGGCCTCGGTGACGGTCGACGCCGGGAGTCCCTACGGTGTGGGGGCGCTTGTTTTCCGCACAACACCCGACGCCGGTGCGGGTTACGCCGCGACGATCGACCCCAACCTGGACCGGGTGAGGTTGTTCGACCTCGCGACCGGACAGGACATCGTGGCTCCGGCTTCCGTAGCGCTGAATACTGGACAGGCCTACATCGTGGATGTTCATGTGGACGGCCCGCGCATCTATGTGGCCGTCGATGGAATCAAAAGGATTGACGCCACGGACTACCGCTACGAATCGGGCCGGGTGGGCCTGCACGCGTTCAACGGGACAGTGTCTTTCGGCGCTCCCGGCGTGCGGACTATTGACGCGAATGTGAGTGGATGGGCCTTGACGGGCACGGGCTGGCAAGCTTCAGCCACCGGATTCCGCGGAGTCGCGCCGTCGAACAGCAACATCCGGGCCGTCGCGACGGGGCAGTCACCAACCGACGTCGACTTTTCCACAGACATCCAAGTCACCTCACAATATGGCGTGGGGACGGCACTGTTCCGCACCAACGACTCAGGTACTTCGGGTTACGCGGCCGAGGTGGACCCGAACGCCGGACGTTTGCGCCTGTACAGGGTCTCGGACGACGCCACGCTGGGGACGTTCACCACTGCCATCACCGTCGGCCAGGTCTATCGCCTTCGGGTCACCGCGCTCGGTAACCAGTTGGCCGTCTACTGGCAGACCGACTTCCTGGACCCCGACGGCGCCATGCCGGTCATAACCGCCACGGATTCCGCCCACGCTTCCGGCCATGTCGGGCTGGGCTCCTTCAATGGAACCGCCGTGTTCCAGAGCATGACGCTTCGAGGACTTGAGACGTCGTTGCAGGGTTGGCGTGTTGCCTCCGGTTCGTGGGAACCCGACTCCGCTGGCCTGCGCGCCTACGCGGCGAGTGGCACAGCGGCGCGGTTCATTCCGGCGGTGGCGTCCGACGTCGTTGCCTCCTTGGACCTGACTGTCACCTCCCCGGCAACCGCCTCAGTGGTGGTCCGCAGCGGCGCCGACGGCAGCGGCGGCGTGGAACTGAGGATCGACCCAGGAGCGGGCACGGCGAAGCTGTACAACCGGGCCACCGGGGCGTTGCTGCACTCCGGCAACCTTCCCTCCACAAGCTTCAAAGCCGGCCAACTCAACCGCGTCCAGCTCACTGTCCAGGGCAGCGAAGCGTCTGTGTTGATTAATGGCACGCCCGTGCTAAATGGCGCAGTACCGGCCTCCGCCGGAGAGGGTTTCGCCCTGCTGGCTACCGGAACGGCCTGGTTCCAGAACGTCCGTGCAGACGATGTGGATCAGTATATGAACGGCCTCTACCAGCCTGGATACCACTACAGCCAGAACTCCGGGAACAGTTCCGACCCCAACGGGCTGGTCTTTTTCGATGGCGAATATCATCTCTTCCACCAGGACCGCGGACGCTGGGCGCATGCCGTCAGCACCGACCTGATGCACTGGAAGCAACTGCCCATCGCCCTCCCGCACATGGCCGCGGGGGAGTCGTGGTCTGGCTCGGCGGTGGTGGACGCCTCCGATTCCAGCGGCCTGTTCGACGGCGGATCCGGGCTCATCGCCTACTACACCAGCTTCAACCACGATGCGTGGAACGGAAATCAATCAGTTCGCGCCGCCTACAGCAAGGACAAGGGACGCACTTGGCAGACGGTCCTGACCGCTCCGATGGTGGAAAACCCGGGTGGCCCCGACGGCGGTTGGGACTTCCGCGATCCCAAGGTCACTTGGGATGCGGCTTCCAGTAAATGGGTGATGGTGGTGGCTGCGGGCGACCACATCCGCTTCTACTCCTCCACAGACCTCATCCACTGGACGTTCGCCAGCACCTTCGGCTACGGCGACTGGGTTCGCGGGGGCGTGTGGGAATGCCCGGACTTCTTCGAAATGCCTGTGGAGGGACAGCCCGGGGTCAAGCGCTGGGTGCTGTGGTGGAGTACTGGTGCGGTCCGCCCTACCAACGGCTCCGCGGCGCAATACGTGACGGGCGCGTGGAACGGTACAGCATTTATGCCCGACACCACCGCTTCGCAGGTATTGCAGGCTGACCATGGCCGGGACTACTACGCAGCAATGAGCTTCTTCGGCGCGCCCGATGGCAGGCGCATCATGATCGGTTGGATGAGCAACTGGGACTACGCGTTCAGCCCGCCCACAGGCCGCTGGAATGGGCAACTGTCCATCCCGCGGGAGCTCAAACTCGCTGATGTTCCCGGCGCAGGGCTCCGGCTGACGCAGGCTCCCGTTGTGGAGGAAGAGTCGCTGCGAACGTCAACCTGGCAGGCCTCCGATGTCACTGTGACGCCGAGCTCCGCGAACGCGCTTGCGGGTGCTTCCGGACGATCTTTCGAGCTCGAAGCGGAGGTTGGGATTCCTTCTTCCGGTGGTGCCACCTCCTTCGCGTTCGGGCTGAGGAAAGGGGCCGGCTCAACTGGTACTCCCGCTCAAGAAACAATCGTTAAATACGACGCCGGTGCTGCCGCACTCACCGTGGACCGCGGCACGGCCGGGCGGGAGGACTTCACCCGGTACTTCGCGGGTTCCGCAGCGGACAATTCCACAGCACCGTGGAGTTCCACGGTGGTGGGTTCCGAGCGTCGCGTGAAGCTCCGAATCCTGGTGGACGCATCCTCGGTGGAAGTCTTCGGTGGCGACGGTACAGCGGCCATCACTTCGCTGATCTTCCCTAACCCTTCCTCCACAGGCCTCTCCTTCACAGCCACCGGAGGGAATGCCCGGCTGGTGTCCGTCAAAGTACACCAGCTCAGCGACACGGCCCGCCTGACCACCGCGCCGCCGTCGAACGTTTTGCCTGCCGCGGGCGGGACGGCTCGCCACAACCTTGGCACATATTCAGTGGTCCCCGGCGGCAAGTGGGAGGGCACGGGCGCAGGCCTGGCGGGTACGTTCGACAAGGACTCGACGGCCATGAGCGCAGCCGCATTCACCAATGTGCGGGTGCAGGCAACGGTGCGGTTCGGCGGCGAAGCCTTTGCCGGCGACGCGCTCAACGGTGGCCTGGCTCCGGAGAAAGGGTACGGCGGCGCGGGTTCGGTGTTGCTCAGATCCTCCGCCGATGGATCCAGCGCCTATTACATGAATCTGGACCCGAATCTCCGCGTGGCGCGGGTGTTCTCGTTGAACAACGGCGTGTTTACGGTGCTCGCGAGCGTTCCGGCGGTCTTGAGCCACGGGGTGAGCTATGCCCTGGACACGTCGATTGTTGGCAACAGGATCACGGTGGCTGTGGATGGAGCGCAGTTGATCGACGTCTCTGACTCGGCGCTGGCCTCCGGCAGGGTGGGGCTCAACGTGTTCGACGGACGCGCGGCGTACCAAGACTTGGTGGTGACCGCGCTGCCATAGGCCGGGCGAGCCCGATTCGATGACTCGCTGCAGACCAGACGACTCCTACCGTCTAGTGCGCAGCGCATCATCGAATCGGGCACATCTCATAGCCCGAAGCTACCCTGATGAGGCTCGCCGAGTCACCCATTTCGCTGCTTCCCTGCGCACTGTGCCGTGCGCACGGCATGATGCGCAGCGAATCATCGAATCGGGCAGCCGAACGCGCCGCGCAAGAACTACTCCGCGTCCAAATCCGTCTCCAGCAACGCCACCAGCGCGTCCAAGGCAGCGTCGGCCCCGTCGCCCTCGGCCCGCAGCACGACGACGTCACCCTTAGCGGCGCCGAGCGTCATGAGCGAAAGGATGCTGGCGGCGTCGAGGGCTTCATCGGCGGGTTCGCCCTGCATGGCAATGGTGACTTCCACCGGCTGCTCGCCTGCCGCTTCGGCGAACAGGGCGGCGGGCCGGGCGTGCAGGCCGGAGCGACTGGCGATGGTGGCTGTGCGTTCGGGCATGGGTTTCTCCTAGCGGTATTACGTAACGGAACTTAAAGACCGAGCTCTTCGAGCACGGGGAGCTTGGCCCTGACCCACTCGCGGGCCTCGGTAGCGCTCGGCGCGGTGAGGGCCAGCCGGGCGAGTTCCTGCGCCTGCTCCAGGGTGACGGTCTTCAGCACAGTCCCGACGGCGGCCAGCGAGCGCGCGGTCATGGACAGCGTGCTGACGCCGAGTCCGGTAAGTACGACGGCGAGGGCCGGGTCCGCGGCTGCCTCGCCACAGACGCCCACCGGCCTGCTGTCGCCTTCCCGGCCGGATGCTTCCTGCGCTGCACCTTCCACCGTGAGCTGCACGAGCCTTAGGACGGCGGGCTGCCATGGGGTGTTCAGTTCCGCGAGGGGCCCGAGTTGGCGGTCGGCGGCCATGGCGTACTGGGTGAGGTCGTTGGTGCCCAGTGAAGCGAAGCCAACTTCCCGGAGCACGGAGGCGGCGGTCAAAGCAGCCGAGGGAACTTCCACCATGACGCCAGGCGTTTGGATGCCGGCAGCAGCACACAATGAGGCGAACCGACCGGCTTCGGCAGCCGTCGAGATCATCGGGGCCATGACCCAGACGTCGGCCTCGGACTCAGCAGCGGCCCGGGCAATGGCTTCGAGTTGACGTTCCAAAACACCGGGCGTGGTGAAGTCTGTCCGGTAGCCGCGGACACCAAGGGCAGGGTTGGGTTCGGTGGCGTCGGTGAGGAAGGGGAGTGGCTTGTCCGCTCCGGCGTCGAGGGTCCGCAGCACTACTTTCTTGCCCGGGAACGCATCAAACACAGCCTTGTACGCTGCGGCCTGTTCGTCGACAGAGGGTTCGGTATCGCGCTCGAGGAAGCAGAACTCGGTGCGGAACAGGCCAACACCCTGGGCGCCGAGGCCAGCTGCTGCCACTGCATCCTTGGCTCCGCCCACGTTGGCGAGGAGCGGGACCAAGTGGCCGTCCGCCGTCGCGCCGTTTCCGTCGAAGGCGGCCAGCGTAGCGGACGTTTCCGCCCAGGCGGTTGCTGCAGAGCGCTGCTCCTCCGAGGGGGAAACAACCACGAGGCCAGCGGCCCCGTCTACGTAAACCTCGCTGCCATCCACAACAGAATCAACGCCATGAGCCGCGACAACAGCAGGAAGGCCGAGCGAGCGGGCGATGATCGCCGTGTGCGACTGCGGCCCGCCGCCCGAGGTCACCAGGGCCAGCACCTTCTCGGGGTCGAGAGTTGCGGTATCCGCGGGGGCAAGGTCCTCCGCCAGCAAGATGAAGGGCGTCTCCGAAGAAGGGATGCCTGGCGCGGGGACTCCACGCAGCTCAGCCACAATGCGGGCGCGCACGTCCAGCACGTCCGTGGCGCGTTCGGCCATGTAGCCGCCCAGGTTGTGCAGCATTTCGGAAACGGAAGCGCCGGCTTCCCAGATGGCCCGCTCCGCGGATGAGCCCGCGTTGATGAGCTTGGCCGCGGATTTCAGGAGCATGGTGTCCTTAGCCATGAGCGCGGTGGCCTCGAGGACGGCCTTGCCGTCGCCGGAGGCAGAGTCCGCGCGCCCCTTGAGCTCGTCGTGGACGGCTTGCGCTGCGGCTTTCAAGCCCGCGACGGCGTCCTCCGGACTGACGTCTGCGGCCAACCGCTCGCCCGACGGCGGTTCACTCACCGGTTTGGGCATCTGGCGGACGGAACCAATGATGCGGCCAGGGCTTACCCCTACTCCTTGGAAATTCTGCACTGAATCCTCTGTTCCTGCGTGTTGGTTCAGACCCACCGGCAACGGCACCACGAGCCTGCGAAATTAGCCTACAAAATTCTGTTGTGAGCCACTTCATATAGCAACGCTATAGGTGCTAGGGTAGCGGTTATGAGTTTCGATGACCAGCTTCCGCCAAAAGTTCGGTTGCTCCGTGCAGCTGCTGAATTGTTGGCAAATTCGGAAGGGTCAGCGGTCTCTACGCGCCAGATCACAGCGTTGGCCGGGGTTACGGCCCCAACGCTCTACCACCACTTTGGAGACAAAGAAGGACTGTTCGACGCCGTCGTTTCCGCCGGTTTTGAAGAGTACGTGGCGGGGGAACGGGACTTTGCTCCGTCCGGGGAGCCCTTGGAAGATGTCCGGCGGATGTGGGACAACCACGTCCAGTTCGGGCTGAGCCAACCCCACTTGTATCTGGTGATGTTTGGCAATATCAGACCGGAAAGCCGCCCAGCAATCGTGGCCGATGCTGAAGCGCTTCTGGAAGAAATGCTGAACAAGGCCGCCATCGCCGGTCAGATCAACGTGCCGCCCCGCGAAGCGGCGCGAAGCATCCTCGCGGCCAACGTGGGTGTAACGCTCATGCTCATCGCCGAACCGGTGGAAGAAAGGAACCTCGAGCTCTCAACGATGACCCGGGATTCCATGATTTTCGCCGTCTCCACGGATACCGCCCGTGGCGCCGCACCGGAGGACTCCGGTAAGTCCTCCGTGGTTGTTGCGGCAATCGCCCTGAATGCGGCACTGCAGGCCTCGCATTCGGACCAACTTTCCAGCTCTGAATTGAAGCTCTTCCTTGAGTGGCTTCACCGCATTTCCAGCAGCTCCTAAGGCTGTTCTCTCTCGATCTATATCGACTGACCCCGCGACGCCGCGGGACACACGTTAGGAATTCACATGGCAACAGAGACCGTTGCGAAGCCCCGCACCAGCCTGCGCGTTGGCGTCCAAAAGTTCGGAACATTCCTGTCCGGCATGATCATGCCCAACATTGGCGCCTTCATCGCCTGGGGCCTCATCACGGCCCTGTTCATCAAAGTAGGCTGGATTCCGGTCGCGGAACTGGGCGGTTTCGGCACAAATGCCGAGGGAGTTCCCAACGTGGGCATCGTTGGCCCCATGGTCAAGTATCTGCTTCCGATCCTGATTGCCTATACCGGTGGCCGGATGGTTTATGACGTCCGCGGCGGCGTGGTGGGCGCCATCGCCACCATGGGTGTCATTGCGGGTACGGACTCGCCAATGTTCATCGGCGCCATGATCATGGGCCCGCTGGGTGGATGGACCATGAAGCAACTTGACCGCCTCTGGGATGGCAAGATCCGGCCGGGCTTCGAGATGCTGGTGAACAATTTCTCCGCCGGTATCTGGGGCGCAGCGTTGGCTTTGGGTGGATTCTATGGCCTCTCATGGGTTGTCAAGCGGTTCACCGAAGGCGCTGGGACCGTTGTCGAGTTCCTGGTCAACAATGGCCTGCTTCCTCTGACCAGCATCTTCATTGAGCCTGCAAAGGTTCTCTTCCTCAACAACGCCATCAATCACGGTGTGCTGACCCCACTGGGCATTCAGCAGTCCCTGGATCACGGCAAGTCCATCCTGTTCCTGCTCGAAGCGAACCCCGGCCCCGGCCTCGGTATCCTGCTGGCCTACATGTTCTTCGGCCGTGGCGCCGCGCGGGCATCCGCTCCAGGTGCCGCAATCATCCAGTTCTTCGGTGGCATCCACGAGATCTACTTCCCGTACGTCCTGATGAAGCCCATCCTGATCCTCGCTGCCATCGGCGGCGGCATGACGGGCATCGCAACCCTGGCCATCACCAACTCCGGCCTCGTGGCTCCTGCCGCGCCAGGATCCATCATTGCCGTGATCGCCCAGACCTCCCGTGACAGTTATGTCGGCGTGATCCTGGCCGTAGTCCTGGCAGCCACTGTTTCCTTCCTGATTGCTTCACTGATCCTGCGCACCTCCAAGGACAAGGGCGAGGACGATCTGTCCGAAGCCACATCGCGTATGGAAGCCATGAAGGGCAAAAAGAGCTCCGTCTCTTCGGCTTTGGTAGGCGACCGGGCAAGCGATCGCAGCGGCACCGTCCTTACCCGCCCCGTTCAGAACATCGTGTTCGCCTGCGACGCCGGCATGGGCTCCAGCGCAATGGGTGCCTCGGTCCTGCGCAACAAGATCAAGGCCGCCGGCTTCCCGGAGGTCAAGGTCACCAACTCGGCCATCGCCAACCTGAGCGATTCCTACGACGTCGTCGTTACCCATGAAGACCTCACCGAACGCGCACAGCCCCGGACAGCCAGCGCAGTGCACTACTCGGTGGACAACTTCATGAACAGCCCCAAGTACGACGAAATCGTTGAGCTGGTCAAGACGAGCAACACCGAAGGCCCGGCCGCCGCGTACGCCGACGGAGCTGTGGAAGCAACAGCAGCCGCCACGCACGGTGCCCATGCCGCCGAGCCGGCCGCCGCCGTCGGGGGTAAAGGAGTCCTGCTCCCCGAGAGCGTTGTGCTGAACGGAATGGCACACGACCGCGATGCCGCGATCGACGAAGCCGGGCAGCTCCTGCTGGACCGCGGCGCCGTGGATGTCAGTTACGTGCACGCCATGCACGAACGCGAGGAATCCGTGTCCACGTACATGGGCAGCTTCCTGGCGATCCCGCACGGCACCAACGATGCCAAGGAACACATCCGGCACTCCGCAGTTTCCATCATTCGGTACCCCGAGGGCATCGACTGGGGCGGCAAGCAAGTGAAGTTCGTGGTCGGCGTCGCTGGCCTCAACAATGAGCACCTCCACATCCTGTCCTCGATCGCCAAGATCTTCACCAACAAAGCCCAGGTTGCCCAGTTGGAGGAAGCGACCACGGTTGAGGAAGTACTGGAGCTGTTCGGAAAGGTCAACGCATAGTGAAGGCAGTCCATTTTGGGGCAGGCAACATCGGACGCGGCTTCGTGGGGCTGTTGCTGCACGAAGCCGGCTACGAGGTGGTGTTCGCGGATGTTGCGGACGCGCTGATCAGCCAGCTCGCCTCTGCGAGCAGCTACGAAGTCCATGAAGTTGGCGAGAACCCCGCGGTCAAAACCGTGGACGGGTTCCGCGCGCTGAACTCGAGCACGCAGGAAGCCGCCGTTGTGGAGGAAATCTCGACGGCGGATGTGGTCACCACCGCGGTGGGGCCACACATCCTGAAGTTCGTGGCACCGGTGATCGCGCGCGGGCTCGCAGCACGGGAGCCTTCGTTGCCGCCGCTGCAGGTGATGGCATGCGAGAACGCCATCAACGCAACGCACCTCCTGCACGTGGAGGTCCGGGCAGCTTGGGACGACTCCGCCGCTGATTTGGACTCAGTGGCTGTCTTCGCCAACACCGCTGTGGATCGAATTGTCCCGAATCAGGATCCGGGCCAGGGCCTGGATGTCACCGTGGAAACGTTCTACGAATGGGTCATCGACCGCACGCCGTTTGGTGACCACGTCCCTGCCATTCCGGGAGCGACGTTCGTGGATGAGCTTGGCCCATACATCGAGCGCAAGTTGTTCACCGTGAATACCGGGCATGCTTCTGCTGCGTACTTCGGCTACGCGGCGGGCCTGGAGAAGATCTCCGATGCCATGGCCGATCCGTCCGTGGCGGCGAAGGTCAGGGCTGTTCTTGAAGAGACAAAGGAACTGCTGGTGGCCAAACACGGATTCGTGGAGGCGGAGCAGGAAGCGTATGTGCAGAAGATCCTGTCCCGCTTCAACAACCCGTACTTGCCGGATACCGTGGTCCGCGTCGGCCGGGCACCGCTGCGGAAGCTTGGCCGGCACGAGCGGTTTGTCGGCCCAGCGGCTGAGTTGGCGGAGCGTGGTGTAACTCCGGTCGCGTTGCTGGAGGCGATGTCGGCCGCCCTTCGTTTCGACGACGGATCCGACGACGAAGCCGTGGAACTCGCAAACATGCTCTCCGAGCTGGACGCGGCTGCCGCCGTCGAACGCATCACCGAACTTCCGCCGTCGCACCCGCTGTTCCCGGCCCTCCAGAAACTCATAGAGGACCGCAAAGCCGAAGCTTGATTCTTCTCTCACATCCTGCGGCCTTTTGGCGAACGTTCTCTCACGTCGTGAAGCCTTTTGGCGGACGTTCTCTCACATAAGAGCGCGACGTCGGCACCCAGCCTTGGGTGCCGACGTCGAAGGCTTTCCTACCAATCCGTCCCAGCCGCGATGAACTTACCCGAACCCCGCGGGATGTGAGAGAAGGTCGCCCAAAAACCCGCGGGATGTGAGAGAACGTCGGGAGGGGTTAGCGCGCTGCCGCCGTTTCGGCTTCCGCCATCGCCTTCCATTCCGCCACGCGCGCCTGGTGCAGCGGTGATTTGCGGACCACGGCGTAAGCGATGCCAAGGATCGCGAACCAGATAGGCGTCACCAGCAAGGCCGTGAGCGTGTCCGGCTGCGTGGTGAGAGCCCAGACCAGGAAGGCGAAGAAGGCGAAAACAACCCACACCATCGGAATGCCGCCGGGCATCTTGAACGGCGACGCCGCGTGCTGCTCGGGACGGCGCTTGCGGTACACGAGGTAGCTGGCAAGGATGATGGACCAGACGAACATGAAGCAGACCGCGGACACCGTGGTCACCATGTCGAACGCCGCGCCGACGTCCTTGCCCGCGTAGAGGAGTACGACGCCGGCCAGCAGCAGGACGCAGGACAGGAACAGTGCGTTCTGGGGTACTTTGCGGCTGGAGAGCCGGCCGAAGACCTTGGGTGCGTCGCCATCGTTGGCCAGGCCGAACACCATGCGCGACGTCGAGTAGATGCCCGAGTTGGCCGAAGACATGGCCGATGTGAGCACCACGAGATTGACCACGGTTGCCGCCATGCCGAGGCCTGCCAGGGAGAACATGGCGATGAACGGGCTGTGTCCTGCCTTGAACTCGGTCCACGGGGTGACGGACATGAGGATGATGAGGGCGCCTACGTAGAAGAGCATGACACGCAGCGGGATGGCGTTGATGGCGCGGGGCAGGTTGTGCTCCGGGTTTTTGGTTTCTGCAGCGGCGGTGCCCACCAGCTCGATGCCCACGAATGCGAAGACAGCGATCTGGAAGCCGGCCACGAAGCCCATGAATTCCTTGGGGAAGAACCCGCCATGGCTCCAGAGGTTGGTGAAGCTGGCGGTGCCGGCGTTGGACTGGAAGCCGGTGAAGATCATGACCAGGCCAACGACGATCAGCGCGACGATTGCAACGATCTTGATGAGTGCGAACCAGAACTCGGTCTCGCCGAATGCCTTCACGGTGGGGAGGTTCAGGAGGAGCAGGATGATGATGGTCGCAATTCCCGGGACCCACAGCTGAACGCCTGGCCACAGCTCATTGGCATAGCCGGCAATGGCGATAACGTCCGCAACACCGGTGACCACCCAGCAGAACCAGTAGGTCCAGCCGGTGAAGAAGCCTGCCCACGGCCCAAGGAGGTCGCCGGCGAAGTCGCTGAAGGACTTGTAGTTCAGGTTGGACAACAGGAGTTGGCCCATGGCGCGCATGACGAAGAAGAGCATGAAGCCGATGATCATGTACACGAAAATCACGGAGGGCCCGGCCACGGAGATGGTTTTGCCCGAGCCCATGAAGAGGCCGGTTCCGATGGCCCCGCCGATGGCAAGGAGCTGGATGTGGCGGTTGCTGAGCGAGCGTGACAGGTGGGGCTCGCTGTCCCTGCTGGAGACGCCGGTCTGCGCCTGTGTTGTCTGATCGGACATTAGTTCAAGAACCCTTCGAAGAGCCCACCAAAATGGTGACGGCCGTTACAAATCTGTTTCGATAAAGCTATAGCTAATGTCTGACCAATGGCTAATCGGCTCTCACGGCGAAAGCTCCCCTGTGGAAAACGGGGGAGCTTAGGCCTGGTTCAAACGCCAAGTCCTTAGGCGATCTGCCGCCGATACGCTGCCGCCGCGAAAGCGTAGGCGAGCACGAGGATCCCCAGGCACCAGGCCAGTGCAACCCAGATGTCGCCGCCAACGGGGCGCTGTGCGAACAGATCCTGGATGGTGTTCACGATGGACGTGACGGGCTGGTTCTCGGCGAACCAGCGGACTGGTCCGGGCATGGTCTCCGTGGGGACAAAGGCCGAGCTGATGAATGGCAGGAAGATCAGCGGGTAGGAGAATCCGCCGGCGCCATCCACAGACTTCGCCGAGAGGCCGGCAATGATGGCGATCCACGTGAGTGCCAAGGTGAAGAGCGCCAGGATTCCTGCAACGGCCAGCCAGTCCAGCACGCTTGCCGAAGTCCGGAAGCCCATGAGGAGGGCTACGGCCACGATGATCACCAGCGAGAGCCCGTTGGCTACCAGTGAAGTCAGAACGTGGGCCCACAGAACCGAAGAGCGTGCGATCGGCATGGACTGGAAGCGCTCGAAGATGCCGCTCTGCATGTCCGTGAACAACCGGACTGCCGTATATGCAATGCCGGACGCGATGGCGATCAGCATGATGCCCGGCAAGAGGTAGTTCACGTAGTTGTCCGTATCAGTCCTGATCGCGCCGCCGAACACGTAAACGAACAACAACATGAGGGCGATTGGAGTGATCGCTGTGGTGATGATGGTGTCCACGCTGCGGAAGATGTGCCGCATTGAGCGGCCCAGCAGCACGGACGTGTCGGCGAAGAAGTGGGTGCTCATGACCTGTCCTTTACTGACTCGTTGTTACCAGTGCCAACCAAGGCCAGGAAGATGTCCTCCAGGCTCGGCTGCTTCTCGACATACTCGATCTTGGCTGGCGGCAGCAGTTGCTTGAGCTCGGCCAGGGTGCCGTTCGCAATAATGCGTCCTTCATGAAGGATCGCAATCCGATCCGCGAGTTGCTCAGCTTCATCCAGATACTGGGTGGTGAGCAGGACCGTGGTCCCTTGGTTCGCGAGGTTCTTGACGATATTCCACACCTCCAGGCGGGCTTCCGGGTCAAGGCCGGTGGTCGGTTCGTCCAGGAAGATCACCTTCGGGTTGCCGATCAGGCTCATGGCGATGTCCAGGCGGCGACGCATGCCGCCGGAGTATGTCGACACCTTGCGGGATCCTGCCTCAGTGAGGCTGAACTGAGCCAGCAACTCGTCGGCGATCATGCCTGGGTTTTTCAGGTGTCGCAGTTTCGCTACCAGGATCAGGTTCTCCTTGCCGGACAGCACCTCGTCCACTGCCGCGAACTGCCCGGTCAGGCTGATGGACTGCCTCACCTGAAGCGATTCGGTGGCAACGTCAAAACCCTCGACGGCGGCAGCGCCCGCGTCCGCTTTCAGCAGGGTGGACAGGATCTTCACCATGGTGGTCTTGCCCGCTCCGTTGGAGCCGAGGAGGGCGAAAATGCTGCCGGCCGCTACCTCAAAATCCACCCCGCGCAGAACATGGAGATCCTTGTACGACTTCTCGATGCCCTCTACCCGGATTGCCGTTGCGGTCATGATTCAGCCTCCTTAGCTTTATCGACAGCCTTCGTGAGGCGCTCGCGTTCCTTATCAATCCAGCGCTTCCCGCCGTAGGCCTGGGCAAAGGCCTCCGCGAATTCGATCGGATCTTCGCCCACGATCCCGCTCACCGGCGTTCCGTCGATGGCGGCACGTTCCCACAGGTCTGCGAGGTCCGTGAACATCTGCACCATGGTGTCCCCTTCGGTAACCCCGCCGTAGTACATGAGGTACCGATTGAACGCCGTGGCCACCGTGAGGTAGGGCTCAGGCAGGGCATCCAGCCGAGCCTTGGCCTGCTTGTACTGCTTCTTCTGCTCGAGCGAACCGGTCACCAGTTCGATCCATTTTGCTGCCATGTCAGTTTCCTTCCTTGCGGAGCTCTTCAAGCCGTTCGGACAAGAAGCTCCAGGTGTTCCAGAATTCGTCCAGTTCGTTTTTGCCCTGCGCGTTGAGCGTGTACACCTTGCGGGGTGGTCCCTTTTCGGACGGGCGCTTTTCGACGTCCACCAGCCCCTTTTGTTCGATCCTGACGAGCAGCGCGTACACAGTGCCCTCAGCGATCTCGGTGAAGCCCTGCTCCCGGAGCAGTGTGGTGATCTCGTATCCGTACGCTGCCTTTCCGGTCAGGAGGGCCAGCACAATGCCCTCCAATGTGCCTTTGAGCATCTCCGTCATCTGCTTGCCCATCGGACACCTCCTTCACTACTCAGTATTACTAGCTACCACTACATAGTAGAACTAGGTACCGGTACTTAGCAATACTGAGTTCTGAATGAAGTGGCATGCTGGGATGGTGACCACAGACCCTGCCGCCGCGCCCGCTTTGATGACTGCCGACGTCGACTCCGGAACCTTTAGTCTTCGACGCGCTACCAAGGCTGATTTGCCGCGAATCCTTGCGTTGCTGGTAGATGACCAGTTGGGCGCTACCCGCGAAAATCTGGACGACCTTGCTCCGTACGAGCGTGCTTTTGAAATGATCGACGGCGACCCCGCCCACCTTTTGGTGGTGGGCGAACTCGGCGGGGAGGTCGTTGCTACTTTCCAGCTCAGCTATCTGCCAGGCCTGTCGCGCAGGGGATCGTTGCGTGCCCAGATCGAGGCGGTCCGTGTGGACGATGCGCTCCGCGGGCAGGGGGTGGGCGCGCTCATGGTCCAGTGGGCGATCGATCAGGCGCGGGCGCGGGGATGCTCCCTGGTCCAGCTGACCACTGACAAGTCCCGCGCGGCTGCACATCGTTTCTATGAGCGATTGGGTTTTGTCGCTAGCCATGAGGGCATGAAGCTGAAGCTTTGACCCGCTTACGCTTGACTCTTAGGTCACCTAACTATTAGGCTACCTAAATATGACGAGCACTTCGGCTTCCGACCCCCGGCTTCTCCATATAGCGCAGCAATTCCGCGAATCACTGCGTCTGGGCGTGTACATGTTCCGCCGCCTGGATCCGGAAGGTGAACTCACCGCAGCGCAGCTCAGCCTGCTCTCGATGATTTCCGACGGCGGACTCCGCGTGGGAGACATCGCCAAGAACCTGGGGATCAAGGTCCCCAGCGCGACGGAGCAGATCATCAAACTCGAACGCTCAGGCCTCGTCAGCCGGCAGCCTGATGCCAACGACTCCCGCGCAGTCCAAGTGGTTATCACTAAAGCCGGGACCGCCGCCGTCGAATCTGCCAACCAGCGCCGAAACGCGATGGTGGCTGAATTGCTCCAGGAACTGAGCGGCGATGAAATCGAGCAACTCGCCGCGGCGCTCCCCATCATCAGCAAGCTCAACAGCTCATTCCAGAACTAACCAGAACCAAACGCACCGACAAGGAGCCCTTGAATGTCACGCCAACTGGCTGACGCTTCAAAAAGCGCCGAGACAACTACCGAAACCACCCTCGAAGCTGAAAAGGCTTCATTCCTCAAACAGCCGAAGGCCGTGTGGGCCACCGCGCTCGCAGCCGTATTCGCGTTCATGGGCATCGGACTCGTGGACCCGATTCTGCCGGCAATCGCCAAGAACCTGGACGCGTCCACCAGCGAAGTTTCCTTGCTCTTCACGAGTTACTTCCTGGTGACGGCGATCGCTATGCTGATCAGCGGCTTCGTGTCCTCGCGCATCGGCGGCAAGAAGACGCTACTGATCGGGCTGGCCGTGATCGTGGTGTTCGCATCGTTGTCCGGCTTGTCCGGCAGTGTTGAGCAGTTGGTGGGTTTCCGTGCTGGTTGGGGGTTGGGTAACGCCCTCTTTGTCGCGACCGCCCTGGCCGTGATCGTCGGTGTGGCCAGTGGTGGTACCGGAACGGCCATCATTCTTTACGAAGCGGCGCTCGGCCTGGGTATCTCGCTGGGCCCGCTTCTTGGGGCATTGTTGGGCGGCTGGCAGTGGCGGGCACCGTTCTTTGGAACCGCGGTCCTCATGGCTGCCGCTTTCATTGCACTGCTGGCTTTGCTTCCCAAGACGCCCGCTCCCGCCAGGAAGTCACGTCTGCGGGATCCGCTCCTTGCGCTGGGACACAAGGGCCTCAGTACGACGGCGGCAAGCGCCCTGTTCTACAACTACGGCTTCTTCACCATCCTCGCCTTCACGCCGTTCATCCTCGGAATGGACGCATACGGCATCGGGGGAGTGTTCTTCGGTTGGGGAGTTGCCGTCGCCGTGTTCTCGGTGTTCGTAGCTCCCGTGCTGCAGAAGCGTTTCGGTGCTGTAAAGGTCCTGACCGGCACCTTGGCCGCACTGATGCTCGACCTCCTTGGGCTGGGACTTGCTGCCGGGCACTCGGTGACTACCGTCGTCGTGCTTGTCATCGCGGCAGGTGCCCTGCTGGGCATCAACAATACGATTTACACCGAACTGGCCATGGGCGTCTCCGATTCTCCGCGACCCATCGCATCCGCCGGCTACAACTTTGTGCGGTGGATGGGTGGTGCGCTGGCTCCGTTCGCCGCCGCCCAGCTGGGCGAGCACTTTGGGCCGCAGGTGCCCTTCTTTGCCGGTGCTGTTGCCATGGTGATCGCGATTCTCATCGCCTTCGGAGGCCGCGGGTACCTGAGGTCGCACGAGCCGCACCTCGTGTAGCCGTCCCCTTAAACACAAAAAGCCCGACGGAATCCGTCGGGCTTTTTCGCGCTACTTGGGGTCGTTGGACGGGACCGGCAGCGGCGCCACCGGTGCGCCCTTGGGAACGAAGAGCGTCTCGGCCTGCTCCAGCGACATACCGTTCGTCTCGGGAACCTTGAACATCACAAAGAAGAACGACGCCGCAGCGAACGCCGCGTACAAGGCGTACGTCAGTGGCAGCGAACCCGCCGCCATGATGGGGAAGCTGAGGGTGATGGCAAAGTTGGCGATCCATTGCGCGGCCGCCGCCAGTCCGAGCGCGCGGGCTCGGATTCGGGACGGGAAGATCTCGCCAAGCAGCACCCACACGAGCGGCCCCCAGGAAGCACCGAAACTGATCACGAAGACGTTCGCCGCCACGAGGGCAACCGGGCCCCAAGCGCCGGGGAGGCTGATCTCGGAGCCCGAGCCGACAGCGGAGGAAAAGGCCAACGCCATGACGCCGAGCGAGACAGCCATGCCGATGGAGCCGGTCAGCAGGATGGGGCGGCGGCCAATGCGGTCCACCAGTGCTATGGCTACCAGAGTCACCAGAATGTTCGTGACGGACGTGGCGACCGAGATGGTCAGGGAGTCCTTCTCCTGGAATCCGACCGCTTTCCACAGCGTGGTGGAGTAATAGAAGATCACGTTGATGCCAACGAATTGCTGAAGCACCGACAGGATGATGCCGATCCAGACCACTGCCTGCAGGCCGAATGTCTTGCCCCGCAGCGAGCCCTTCTTGGTGGACAGTTGGTCCTGCTGGATGGATTCGCGGATATCGCGGATGTGCCGTTCCGTATCGTCGTTGGGGATGAGGGTATCGAAGATTTTTCGAGCTTGGTCTTCCCTGCCGTTGAGCACCAGGAAGTGTGGCGACTCGGGCAAGCGGAACGCGATCCAGCCATACACGGCGGCCGGCACGGCGCACGCGATGAACATCCAGCGCCAGGCTTCCATCCCGAGCCAGAACGTGCTGCCCGCGCTGCCGGCGGAGTTGGCCAGGACGGCGTCGGACAGCAGTGCAGCAAAAATACCGGTAGTGATGGCGAGCTGCTGAAGCGACGCCAAACGGCCACGCACGTGCCGCGGGGAAATCTCGGAAATGTAGGCCGGTGCGATGACTGAAGCAAGGCCGATGCCCAAGCCCCCAACCAAGCGCCAGAAAATTAGGTCCCACACACCAAACGCCAGCCCTGTACCTATGGAGCTCACCAGGAACAGGAGGGCACCGATCTTCATCGCCGGAATGCGGCCGTAACGGTCGGCGACCTTGCCAGCCAGATAGGCTCCCAGCGCGCATCCGAGCAAGGCGACGGCGACGGCAAAACCAGTGACGGCCTCGCTCATCAGGAATTCGTCCTTCATGGCATCCACGGCACCGTTAACCACGGAAGAATCGAAGCCGAACAGGAAGCCGCCCACCGCTCCAGCGACGGCCAGGCCGATCACTTTCCTGGACACTGGGGGCACGCCTACTGTGCTGGGATTGGACATGGGTCTCCCTTGGGAATGGTGGTGTGGGATTCACGGTGCGGACGTCGTCGGCTGTTCCGACGGGGACGCCGGTGCACACGCGCTACACAGTGTGGCACGCCCCATCCACCAAGTTCCAGTCAAGGCGATTCAGATGACGCCCATTCATTAAATGAACGCACCGATCCTGATTGGTGGGTGGGAGCGGGCTGAAGGCTCATGAGGTGACTGGGGAGGGCAAGAAAGTGCGCGTTTGGCGCCACTACTTGAACGCAAAGCACGACGGCGGCAGGTGCCTCGGGAGTCAAACGCACCTGGCGCCGTCGGCCGCTTACGAGAGTAAAGGCGCGACGCTAGGAGAGCTCCTTCAGTGCCTCCGCCAGAAGGCTGCCCGGCTTGCCGAGCCGTGCGTGGACGCCGTGCGAGGCCACCAGTTCTCCAGCAATGATGACCTCGGTGACGTCGCTGGCTGTTGCGCTGAATGCCATCTGCAAAGGACGGGACCCGGCGGTGCGGGTGGACGCCGAATCAATAACCATGAGATCGCACACGGCGCCGACCTCAAGAGCGGACGGGGCAATCGGCGTAGCCATGGACCGGGCTGCTCCCTCCGTGGCGGCCCGCAGAAGTTCCTGCGGTGAGAATCTGCCCCGCTGGCCTGTGCCCAACCGTTCCCCGTGTTCCAACATGCGCATTTCAGTCCAGGGATCGATCACTGCGTGCTGGTCCGTGCCCAGTGCAATGGCTGCTCCGGCGTCGGCAAGCTGACGCGCGGGACCTATTCCGTCTGCGAGGTCGGCTTCCGTGCTGGGGCACATCACCACAGTGGCGCCGGCATTTCCGAGCAGGGCGATGTCTTCCTGCGTCAGATGCGTGGAGTGGACAGTGGAGAGCCTGTTCGAGAGGAGGCCGTGGCGTTCCAAAAGGCCCGCCGGCGTGGTGCCGTACGCCTCCAGGCAGGCTTGGTTCTCGGCAGGCTGTTCACTGAGGTGGATGTGAAGGGGAATGTCTGCCGGGAGCTGCCTGGCCACAACTTTCAGATCCTCTTCGGGCACGGCCCGGACGGAGTGAAGGGCAGCTCCGACGCTGACAAGTTCCTGGGGAAATTGCTCGGCAATGACTGCCCGGAGGGAGCTCAATCGATCGAGCCAGGCGTGCACGTCCGCATCCCCGAACCTTGCCTGTTCCGGGTTGAGGGGCGTCCCGATTCCTCCGGCCAGATACAAGGTATCCAGGAGGGTGAGACGGATCCCGGCGGACATTGCCGCCCTGGCCAGCGCCAGCTCCATGGCATGGGGTTCCGCGTAGGGCGCGCCGTCGGGTTGGTGGTGGACGTAGTGGAATTCGGCCACGCTGCTGAAGCCAGTAACCACCATTTCAGCAAAGACCGCAGTGGCGAGCTTCTCGTATTTCTCCGGCGTCAGCTCCGACGCGCTCCGGTACATCTGCTCCCGCCACACCCAGAAATCTCCGCGGCCATCATGGGTTCGTCCGCGCAGGACTCGGTGGAAGGCGTGGGAGTGGGCGTTGGCAGCCGCCGGGAAGGTGATCCCGGTCAGCCTCGTGTCATCGGGTTGTGGTTCAGTCTCAGTTGTAATGCTGGAGATCCGGCCGCTGTGCGTTTCGATCCGCACTCCAGCGGCAGCCGCCAGCGCAGTAGTGTCTGTTTTGATGATGGCCGTTTCGCACCAAAACGCGTTCACAGGAGTCCCTCCAGAACATCCGCGAGGGCAACGGTGCCTGCCGATGCGTCTTCGTCGGCCACATATTCTTCGGGTGAGTGTGAGATCCCGCTGGGGTTGCGGACAAAGAGCATGGCCGACGGGACATATCCGGCCAAGACGCCGGCGTCGTGCCCCGCGCCGGTTGCCAGCACAGGAGCCCCGGGCACGAGCCCGCCGATGCGTTGACTCAGCCCCGGGTCAAAGTGGACGGTGCCGCTGTAGGACTCTTCCGTGAGGATTGCGGTGCACCCTTCGGCTGCGGCGACTTCCTGCGCCGTACTGTAGATGGCTTCGATGAGGTGGGCGGTCACGGCGTCGTCGGGGTGGCGGGCATCAAGCCACAGATCGACGCGCGAGGCGATCACGTTGGTGCCACCCGGGACTGGAGACAAGCGGCCGACCGTGGCGCGGGCATCCGGTTGCTTGGCGGCGGTGTCGCGGACAGCGAGGACGATCCGGGCGGCAGCAACCATCGGGTCGGCCCGGTCAGCCATGAGAGTGGTACCCGCATGGTTTCCTTGGCCACTGACGCTGATCTTCCAGCGTCCGTGACCCAGGATCGAACTTCCGACGGCGATAGCCGGTCCGTCTTGTCCCAGCCCCTTGCCTTGTTCCACGTGCAATTCAACGAAATCGCCGATCCGCGCTAAGGCCTTGGAATCAGGGCCAACGTGCCGGGGGTCGAGACCATTGTCCCGGGCGATGTCGGCGAAGGTGTTTCCGTCGGCGTCACGCAAGTTCAGTGCCTTGTTCACGTCAATGGCGCCGGTGAGGAGCCGGGAACCCAAGCAGGCCACGCCAAAGCGCGACCCTTCTTCTTCCGGGAAGACCGTGATGGCCAAAGAACGCGGCGGCTGAACTCCGCGGGATTTGAGGAGATCGACGGCGGCGAGCGCGGAAGCGACACCGAGGGGTCCATCGAAGGCGCCCCCACCGGGGACGGAATCGAGGTGGCTTCCGGTAACGAGGGCGCCATCCTGTGGCTCTCCCCACCAGGCCCAGATGATGCCGTTGCGATCTGTCTCGACGTCAAGGCCGCGTTGTTTGGCTTGCTCGATGAACCACTGCCTGAGATCGAGTTCGGGCGTTGAGTAGACGGCCCTGGAGTAGCCTCCGCGCACCGCATCGCGGCCCACATCCTGTATTGAGGCAAGGAGCTGATTGACGGTTTCCACGTGTTCCTCCGATTGATGAAGACTGCCACCAAGTAAAAACCAGATGCCACCACATGGCAAGGGCTCGCGCAACTATTAACAGGCCCGAAACATGCGAGTGCCTTAAAGGAGCAAGCCACGTCTCAAATCCCGGAATGTCAAGTAATCTGCAGCGAACCCTTGCCATTCGATGAAAATTGATTTTTACTTAGTGGCAAGACATGGTGATTTAGACCACTTGAAAGCAGGTCAGGCAGTGGCAGCAGATTCCTCCACCCGCACAGTCGAAAGGGCGTTGGCTCTCCTTAGCGCAGTCTGCACTGATGGCTCCATCAGCCTGAGTGACGCGGCGCGGGTGGTTGACCTTTCTGCCAGCACCGCGCTCCGCCTCCTTCGCACCCTGGAAGGCAGCGGCTTTGTGACACGCGATCCGGGCGGTAATTTTCGTCCGGGAGCCAGTGTCATCCAGCTGGGAGCCCTCGCCTTGGGACAGGAATCCCTGGTGTCGCTCTGCACACCGCACATGAAGCGGCTCGTCGCGGAAACCGGCGAGTCCTGCTATTTGAGCATTCCCGGTCCTGGGGAAACCGGGATCTACATTGCCATCGTCGAAGGTACCCGCTCTGTCCGGCACACCAGTTGGGTCGGCAGGAGCATTCCCTTGGAAGGGTCCGCCGCTGGCAAAGTCCTCACTGGCGGACAGAATGGCCGCGGTTACGCCATCGTGCGGAGCGGCGTTGAAGACGACATCACTGCGGTTGCCGCGCCCATCGTGATCGGTGGCCGAACCGTGGCAGCCCTCAGCATCGTCGTTCCCAGTTACCGCTTGGACGAGGCGAAGGCCAAGACATTTGGCGAGGAACTGGTGAAGGTAGCGGACAACATCCTCGTGGAACCCGACGGAAACCATGAAGTGCCCCAGGAAAGCATGGAAGAGAAATGATCAAATTTGAAAATGTCACCAAGGCGTACCCTGACGGTACTGTCGCCGTCGATGGCCTCAACCTGGAGGCCCCGACCGGAAAGCTGACCATCCTGGTGGGCCCGTCCGGCTGCGGCAAGACCACCTCGCTGAGGATGATCAACCGCCTCATTGAACCCACCAGCGGCACCATCTACCTGGATGACCAGCCCACGTCCGGCATGGACGCAGCGTTGCTCCGCCGCCGGATTGGCTACGTCATCCAGCACGCAGGGCTCTTCCCGCACAAGACCATCGTGGACAACGTCTCCACCATGCCCGTCCTCCTGGGCGAGAGCCGCCAGAAGGCGCGCACCAAGGCCCTGGAACTCATGGAGCGCGTGGGTTTGCCCGCGAGCTTCGCCAAGCGTTACCCCTGGCAGCTTTCCGGTGGCCAGCAGCAGCGCGTGGGCGTAGCCCGTGCACTGGCATCTGACCCGGCGTTCATGCTGATGGACGAGCCTTTCAGTGCCGTGGATCCTGTGGTGCGCGGGCAGCTCCAGGAGGAGTTCCTCCGCCTCCAGCGTGAGATCGGCAAGACCATCATCATGGTCACCCACGACATCGACGAAGCCCTCAAGCTCGGCGACCAGGTGGCCGTGATGCGCGTCGGCGGCAAGCTCGCCCAGATGGCAACGCCGTCGGAGCTTCTCACCTCGCCGGCCGATGAGTTCGTGGCTGACTTCGTGGGCCGTGACCGCGGTTATCGCTCCCTCGGCTTCACGAAGACCGCAGGCAGTGTGGCTATCGGTGAAGAAGCTGTGGTCCAGCTCGGTGCTTCCGGAGAAGAGGCCCGCGCCAAGGCGTCGGGTGCTTGGGTATTGGTAGTCGACGGCGGTCGGAAGCCTCTCGGATGGGCCCAGCCGGAGCTCCTGAACGGTGAGCTCAAGCGTGAAAACCTGAACCTCAGCGGTATCCCGGCAGCTGCCTCGGGAACGATGCGCCAATTGCTGGACGCCGCACTGTCCTCGCCCAGCCGCCGCGGTGTCGTCGTCAACGAGCACGGCGAGCTGATCGGAACCGTGACGGCCACCGACGTCGTCAAGGCCATCGAAGCTGAACCACACCTGGAGACGGCCCGATGAACTTTGAGTGGCTGGGCCGCCAGTTCGACAACATCGTTTTCCTGCTCGGCTGGCACGTCCTGCTGGCCGTCATCCCCTTGGTCCTTGGTCTGCTGATCGCCTTGCCGCTGGGCTGGTGGGCGCACCGGAGTCGTCGGATCTATCCGCTGCTGGTGGGCATCGCAGGGCTCCTCTACACCGTTCCCTCCCTGGCACTCTTCGTGCTCCTGCCACTCGTCCTCGGCACCAAGATCCTGGACCCGCTGAACATCGTGGCCGCGCTGACCATCTACACGGTGGCGCTCCTGGTGCGAGTCGTCGCAGATGCCCTGGATTCCGTCCCTGAAGACACCATCCAAGCTGCCAAGGCCATGGGATACCGCGGTTACCAGAGCCTGTTGAAGGTTGAGCTGCCGGTGGGCGTTCCCGTCATCTCCGCAGGCCTTCGCGTAGCCGCTGTGTCCAACGTCAGCCTGGTCTCCGTTGCCGCGCTGTTGGGTATCCCGCAGCTTGGCTCCCTGTTCACGCAGGGCTTCCAGCTCCGCTTCTTCACGCCGATCATCGCCGGCATCGTGCTCTGCGTGGTTCTGGCCATGATCCTGGACGGGCTGATCATCCTTCTCAACCGGTGGCTGACACCGTGGACCCCCAAGGTGGTGGCATCGTGAACTACTTGTTCGACCCCAAGCACTGGAGCGGCGCAGACGGCATCCCGACCTTGATCGGCGAGCACCTCCTGTACTCCCTGATCGCCCTGGCCATCGCTGCCGTTATCGCCATACCACTGGGCATCTACATCGGCGTAACCGGCAAGGGCGTGTTCATGATCGCCGGCCTGGCGAACGCGCTGCGTGCCCTGCCGAGCGTTGGCCTGCTGATCCTGCTGGTCCTGCTTATTTCACCAGCGTTCCCATCGAGGATGGGCTACATCCTGCCAAGCCTCATCGTGCTGGTACTCCTTGCGGTGCCGCCTATCCTGACCAACACCTACGCCGGCGTTCGCGCAGTGGATGCTGCCGCCGTCGACGCCGCAAAGGGCATGGGCTTCCGCACCATGAAGATCCTCACGGATGTCCAGCTGCCGTGCTCGCTTCCGCTGGTTTTGTCCGGTGTCCGCAGCGCCCTGCTGCAGATTATCTCGACGGCGACCATCGCAGCGTACATTTCGCTTGGCGGCCTGGGCCGTCTCCTGATCGACGGCAAGGCCCAAAATGACTACAGCCAAATGGTCGCCGGCGCTGTCCTCGTAGCTTTGCTGGCCCTGTTCTTCGACCAGCTTCTCGCTTTCATCACCCGTCGCGTTGTCTCACCCGGACTGACACGGCGAACCATCAAGTCGGTTCCAGTAGCCGAACCCGTGAAGACCCCCGTCACGGTCTAACCAACACCCGGCGCTGCTTCCGGCGCACAAGTTTCACCTCCACCCACCCCCACCTGGCTGCTGCATGCCTTGTAAGCGCCATTTCAGGAGAGTTGATATGAAGAAGTACTTGACCGGTTTCACCTTAGCCGCCGTTGCGGCCATCACCTTGAGTGCCTGCGGCGGCGGGGACCCCATGAGCGCATCCAACACTGCGGCAGCAGGAGGCTCCGGCGACAGCATCATTGTCGGTTCGGCTGACTTCCCCGAAAGCCAGTTGATCGCCAAGATCTACGCCGAGGCCCTCAAAGCCAAGGGCGTCAATGTCACCGAAAAGCCCAGCATTGGCAGCCGCGAAGTGACTGTGCCGGCTCTGAAGGACGGTTCCATTGACCTGATGCCGGAATACAGCGGATCACTTCTGCAATACCTGGATCCCACCACCAAGGCCTCCTCACCTGACGACGTCATCAAGGAGCTGGGCACCAAAATACCGTCGGGACTGACCCAGTTGACGGCGTCCAAAGCACAGGACAACGACGTCCTGGCAGTGAAGAAGGAAACTGCTGACAAGTACAATCTGAAGACCATCGAGGATCTGCAACCTGTAGCCAAGGAGCTCGTCCTGGGCGGCCCACCGGAGTGGAAGACTCGTGTGAACGGTGTGGCGGGGCTGAAATCGGTCTATGGATTGGACTTCCAGGACTTCTCAGCGCTCGACGCCGGTGGTCCACTCACGCTAAACGCGCTCCTTTCCGGTCAGGTCCAGGCAGCTGATCTCTTCAGCACGGACCCGGCAATAGCTGAGAATCATCTGGTCACCCTCGAGGACCCGAAGAACCTCTTCGTGGCCCAGAACGTCTTTCCCATCATTAACGAGAAGAAGTCCTCAGACACCGTCAAGAGTGTGCTTGACAAGGTTTCGGCGGCATTATCCACCGAGGACCTTATTGAGATGAACGGCAGGACTGCCAAATTTGAGGATATGGGACAGATTGCCAAGGAATGGCTCAAGAGCAAGAACCTGGGCTAAACACGCCGCCCCCGTGGTTGCGCTGTCTTGCAGGATTTTTAGGAGTAAAGAATGACTGCCGATTTCACTACTGGTGCCCGTCCGGTTAAGGCCGCGCGGGGTACTGAGCTTACTGCCAAGTCGTGGCAGACTGAGGCGCCGTTGCGTATGTTGATGAACAACCTGGATCCTGAGGTCGCTGAGCGTCCTGATGATTTGGTGGTTTACGGTGGCACGGGCCGTGCTGTGCGGTCCTGGGCTGCGTTTGATGCGATCACCCGGACCCTGGAGACGATGGAGAAGGACGAGACGCTGCTGGTGCAGTCGGGCAAGCCGGTGGGTGTGTTCCGCACCCATGAGTGGGCTCCGCGCGTCCTGTTGGCGAACTCGAACCTGGTGGGGGACTGGGCGACGTGGCCGGAGTTCCGTCGCTTGGAGGCCGAGGGCCTGATGATGTATGGGCAGATGACGGCCGGGTCCTGGATTTACATCGGCACGCAGGGCATCCTGCAGGGCACGTACGAGACGTTCGCCGCCGTCGGGAATAAGCTCGCTGCGGAGGGACGCCACCCGGCCCCCGCCGCTGCTGGTTCCACTGAAGGCCCCCTCGCTGGGACGCTGACGTTGACCGGTGGCTGTGGTGGCATGGGCGGTGCCCAGCCGCTGGCTGTAACCCTGAACGACGGCGCCTGCCTGATCGTGGACGTGGACGAGACCCGCCTGCGCCGCCGTGCGGGCAAGCGGTACCTGGACGAGGTCGAAACGGATCTGGATGCCGCGATCGCGAAGGTCCAGGCCGCCAAGGACGAGCGCCGTGGCTGGTCCGTGGGCTATGTGGGCAACGCCGCGGAAGTCTTCCCGGAACTGCTGGCCCGCCACAAGGCCGGGGAAGTGACCTTTGATGTGGTCACCGACCAGACCTCCGCGCACGACCCCTTGAGCTATCTGCCGGAGGGCATTACCGTGGCGGAGTGGCACACCGAGGCTGCTGCGGATCCGGAAGGCTTCACCAAGAAGGCCCAGGCCTCCATGGCCCGTCAGGTCCAGGCGATGGTGGAATTCCAGGACGCCGGGGCTGAGGTCTTCGATTACGGCAACTCGATCCGTGATGAGGCACGCAAGGGCGGCTACGACCGGGCGTTTGAGTTCCCCGGTTTCGTTCCGGCGTATATCCGTCCGTTGTTCTGCGAGGGCCTGGGCCCGTTCCGCTGGGTTGCCCTGTCCGGGGACCCGGAAGACATCGCCGTGACCGATGCAGCGATCAAGGAGCTCTTCCCGGAGAACACGCACCTGCACAAGTGGCTGGACGCCGCGGCGGACCGTGTGGAATTCGAAGGGCTGCCGGCGCGTATTTGCTGGCTCGGGTACGGCGAACGCGCCAAGGCCGGCCTGTTGTTCAACCAGCTGGTGAAGGAGGGCAAGGTCAAGGCCCCGATCGTGATCGGTCGTGACCACCTTGACTCCGGCTCGGTTGCGTCCCCGTACCGGGAGACTGAGGCCATGGCCGACGGCTCGGACGCGATTGCTGACTGGCCGTTGCTGAACGCCTTGCTGAACACCTCCTCCGGCGCTACCTGGGTCTCGATCCACCACGGCGGCGGCGTCGGTATCGGCCGGTCCCTGCACGCCGGGCAGGTTTCCGTCGCCGACGGAACCGACCTCGCCGCGGAGAAGCTCGAACGGCTCCTGACCAACGACCCCGGCATGGGCGTCATCCGCCACGTCGACGCCGGCTACGACCGCGCCGTCGAAGTCGCCAACGAACGCGGCGTCCGCATCCCCATGCTCCCCACGAGCCCCCTCACCTCGCAAGCTCGGTCAGGGAACCCTGCTCGCGTGGCCCCAGAATCGCAAGCAACAGAAAAGTAGCCCCACCCAAACCCAACTAGGTAGCAGCAGATGCCGTTTTGAGGGCTGAAAACGGCATCAACTGCTACCTGGTTGGGGATGCAGAAAGGATCATCATGATCGAGATCGACGGACGACGGCTTGGACTTGCCGAGATCGTGGCAATTGCAGTTGGCGGCGAGAAGGTGATCCTGGCTCAGTCGGCGATTGAACGCATGGGTGCCTCGCAACGCTCGGCCCGGGCAACGGCACAGGTACGGCCGGTTTATGGGCGCTCCACAGGTGTTGGGGCTAACCGCTCCGTGACCCTGGATACATCAGGCGCATCTGCCGACGAGCACGGACTCAACTTGCTTCGTAGCCATGCCGTGGATGCCGGACATGCCCTCGACCGCGAAACGGTGAGGGCCATGCTCGTGGTCAGAGCATCCCAGCTGGCGGCCGGGGCTTCCGGGATTAACCCGGCCCTTGCCGAGGCCGTCGTGCAGATGCTGAACGCAGATACCCTGCCGCAAGTGCGGGAATTCGGCGGTATTGGCACAGCAGACCTTCCTGCTCTGGCCGGAACGGCGCTAACTCTCCTGGGTGAGCGTCCCACGATCGATGGCACGCGCGTGCCAACGGCGTTGGATTCCTGGCCCACAGAAGACGCGCTTCCCTTCATCAGTTCCAGTGCCCTCACCATCGGGCAAGCCATCCTTGCGCACCAGAAGCTGCTCACGATGATGGAGAACCTGACCACCATCAGTGCTATGTCGTTCACGGCCATGTCCGGAAATCCGGAAGCGTTCAGCCCCGAAGTCGCAAAGGCCACTGAGTCGGGCGCCATGGCTGATGTCGCTGCAACCCTGCAGGAATTGGTGGCTGGATCCGGCAAGCCCGCAAGGATTCAAGATCCGTACTGTCTGCGCATGTTGCCGCACTCTCTGGGGGCGGTCATGGAGGAACTCGAGTCGCTGAGGATTACTCTGGAGCGCTTGGCTGTAGCGGGCCATGAGAACCCCATGGTCTTTGGCTCAGTGGAAGAGGGCACTAATGGTGTCGCACACCATGGCCTGTTCCATATGTCCACACTGGCCCGGCGCATCGACGCCCTGCAGTTGGCCGTTGGCGCAGCGTGTACCACGACACTTGGCCGGATCACCCGTCTTAGCGATCCCACTTTCACTGGTCTCCACCGATTCCTGGCAGGCAATGATGCGGGCCAGTCCGGTGTCATGATGTTGGAATACGTCGCCGCTGCAGCGGTAGGCCGTATTCGCGCCAACGCCCAGCCAGTAAGCCTGCAAACCGTGAACCTCTCCTTGGGCGCCGAGGAAGATGCAAGCTTCGCAACTCTGGGTGCTGCACAGCTGGAGTCCACAGCGCACGCGCTGGCCACGGTAGTCGGCGTCGAGCTTGTTTGTGCGTCACGGGCGCTTCGCGCGCAAGGCAGGCGTCCGGAGGAATTCAGTAGCCGCAGGCTCCGAGCCATGATGGAGGCTGGCTTCACCTTGCCATCCGACGTTCAGGACCGCGACTTGCGGCATGACCTTGAGCAGGCCCAGCGCCTTATCCGCGACTCGTACTGATCCACAGGCTCGGAACGACACCGACTTCGAATAACAATGGCCAAAGCAATAACGGCAGGCGGTCCGAGGACTGCCTGCCGTTATTGTTTTGGAGCGGTAGCGTCTAGTGGGCGGGGACGGATTCCTTGGCTGCTGCCTTCGGGTCCATGAGCTTCTTGTTAGGCAACGCGAAGCTGATGAGGAAGGCGACGAGCATCAGGCCAGCTGCCGTGAGCATCACAGTGTCAATTGACTGTGCGAAGCCCTCGGTGATGGGCCGGGTGAGTGTGCTGTTGGCTGCGTGAAGCCAGCTGGTGTCGTTCAGGGAATCGTTGTTTGCGCCATTCTTGAAGAAATCGAAGAGCTTCGCATTCGCGGGATCTGCCGCCACGGCCGGATCCTTCATGACCGCTTGGTAGTCCGGGCTGGAAGCAGCGGTCTTCATGCCATCGGCGATCTTGTCCGCGGCCAGGCTGAACAGCATGGAGATGAACACGGCCGTGCCCACAGCTCCACCCATGGAACGGAAGAATGCCGCCGTGGAGGTTCCGACGCCCATGTCCTTCGGCGGCACCGATACCTGCATGGCGAGTGTCAGCGGCTGCATGCAGAAGCCCAAGCCAACGCCGAAGAACACGGCAATGAGTCCGGGAACCCAGAGACCCGTGTCGACCCCCAGCACCAGGCCCATGACGAGTGCGGCTCCAGTCAGGATTGCCGTACCCAGGATGGGGAAGATCCGGTAAACGCCCGACGACGAGATGGTGCGCCCGGCGCTGATCGAACCGAACAGGATGCCCACGGTGAACGTGATCATCATGAGCCCGGCTTCGGTGGGGGTGAGGCCCTTCACCAGCTGCAAGTACATGGGCAGCATGGCGATGGCGCCAAACATGCCGATGCCGATGATGAAGTTCAGCAGGGATGACAAACCAAAGGTTGCGTTCTTAAACAGACGCAAGGGGATCAGCGCGTAGTCCCCGGCCCGCATTTCGGCGAACAAGAAGGCCACGATGCCAACGACGCCAAGGCCGTAGCAGATCCAGGATGAACCCGATGCCCAGCCCCAGGACCGGCCCTGCTCTGCGACAAGAAGAAGCGGAACGATAGCCAGGGTGATGGCTGCCGCGCCCCAATAGTCGATCTTTTGTTTCACGTGCCGTGCAGGGAGGTGAAGGAACATGAAGACCACGGTGAGTGCGGCCAGGCCAATGGGAAGGTTGATGAAGAATACCCAGCGCCAGCCGTCGAAGCCCAGGATGGTCGATGTTCCCGCGAAGGCGCCGCCGATGACGGGGCCAAGGACGGAGGAGATACCGAATACGGACATGAAGTAGCCCTGGTACTTGGCCCGGTCCTTCAAAGCAACGATGTCGCCGATGATGGTCAGTGCCAGCGCCAAAAGGCCACCTGCGCCAAGGCCCTGCACGCCACGGGCGATCGCAAGCTCCGTCATGGAATGGACAGACCCGGCATAGAGGGATCCGGCCAGGAAGATCAGGATGGCTGCCAGGTAGAGCGGACGGCGTCCGAAGATGTCGCTGAGCTTGCCGTAGAGCGGCGTACTCACAGTAGAAGTGATGAGGTACGCGGTAGTGGCCCATGCTTGGAGTGACAAGCCGTCGAGGTCGTTGGCGATGGTGTAGATGGACGTCGACACAATGGTCTGGTCCAGTGAGGACAGGAACATGCCGAGCATGAGTCCCACCATGACGGTGAGCGTCTGACGATGCGTCAGGACCTCGCCGGCGGCCCGGACGGGCGCAGATTTGGACATATCTTCTCCAGAGGTGGCAGAAAAGTGGATTTTAAGCAGGATAGTTGCTTTCAGTAACTATCCTAATGCCTGTTTGATTCCCGGAAGAAGAATGTTTCTTGAACAACCTTCGTAAGTCGGCCAGTCCCCGGGGTCAGCGCTCCACGAGAATGCCATCCGGATCGCTGTAGATCATTACACCGGGTTGGATCCTCACGCGGTCAATCACCAACTGGACATCAACCTCGCCTACACCCGTCTTGGCGCTCTTCTTCGGGTTGCTGCCCAGCGCCTTGATGCCCAGCGGCAGGCCCGCAAGGGCTTCTCGATCCCGGACGGCTCCGTTAATAATCACGCCAGCCCAGCCATTGGCCACAGCACTTTCAGCGATCATGTCTCCCATGAGGGCAGTCCTCAATGATCCTTGGCCATCAACCACCAGAACGGCTCCTTCGCCGGGCGTCCCAAGGACTGTCTTCACCAGGGCGTTGTCCTCGAAGCACCTGATGGTACGTACCTGTCCGCTGAAGTGGGTGTGACCGCCCAGGTTCTGGAATTGGACTGCAACTGATTCCAATTCCTCGCCCCGATCGTCATAGAGATCAGCCGTATTAATCTGCTCGCTCATGTCCTTCTCCTCCATACGTTTGAGGCCACACTAACGCGTGCGCCACGTGAGAGGCACGGCACGTCGTGGGCTATGTGGATAACTGAGGTGAACTTCGGTTCCATGCCCTTCACCCGCGCTAATCTGAATCCAGACGTTCAATCTAGGGGGAACCTGCCATGAGCCTGTCCGACCTTCCCGGTCCTGTGCCGGACCCCGCCGTAGTCCGGGGCGGCACGGCCACAGCTCTCGCCGAACCAGTGGACCGGGTCCGCGCCCTATGGATTACTGGCGTCGTGCTCATCAACGTGGGCATCAATGCGGCATTCTTCGGCCCCATCCAGGTTCTCCTCGGGCAGCAGGCGGTCCACTTTGACGAAGACCAAAAGGAAGCGATCCTCGCTCTGGTTACGGGCTGCGGCGCGGCGGTCTCCTTGGTGGCCAACCCCTTGTTCGGCGCTTTCAGTGACAGGACTGTGTCCCGTTTCGGACGTCGCGTTCCGTGGGTCCTCGTGGGAGCGATCCTAGGGGCAGTGGCACTCGTAGGACTGGCGGGAGCGCCGAACGTGGCCGTCATGACGGTGCTGTGGTGCTTCGTGCAGGCTGGATGCAACGGCGCTTACGCTGCCATCACGGCCGCGATTCCAGACCGCGTTCCAGTGCCCCAACGCGGCACTGTCGGAGGTTTGGCAGCCATGGGACAAACAGTTGGCGTCCTGGCAGGCGCGGTGATTGCCGCCGTCGTGGCTGGAAACTTTGCCGCAGGCTACCTGGTATGTGCGGCAGCGCTGCTGGCCGGCGTCGTGCTTTATCTGTTCAAGAATGACGACCAGCCGCTTCCAGCCCAGGCGCGTCCACCGTTCAGTCTTGTGCGTTTTTTCCAAGGCTTCTGGGTCTCCCCGAAACGCTACCCGGATTTCGCCTGGGCATGGCTCACGCGCTTGCTGGTGAATATTGGCAACCACATGGTCACGCTCTATCTGCTGTTCTTCCTCAGCGATGCCGTGCACGTGAAGGAAACCGAGGGCATCGAACCTGCATTCGGAGTGCTTATCCTGACCGGTCTGTATGCGGTCATGGTGATTATCACCAGCGTGATCGGCGGAACTTTGAGCGACCGGATGGGCAAGCGGAAGCCTTTGGTGATCGCGTCGTCCGTGATCATCGCTATAGCGTCATTGATCCTCGGGTTTGCACCGACGTGGGCCGGCGCCATTACGGGCGCCATTGTCCTGGGCATCGGTTTTGGCGCCTATCTGGCCGTGGATTTCGCACTGATCACTCAGGTCCTGCCAACGGCGCTGGACCGTGGCAGGGACCTGGGTGTGATCAATGTGGCGAACTCGCTGCCGCAGGTGGTTGCCCCGCTGATTGCTTTCCCGTTTGTCACGTACTGGGGCGGCTACGTCTCGCTGTATGTAGCCGCCGCAGTCATCGGATTGCTGGGCGCCGTGTTCGTGGTGAAGATTAAGAGCGTTGTCTAGAAGACGGCGGTGAAGCTACCCCAGCCCCAACCGACGACGGGTGAACCCTTCCACCGATAGCCGTAGATGCCGGAGTGGCGTATGCCCGAGGTATCGCCCAGATACATTGTCAGGCGGCCGGCACTGTCGATTCCGTAGACATCGGAGTCTCCGTCCCCGTTGAAATCACCGGCTACGCCGATGCGTGCCACTGATTCCCAGCCCCAGCCGATGGAGCCAGCAAAACCGCCAGGCAGGCCATATTCTTCGAACCACCCGTTTCGGCGCGTGGTTCGCACTTCCAGGTTTCCCCAGAAAGGGCGGGTGAGAACAACAAGGTCCGAAGTGCCAAGGAAATGTCCGGCACCGACGACATAGTAGCTTTCCCACCCCGGCCCGATCTTGTATGGGGAGAGCCATCCACCCCGGCCGTTCCCTGGATAGAGGAACAGATTGCCCGCGTTGTCCTTTGCCAGGATGTCGTTTGTACCGTCACCGTTGAAGTCGCCGGGCGCCACAAGGTCCTTGAATCCCTGCCATCCCTGGCCGATCTGGAAGGCCTTCTTCCACCCTCCAGAACCATTTCCTTGGTAGAGGAAGAGACGTCCCTGGGGGTCCCGGGCTATCACGTCGACTGTGCCGTCGCCGTCGAAATCACCGGGAGAGACCAACAGGTCGAAGTTGTTCCAACCCCGACCGATCACTTGGGTTGCCTGCCAATTGCCGTGCCCGTCCGTGGGGTAGAGCAACAAACGGCCGGAGGAGTCACGGGCGAAGATATCAAGTGTGCCGTCGCCATTGAATCCGCGGGCGCGCGCCGCCGCTGCAACCCGCAACGGGTTGGCCGCTTGGACCGTGAGTTGTGAGTCGGCGTCGTAGAGGATAGTAACGTTCGCAGCTATTACGCGTCCCAAGTCAGCTGATGTTGCGCGATACGTTAGGCCGCTTGCGCCAGGAATCACCACTCCATCCCTGGTCCAGGAGTAAGAAACGGATGGAGCCCCTCCCTCAGGTGAAACATGGGCAAACGTCTGCGAAATGTCCACCTTCAGCAAACCGCCGACTGTTGGATCGCCGCCCAGTTGGGGTGTGCCGTTGATATATACCAAGCGGGAAGGCACTCCAACTGCCGGTATGGAACCATGTGCAGGCAGGGCCGGGGCCACAAGAAGACCGGCCACCAGCGACGCGGTCAGAATTGACAGTAAACGGCGCAGCCGTGGCGCGACGTTGGGCGAAGGAGTACAGGGCTCCAAGAAATCCTCCAAGAGATGGGTTGGGTGAGATCCAACCGGCGGTAGTAAGGGTCATGCAGTGCTAAAGCAGGGACCCCGCCCAATCAATCCGGTCGGGGCCCCTTCCAACGAGATAGAGCCCTAGAAGACAGCGTTGAAGCCGCCCCAGCCCCAACCAACTACAGCGGAGCCCTTCCACCCACCTGAGCCGTTGCCGTAGTACATGCGCATCTGACCAGAGGTGTCGATGCCCCAGACGTCGTTGGCGCCATCGCCGTCGAAGTCGCCGGCGCCGCCGAGCTTTGTGATGGCGTTCCAGCCCTGGCCGATCACACGGCTCGTGGTCCAGCCGCCATGGCCATTTCCACCGTAGAAGACAAGGTTTCCGGCGCCGTCGCGGGCCAGCACATCAGGCTTGTGGTCGCCGTCGAAATCACCAGGGGAGAACACGGAAGTCATGCCGCCCCATCCCCAGCCGATGGTAGAAGCAGCCAGGAAGCCGCCCTGGCCGTTACCCGGGTACAGCACGAGCTCACCGGAAGACTTGCGGGCAAGGAGGTCGTTGTTGCCGTCTCCACTAAAGTCGCCTGCCGCGAAGATGGTGCTGAAGATTCCCCAACCCCAACCGATCTGTTGTCTCGGGTACCAACCACCGTGCCAGCCGGCCGGGTAGAGGAAGAGCGAGCCTGCGCTGTCACGGGCGATGACGTCATTCTCGCCATCGTTGTTGAAGTCGCCGGCAGCGAACATCGTGTTGAAGATGTTCCATCCCGAGCCGACTTCATATGCCTGCTGCCACGTGCCATTTCCACCGGTGGGGAACAAGCCGAGGCGGCCCCAGGAGTCCCGGACGTAGAGGCTCATCGTGTACGAGTCCCAATACTCGGCGCGGTAGAAGCCGGACGTGTGGGGACGATCGATGTCTACGGGAGTCACATAGTTGAAGTCCAGGGCGTCCAATGCCACAGCCGCAGTTCCGGAGGTGGGGAGGTTGCCGGGGTTGTGGATCAAGGAACCGTCGCGCCAGTAACCGACTTCTTGACCAGCTGCGGTCTGAATCTGCATGTACTGGGCAAGGTAGGTCCCCGGCGGGGTCCCCTGTGCAAAGAAGACGTCGAACGAGTACGTCGAATCCGCGGAGCTGTACGAGCCCTGCGTCATCGTCGTGTGGAGTTTACCCGTTGCTGTATTCCGGAACAGGACGTACACGTCGGTAATCGGACCGGATGCCTGGAAGGTAACGTGTGATGTTGCCTGCCCTCCAGCGCTGATCGCGTCTGGCGTCGTGGAGACCGCTACAGGTACCGGTGCGAAGGTGTCATCGGCGTGGGCTGCTGGTGCAAAACCCAGCCCGCCGACCAAAATAACGCTGCCCATAAATGCGGCCAGCCAGCTGCGCACGCGGCGCAGAGGAGTGCTCCCCATGGTTCCCCCAAATCAGGCCGGTCGCAGATGGCCGGCGCGTGTAAGTGACTTGAGAGTACATGGAGACACCGACAGTCTGGGAATTTGCTGGCAAAAATACAAGCAAAAGACAAGTCAAGCCGAAAACGCAACCAATATCGGCTTAGAAAACCGCCGTGAACCCGCCCCAGCCCCAGCCAACAACGCCGGCGCCTTTCCATCCTCCGATGCCGCTGCCGTAGTACATGTTCAGTTGGCCTGCGGCGTCGATTGCCCAGACATCGTTGAAGCCGTCGCCGTTGAAGTCGCCAGCTCCACCAATGCGGGACATGACGTTCCAGCCTGTGCCTATGGAGCGGGCAGTCGTCCATCCGCCGTTGCCGTTGCCGCCGTAGAGCCGCAGGTTTCCGGCGCTGTCGCGGCCCAGGGCATCGGGGTTGCCGTCGCCGTCGAAGTCGCCGGGCGAGAAGACCTGGCTGAGGGCGTCCCACCCTTGGCCCACGGCGCCGGGGGCTTTGAAGCCGCCCGTCCCGTTGCCTGGGTAGAGCACCAAGGCGCCTAGCGGCGTGCGGGCGAGGACATCGTTGTTGCCATCGCCCGAGAAGTCGCCTGCGGCGATGATCGAATCGAAGACGTCCCAGCCCCAGCCGATCTGCTTGCGCGGAAGCCAGCCGCCAGCCCCATTGCCGGGGTACAGGAACAGGGCCCCGTCGTGGTCCCTGGCGATGACGTCATTGAAACCGTCTCCGTCAAAGTCGCCCGCGTTGAAGACGATATCGAACACGCCCCAACCAAAGCCGATAGTCCGGGGAGTTTGCCAGTGGCCAGCGCCGTCAGTGGGGTACAGGAGCAGGTTCGCCGCAGCATTCCGCGCGAACAGGTCCATGGAGGCCCCGGCGTCGAAACCTGCCGTGTGCGGTTTGTTCCGAACCACGGTGCGGCCGAAGACCGTAAACGGACGCGTGGCCGTCACAGGATTGCCCGCTTGGACTACTGCCCGGAAACCAACGACGGCGCCACGATCCGCTGCCTGTAGCGTGTAAGTCTTCGTCGTCGCACCGCTGATCACCGTACCGTTGCGCACCCATTCGTACCTGACGCTTACGGGCCCGCCGACTGTCCCACTGGAAACACTGCCTTCGTTGAAGACGCCCGTGAGCTTCTCGCCCACGATCAGCTTGCCTTGGAGTGCAGGAGCGGTTGCTGTGATGGGTGACGTGGGAGTCAGTGGGAGCGAGGATGCCGACACAGCCCGGTAGCCTGCCCGCGTGGCCGTGACCCGTACTGACAGCGTCTGGTCCAGGTCTGCTTCTGCAATGCGGTAAGTGTTGAGCGTGGCTCCAGGGATCGGCTGGCCATTGCGCAGCCACTGGTAGGCGAAGCCGGTGGGCGTTTGGGTCCAAGAGCCGTTGTCCGTGGTCAGCACTTGGTCGTAGCGCGCCACTCCTGTGATGGTTGGCGGCTTGATATTTGGATTGTCCACCAGCGGGAAGTTGGGATTGTTGACGGCGAAGTCGACGCCGTCCAAGGCCCCCGGCCGCTGGGTTGGTGCTTCCAGCCCCTGCGAGAGGAAGAGGATGTTGCCGTCGCGGCCGTAGCGGACAACCCCCTGGCCCAAGGGGAGCATGATGTTGACGCTGACGAGTTTGTAGCGCCCGGTTCGCTGGAAGGCGCTCCCGTCCACGGGCACTTTGGCTTGCGCGCTGTAGGGCCCGGACAGCTGGCTGGTAGGTCCGTAGAGGGTGGCCTGCTCCAGGGTGTCCTCATTGACGTAGGTGAAACCCACTTCCTTCGCGGGACCGCTCAGGGTGAAGGACAAAGAGATAACACTCCCGGAACCCACCGTGGCCGGCGAAGTACGGGTGACCACCGTGGGAAGAGGCACGTTTGGTCCCGCAGCCGTAGCGCTGGGAGGCGAGACTGCAATTGCTAGCGCAGAGCACAGGAGGATGGCTAGAAGGATGTGAAAACCCGTCCGTACTGAATGCACAAAAGCTGAACGCACAAAAGCCGCCGCCCGCACGGAAGAAAAAGTCGTCATGGTATCCCCCAATCCCTAGAACAAGGCGTTAAAACCGCCCCAGCCCCAGCCGATGGTTTGGGCGCCGTTCCAGCCGCCGTCGCCGTCGCCGTAGTAGGCCAGCAGCTGGCCGGATCCATCCACTGCATAGACGTCTACATTGCCGTTACCGTCGATGTCGCCGGCGGCGCCAATGGCCGCCATGCCGTTCCAACCCTGCCCAATCACGGCCATGCCTGCCCAGCCGCCAGCTCCGTTGCCCTTGTACAGGCGCAGGGCACCTGAGGTGTCGCGAGCCAGGATGTCCACGTTGTGGTCGCCGTCAAAGTCGCCGGGCGTGATGATCTTGTTGACCACGTTCCAGCCGCTGCCGACGACGGACCGGGTGAGCCAGCCGCCGTCGCCGTTTCCGGGATAGAGGTAGAGCAAGCCGCTGGAGTCGCGGGCGAGGATGTCGTTGTTGCCGTCCCCATTGAAGTCGCCAGGGGAGACTATCGAGTTGAAGCTATTCCATCCTGCGCCTATTTGGCGGCCTGCGAAGAACCCGCCATCTCCGGTTCCTGCGTAGAGGAAGAGGTTCCCTGCCGAGTCCTTGGCGAGGATGTCGTTGTTCCCGTCCCCGTTGAAGTCGCCAGGGGAGAGGACGGTCCCAAAACCATTCCAGCCCGGACCAACGGTTCGGGCGGATTCCCAGGCCCCGCCAACGCGGGGATACAGCATGAGGGTGCCGTCTGTGCGGCGGGCAAGCAATTCGAACGTGCCACGCCCGGTGAAGCCGTTGGCCCGGTTGGAGGCGGAGATCTCTACAGTCTCGGCGCTGCCAACTTCCATGGGGTCACAAGGATAGTTCGAGGCGACGTAAGCGGCGATGGTCTTGCCGCGGTCCTCTTCGGTGAGCCTGTAGTTCCACCACTCCGTGTGGTCGTCAGCGTGCTCGCCGTCACGGGTCCAGTAGATGTGGTAGTCGGGGCCAGCGGCCTGGCCGCAGCCCCGGTAGGAAGCAGGATCGATCTCCACGCTGAGCGTGGAGCCAACAAACGGCGCACCGTGAACCACGGGATCTGCGGGGTCCATGGTTGCCATGGCAGGTGCCGGGGCGAAAGCGACGGCGGCAATAAGCGCGGCCGCAATCCCGGCTACCGCTCGGCGCACGCCTGATGCACGGCATGATAGAGCGTTCATTGTGTCCTCCCCAGACTTATGCGGCTAATCTTACCGCGGCTGGGACTCAGCTAGAAGATTGCTGTGAAGCCGCCCCAGCCGTTGCCCACCACCTGGGATGTGCGCCATCCCGTCCGGCCATCGCTGTAATAGATCACCAAGCGGCCCTGCTGGTCCACGCCGTAAACGTCCGGGAAGCCATCCTTGTCGAAGTCACCAGCAGCGCCAGCGGCTTTGAGGACGTTCCAGCCGACGCCCACCAGCCATGACCTGGTCCAGCCACCCGCCCCATTGCCGCCGTAGAAATACAGGTAGCCACTGCGGTCGCGCGCCAACACGTCCACCTTGCCGTCGCCGTTAAAATCGCCAGGCGTCAGCAGGGTGTCCATCACCTGCCAGCCCTGCCCGACGGCGGTCCTCGCCAGCCAGCCTCCGGAACCATTGCCGGGGTACAAATAGAGGGCGCCGCCAGGTTCCCTGGCCAGGATGTCGTTGTTGCCATCCCCGTTGAAGTCACCGGGACTGACGATTGAGTCGAAAATGTTCCAGCCCTTGCCGATGGTCTGGGCCGGCTTCCAACCACCGGTTCCGTCGCCGGCGTAGAGATAAAGAGTGCCTGCAGCATCCCGTGCGATCACGTCGCCCTTGCCATCACCGTCGAAGTCGCCAGGGGAGAGGACGAGGTTGAAGACGTTCCACCCCCAGCCCACGGTGCGGGCGGCATCCCATGCTGCGCCCGTCCTCCCGTACAGCATCAACGAGCCGTCGCTTCCACGCGTCAGGAGTTCGAAGCTGCGGCCCGTGAATCCGTTGGCCCGGTTGGGTGCGGCGACGGGTCCGGTCTCGTCGCTGTGGAGGGTTTCGCCTCCGCAGGCGGTTTTGCTGGCGGTCAGGTGCACGGCCATCCGCGCGCCGGTGTCATCCTGCTGCAGGAGGTAGCTGCGCCCGGTTTCGCCCGCCACGAGGAAGCCGTCCCTTGTCCAGTAGACGGTGAAGTCCGGGCCCTTGCCGCCGCCGCAGCCATAGAAGGTATACGGGCCGATTTCGGTTGTTAGCGTCTTGCCAACAAACGCATCGCCGATGACTACGGGGTCCGGTCCGTTGCTGGACGCACCCGACGCCGGCAGGGGGCTCAGTGCCACCGCCGCCACAGCGGCGGTCAGCAGCGCTGCTGCCATCCGACGTCGAAAATTCCCCATAGTTGTTTTCCTCCCATGCGTGCCAACCCAACTGAGTCGCAGTTGATGCCGTTTTGAGGGCCCAGAACGAGCTCATCTGCGTCTCAGTTGGTTGTCCGTAATCTTCCAGCAGTGTATGTGCGCCGCCCGCCGTTTCCCGGGAGCGGCATGGGATGCGTTCAAAGCGGGGCGCTCTCAGGAAACGGTCATTTTGCTCACGTATCATTGATGCGATCGGCCTGCCGCGGGTCTTGTGACCCAAGCCGGCCGTTTCCTTGCCAGCCTGCCAAGAGATCGCCGGAAATGCCCGAACCGTTTTCCCTGGAACCGTACTCCCTTGATCTGACGACGGGGTTGCCCCGTATGGCTGCCGCACCGACCACGCCGCGGCAGCAGCTGCGCTATGCCCGCATCCTGAAGACAGCGGCGGGCTTTGCCCAACGTCAGTTCGACACCTTGAGTTTGTCGGACGTTGCCGCCAAAGCGGACGTCCCGCTGGGCACGCTTTACCGCTACTTCCCCTCCACAGCGCACCTGATGTTGGCCGTCTACCGGCAGCAGTTGCGCGAGCTTCGCGACGGCGTGCGCCAGAGGAAGGGCAAGGGCCATGCTTTGTCAGGTCTGATGATGGAGATCTTCCACCTGAGGGTCATGCAGCCCGGCGTGGAGCACTGCCTCATCCGGCCTGCCGGGAAAGATAGCGATACCGCCCAGCTGCTGCGCGAGATTGATCTCTTGTCCGAAGAAGTTGTGGGTTCCCTGAGCAAAGAGCCCGGAAATGACGCCCCGAAGGCCAGGATTCTGTTGCATCTGGTCAGTGGTCTGGTCCAGGCCGTCCGGTGTCGTCGCTTGTCGCTCTTTGAAGCCGAAAAAGACCTCAAGAAGGCGTGCAGCCTGCTGACCGGAGAATGACGCAATAGGTCTTCCGGTCTAGACCACCGGCTCCTAAGAATGCGTTTTTTCGCGTGAGCTGGATCACTTTTGAATCTGCCCAAACGTTTTACTCTCGAATCGTCTCTCTTGGTATTGAATCTTGTACCCTCCATGCTTCCCTACGCTGGAAGTACCGAAGCGGCTAGCAGCCCATACCTGCAGATGCACCTTCCGGGCCAGCCACCCTTGGCCCGAACCAGCAGTTCTGTTCCTGCCCGAATCATGCCGTGGGTCCACGGCTAGCCTGAGGAGACAAAGACGTGTCCATTGAGACAATCGCTACTGACAATGACGCCTTGGTACTGAGCGAAGAAGAGATCTTCGCAGCACACGAGGGCGGCAAGCTGACGATTTCCAGCACCGTTCCCCTGAACAACAAGCGCGACCTTTCCATCGCGTACACCCCGGGCGTCGCCCAGGTCAGCCGCGCGATCCACGCCAACCCCGAGCTCGCCCGCACCCACACCTGGGCTGAGCGCCTGGTTGTTGTTGTCAGCGACGGCACCGCCGTCCTGGGCCTGGGCAACATCGGCCCCAGCGCTTCCCTCCCGGTCATGGAAGGAAAGTCTGCCCTCTTCAAGTCCTTCGGCGACCTCGACTCCATCCCGCTGGTTCTCAACACCACCAACGTGGACGAGATCATCGAGACCTTGGTCCGCCTCCGCCCGAGCTTCGGTGCAGTGAACCTTGAGGACATCTCCGCTCCGCGTTGCTTCGAACTCGAAGAGCGCCTCATCGAAGCACTCGACTGCCCCGTCATGCACGACGACCAGCACGGCACCGCCGTCGTGGTTCTCGCTGCCCTGACCAACGCTGCCAAGGTGACCAAGCGCGAACTTTCCGGGCTCAAGGTCGTTGTCTCCGGCGCAGGTGCCGCAGGCATCGCCATTGCCGAGATTCTTCTTGCTGTTGGCATCCAGGACGTCATCCTGCTCGACTCCAAGGGCGTAGTCAACGCTGAGCGTGCCGATCTTGTGGCCGATCCTGACAGCGTCAAGGCCCGCATGGCTCAGCGCACCAACCCCCGCGGCATCACAGGTGGTCCGGGCGAGGGGCTGACCGGCGCCGATGTGTTCGTAGGCGTTTCCTCCTCCAAGCTGGATGAAAAACACCTGAAGCTCATGAACGACCAGTCGATCGTGTTCGCCCTGTCCAACCCGGACCCGGAAGTCCTTCCCGAGGTTGCCCAGAAGTACGCGGCCGTAGTTGCCACGGGCCGCAGCGACTTCCCGAACCAGATCAACAACGTGCTGGCCTTCCCGGGCATCTTCCGCGGCGCACTGGACGCCAAGGCCCGCCGCATCACGCCCGCAATGAAGATCGCCGCTGCACGCGCCATCGCTGAGCTGGCCGAGGAAGACCTCTCCGCTGACTACATCGTGCCGAGCCCGCTGGACGCCCGAGTGGCACCGGCAGTCACCGCGGCTGTTGCCGCAGCAGTGACCGAATAGCGGTTACCGACCAAACACCGATGACGGCGACGCCTCCCACGCTGGGGAGCGTCGCCGTCGTTGTTCGTTAAGGAGCAACGCGGGGTCACTTGTGGCCCATGTTGGCCTCCCAAAGGGGCCAGAAGTGACCCCGCGTTGCTGGCTCATAGACTTGGGCCCATGAATGCCGAACTCGTCGTGACGATCCTGTGCGGCCTAGCCATTGCGGTTGGGGTTGCCGGGACCATCATCCCTGTCCTTCCGGGAAGCATCCTCATTGGTGCGAGCCTCCTCGCGTGGGCAATTTGGGGCGGCGCCGGAACGCTCGGCTGGGTGATCTTCGCCATCGGCATGCTGTTCGTAGTGGCCGGGATGGCCGCCAGTGCAGTGCTCACAGGGCGAAAGCTGAAACAGCATGGGATTCCCAACAGGTCCGTTGTGATTGGGATAGTTCTCGGCGTGGTGGGAATGTTCGTGATTCCGGTGGTCGGATTGCTGGTGGGATTCGCCGTCGGGCTCCTGCTGAGCGAGGTCCAGCGGACGCGTGACTTCCGCACGGCTGTCCGTACGAGCGGCGCCGCGCTCAAGGCGACCGGCATCGGGATTCTCGTGGAGTTCGGTCTTGCATGTGCCGCTGCGAGCACCTGGATCATTGGGGTTTGGATCAACGCCGTAAACGGTTAAGAACCTTCGCCGAGATGGCAGCAGACCCCCATGTGCAGCCAGAACATGGGGGCGTGCTGCCATCTCGGCGAAGCGTTACCGGAGGGTGGGTACCCGTACCTGGGCCGGGCGGAATGAAGCACCGGCTCCTGGGAACAAGGGGACGTCGATCCGGGCGTGGGTGTGGACTTCCTGAACCGTATCCTTCGTGTGCTGTGCGATCTCGGCAAGAGTGGTGACCCACATGCCCTCAAGGCCCTTGACCCGTTCGATCAGCTGTTCCAAGGCGACGGCCCTGGACGGCCGGCCGGAGATGAACGGGTGGTTGGTCAGGACGAAGCAGCTGCCCTGGGCGTGGTGCGCTTGGGCCTCAAGAGTCCACATTTCCAAGGCCTTGGCCGGGCTTTCGATGACCCCGCTGCCCGTGATGCCGGGGTAGAACGCGTACTGCTCCCAGTCATCCAAGGCCCAATCAACGGGAATCTCCACGATGTCCCGGGGATCGTCCTCGGCCACTGACATGCGGTAGGGGGCATCGCCGTCGAGCAGGCTTGAGTCGTAAAGGAAGCCTCGGTCCGCGAGCAGCGCGGGCGACTGCCAGTTCAACTCCCACCACGGAGCCCGGTAGCCCACTGGCCGAACACCGGCGACGCTGGCAAGTGCTTCCAAACCCCGGTCCAGGTAACTGGCCTCGGTCGCGGCGTCCAGGCCCTGCATGGGCTCGTGAAGGTAGCCATGGTGGGCTATTTCGTGCCCACCGTCAGCGATCCTGCGCACTACATCCGGGTAGCTCTCCGCAGTAAATCCAGGGATGAAGAACGTTCCCTTGATGTCCTGTCGATCCAGGATCTGCAGGAGCCGCGGGACTGCGATCTTCGGCCCGTACGACTGGTGGCTCATGAGGGACATGCGCCGGGTGCTGGAGGGATCGTGGGCGATGGTGCAGGACTCGGCGTCGACGTCGAAGGTGAAGGACGCTGCGGCTTTGAAGCCCTCTGGCCACGTGATGGGGTGGAGGGAGTCCGCGAAGGCGGGCTGGCTCATGCTGTGGTCCTTTCGGAAGCTACGGGAACTGCGGGAGCACCCGGAGCGCCCGGAGCAGTTTGGGTGACGGAGACATGGTCAGAGTCGGCAAGGACAAACTTTCGGTGTGCCCGCGGCCCGAGGATTGCGTAGGCTGCCGCGCTGGTGAGTCCGCCAGCCAACCATGAGAGATCCCAGCCACCAAGTGCCACGGCGATGGGGCCTTGCATCACTGGTATCAGCCCGTACATGAACAGCCAGGTGCAGAAGATGCCAACCAGCAAGGAGACGATACCGGCCCAGTTGATCACAGGGAGGCGCTTGGTGCCGACCCCGTCGAAGAGCCGTTCAACCTTTCCGGGCCAGCGCTTCTCCAGCCAGAAGTAGTGCACCAACATGACGCCGCCCCATGCAGCTACCCACGCAACGAGGCCGATCAGCCAGGCGTCGAGCACCGAGGCGAAGTCCTCCTGGAAGATGAAGAACACCACGGCGAGCAGCGAGAAGACGCCGACGAACAGGTTGAGCTTGCGACGATTGATATTGATGTCCAGGGCCTGTGTGGCCACTGAGAAGGTGTAGATGTTCAGGATGTTGGTGGCAATGGGGCCGTGCAACACCATGAGGAGGACAGGAAGGGCAAGGACTCCGAAGTTCTGAACGATCAGTTTGCCGGGGTCGATCTCGCCGCTGTTGGTCGCAAGGCTCGCGCCGAGGACGCCGAGCCAAACCACGGGAATGAACTGGCCAAGGACCGAAGCCAGGTAGACCTTGCGCTTGGGAACGGAGGTGCTGACGAAGCGCGAGTAGTCCGCGGCGTACGTGAACCAGGTGATGCCCCAGCCGATGCCAATGGCGGTCATTACGGCGCTCATTGCAGCGATCCGCTCGGATCCCTCAAGGATGTGGCCAGCTGGACCGGCGTAACCCCAATCGATCTTCATGCCGATCCATGCAACGGCGGACATGACGGCCAGGATGATGATGGTGGGCGGAACAGTCCACTTTTCGAAAGCAGCGATCGCCTTGTAGCCGAACCAGGCAATGGCAACCTGGGCGGCCATGATGACGGTGGCGACGCCGATCTTCCAGACGTAGTTCTTTGCGGTGGGATCCACCCAGCCCAGCGTTCCGAAGAGAGCCATGACAAGGTCCAGAATGATCCACGTATTGACCGCGCACCACCCGATGACCAGGAGTGCCTGGATTGCGGCGGGGAGGTAGTTGCCGCGCCGGCCGAAGGCGGCCCGGGCCAGGACCATGCCTGTGGCGCCGGTCTTTTGGCCAAGGAGGACGAAGCAGCCAAACAGCAGCATGCCGATCAGGTTGCCCAGGACGAGGACAAAGACGGTGTCGGCAAAGCCGAGGCCGAGGTGGATTCCGAGTGCGCCCAGCACCCAGTTGATGGGAGCGAGGTTGGCGCCGGCCCAGATCCAGAACTGGCCTGAGACCTTGCGCGTACGGTCTGACTCGGGGATGGGCTGCAGCCAGGCTTCGCTGTCATGGGCCGGCGCCGTTGCCGGACCTGACTGCGCTGAGCCTGGCCGCGCTGAAGCAGGCTGCTGTGACGCAGGCTGCGATGACGCAGGGGAGAGGTTGTCTTGCATGAGGGAGATCCTCCGTGTGTGAAAGGGACTCCTTCAGCGTATGTGCCACACATCACAGCAACAAGATACGATGTGTCTAAAGAAACTGTATTCCACCTTACGGAGTGTCATGTCAATCCTTCTGGGCCAAGCCTTGGAACGTGAAAGCCTCAAAGCCGCCGAGCCCCGTCTCCTTAACTCAGTGGCGGATGCCCTGACCCGGCCCGTCCGTTGGGTGCACTCCAGCGAGGTTTTGGACATCGCTCCGCTCCTCAGCGGTGGCGAACTGCTCCTCAGCGGCGGCCAGGCGCTTGCCCTTGAGAGCGCCGAACGGCAAGCCCAATACGTCCGGGCGCTAGCGGCCCGTGGCATAGCTGCACTGGCACTCGAAACCGGATCGACACTGCCCGAAGTTCCCGGTCCCATGCTGGAGGCTGCCGAAGCCGCAGGCCTGCCCGTTATTGAATTGCGTCACGTTGTTCCTTTCGTTGCCGTCATGCAGGAGATCAACTCGCTCCTGGTCAGCGAGTCCGTCGAACAGCTTCAACGCGGCGATCAAACCAGCCACGCGATGGCCGCCGAACTCGCCCATGGCGGCGGACTTGACCAACTTCTGGCTGTTTTGGCAGAAAGGACAGGTTCCAGCGCGCGGTTGGTATCGCCGTCGGGCCTCACCCTGGGTTCCGCGGCGAGCTCGGCAGCAGGGTCTGCAGCGGGTCCAGCGGCCGGCTCGGATTCGCTGGCGGAGGACAGTGGGCTCATCACGGTTGATGTGCCGGTGCGTGGCGTCCTCGCCGCCCGCTTGGAGCTGCACGTGCCCGACGACGGCGATAGTGGCCTCGCGCGCGTGGCGGGAGAGCGGTCCGTGGACATCCTTGGCCTGGCCCTGTTGCAGCGGATGCCGCCAGGATTGAAGGAGTTGGCGGGCATTGAACTGATGCGTGCCATCAATTCCGGGAGCCAATCGTGGCAGCTCCAGCAGCTTGGGCCGGCGTCGGGCTTTCCCGTGAACGGCCAGGTTGCTGCGCTGGTGATCCGCTCCACCGGTGCAGGGCATCTTCGCTCGGCCCTTGATGCACTGCTGCGTATACACGTGCCGCACAGTGCCAGCTATGCGGATAATGCGGAGCTGATCGCGCTCGCTTCCCTTGGGGATGGCGCAGCAACCCGGGCAGCCCTGATGGATGCTCTCCGGGCCTTGGAGACGCCAGCCGGATCTGCGATAGCGCTTGGCCCCGTGGGCAAGGGGATCGATGAGGCTCCCTGGTCGCTGGCCGAGGCGCGACGGACGCTGGACCTGGATTTAGTGGGTGGTGGAGTGGTGGATGCTGAAGCCTTCGCCGTGGAACGCCTCGCTGAGGAACATCTCGACCCAGCCACCCGGGAAGGGTTCGTGCAGCGGCAGTTGGGTGCCGTCGTCGAGCATGACCGGCTGCGGCGATCCCAGCTTCTGCGGACGCTGACCGTCTGGCTGGACACTGGCTGCAACACAGCCCAGGCTGCGCGCGAACTGCACCTGGAACGGCAGTCCATGCACCACCGGCTGCAGCGGATCTTCGAGCTGTGCGGGGGAGACCCAAGGGGAACGGGCAGGCTCGCCGCCCTGCATTTGGCGGCGCGGCTGGCCCGTTTGCAGCTCCTTTAAACGCCAATTCGATGGTTCCCTGCACACACCGCCGTTCGCAACAGCGTCTGCGCAGGGAACCATCGAAATGGGGCGCGCAAGGCCTTACTTCAACACAATCGTCCTGTTCCCATTCAGGATGATCCGCCCCTCGCAGTGCCAACGAACGGCGTTGCTGAGGGCCTTGCACTCCGTGTCCCGACCGGCGGCTACGAGATCGTCCGGTCCGAACGTGTGATCCACCTCAACCACCTGCTGGGAGATGATCGGGCCCTCGTCCAGCTCGCCGTTGACGTAGTGGGCGGTGGCACCCACGGTCTTAACTCCGCGGGCGTAAGCCTGGTGGTACGGCTTGGCGCCCTTGAAGCTGGGCAGGAACGAGTGGTGGATGTTGATGGCGCGCCCGTCGAGCTTGCGGGCGAGATCGTCGCTGAGCACCTGCATGTACCGGGCCAGGACGATGAGTTCCACGTCCAGCTCGTCGATGATGTCCAGCAAACGCGCTTCCGCAGCAGGTTTGGTAGCAGCGGTGACAGGGACGTGGAAGAAGGGAATCCCGTGCCACTCTGCCAAGCCCTCGTGATCCGTGTGGTTGGACACGACGCCCACCACATCGATCGGCAGCTCACCGATCCGCGCACGGAACAGCAGGTCATTGAGGCAGTGCCCAAACTTCGAGACCATGATCAACACGCGACGCTTGGACCCTTGGCGTTCCAGCTGCCAGTTCATGGAGTACTTCTCGCCCACGGGGGAAAATGCGGCACGCAATGCATCCACAGTGGTCTCGTCACCGGAGGACGCGAAGTGAACCCGCATGAAGAAGTGGCCCTCGGCGCGGTCACCGTACTGCTTGTTGTCGATGATGTCGCAGCCATGCTCCAGCAGGAAGCCGGACACAGCGTGCACGATTCCGGGACCTTCAGGGCAGTCCAAGGTAAGGACGTGCTCCACGGTGGTTCCGGGAGAAGAATCAGTAGAAGATTCGGTTTGGATGGCAGTCATGGCTAGCACTCCACTACGTTGACGGCGAGTCCTCCACGGGAGGTCTCCTTGTATTTGGATTTCATGTCGGCGCCTGTTTCGCGCATGGTCTTGATGGCCTTGTCCAGGGACACTTTGTGGCTGCCATCTCCGTGCAGGGCCAGGCGGGCAGCGTTGATCGCCTTGACGCTGGCGATGGCATTGCGTTCGATGCACGGGATCTGCACCAGCCCGCCCACGGGATCGCAGGTGAGGCCCAGGTTGTGCTCGATGCCCACCTCGGCGGCGTTCTCCACCTGCTCCGGCGTTCCGCCCAGGACTTCGCAAAGACCGGCAGCGGCCATGGAGCAGGCGGAACCCACCTCGCCCTGGCAGCCCACCTCGGCACCTGAAATGGAGGCGTTGATCTTGAAGAGAATCCCGACGGCGGCCGCCGCGAGCAGGAACCGCACGACGCCGTCGTCGTTGGCTCCGGGAACAAACTTTGTGTAATAGTGCAGCACCGCAGGAACAATCCCGGCGGCACCGTTGGTCGGTGCAGTGACAATCCTGCCGCCCGCTGCGTTCTCCTCGTTGACTGCCAACGCGAACAGGTTCACCCATTCCATGGCGAGCAACGGGTCCGCCGAGGATTCCCCGTTCAGCTCTGCGTCGGTCTGTGAAAGCTTCTTAAACAACGACGGCGCCCGTCGCCTGACTTTCAAACCTCCAGGGAGGATTCCCTCGGCCGAGCAGCCGTTGTCCACGCATTCACGCATGACAGCCCAGATGCCCAGAAGGCGCTCGCGGAGCTCCTCCTCAGACCGCCAGACGAGTTCGTTGGCCAACATGACATCGGAAATCGACATGCCCTCGCGTGAACAAATGGCAAGCAACTCGTCAGCGGTTGTGAACGGGTAGGGCAGCACGGTGTCATCGGCTACGACTTTGTCCGTGCCCGTGGCATCCCCATCCACCACAAAGCCGCCACCGATGGAGTAGTAGCTGCGCTCACGCAATACTGCGCCCGTGTGGTCAAGCGCCCGGAAGGTCATGCCGTTGGGGTGTGCCGGAAGGGACTTGCGGCGGTGGAGGATCACGTCCTCGTCCCAATTGAAGTCCACCCGGTGGTCGCCGCCCAAGCGCAGTTCGGCGTCGAGGGCTGCCGCTGCCACCTGATCGTCGGCGGTTTTGGTATCGACGGTTTCGGGTGAGTGGCCCTGCAGCCCCAGCACCACGGCTTTGTCGGAGCCGTGGCCCCGGCCGGTGGCGCCCAGGGAGCCGAAGAGCTCAGCCTGGACGCGCACCGTAGCCGGAAGCTGGCCGGACGATTCAAGACCGTCCGTGAACTGCTTTGCCGCCCGCATCGGGCCGACCGTGTGTGAAGACGACGGCCCGATGCCAACAGAAAACAGATCAAGCACACTCAGTGCCATTAGGGGACCTCGGGGGAGGCATACTCCCGCATGGCGTCGAGGAGCCAGCGTCCCAGGAAATCGGCAAACGAGGCCCGGGGAAAGATCCGGTAGTTCTCGTCCGAGGTCTTCCACAGCATCACGGGGATGTGTGCGAGCTCCGTTGAGACAGCCGTGCCGGCCTTGAAGACGCGCGGGTGAAGGTCCAACGAGCACGTCTTTTCGAGCACGGCGCGGGCGTGGCTGCCGGAGAGCTCGAACGTGGTGCGGTTGGCGGACAAGTCCACTACCTGACCTTCATCGCTGCCCAGCGCCGTGGTCAGGTCACTGACCAAGGAGCCGCCCAGCGAATCGTGGGACTCCTCCGGAGCGACCACCAGGAACTCAGTGGGGCCAAGCCAGAGTGCGTTGACGGAGCCAGAGCCCGTCACTTCACCACAAGCGGCAGGCAAGCCGCCGGTGATTGACGCAACGCGCGTTCCGGCGTCGGACGTTCGCTCAACCCGGATACCCACCATGGCCTGGTACGGGATTTCCTTGAGCGTCACCGTGCCCGGCACTGAGCCGGAGGTGAAGGCGTCAGCCAGGTGCTCGGCCGGGCTGCGGCGGGCACCCCGTACGCGGTTGACGTGTGCGGTTTCTGCTGGTGTTGCTGTTTCAGCCATCTTTGCGGGTCCCTTCAGCATCGAAAAGTACGGTTTCGCCGACAACCACGTCCACCAATTGGTCTCCCACCGAGGCCACGAGGGTCTCGCCGATGCGGTTGCGGCCGTTTTGGATCAGGGCCAGGCCGAAGGAACGGCCCAATGCGGCACTGTGGTAGCTCGAAGTCACGAAGCCTTCCATGGGGACGGGTCCGTACGCCGGGTTGACGGGGATGCCCTTCTCCACAAGCTGCGTGCCTTCCGGCAGCCTCAGCGAGTGATCCACGGGAAGGACGCTCACCAGGTGCTTGCGGTCCTCGCGGCTTGCGTCCTTGCGGAGGTAGGAGCGCTTGCCGATGAAGTCCTTGGCCTTGGAAACAATCCAGTCCATGCCGGCGTCCTGCGGGGTGACCGTGCCATCGGTGTCCTGCCCGACGATCGGGTAACCCTTCTCAGCGCGAAGGACGTGCATTGTTTCGGTGCCGTAAGGGGTGATGTTGAACTCGGCACCTGCGGCAGCAACGGCTTCCCAGGTGTTGAGCCCGTACCACGACGGGATGTTGATTTCGTAGGCCAGTTCGCCGGAGAAGGAGATACGGCAAACGCGTGCCTGCACTCCTGAGGCCAGGGTGGTCTCGCGGAATGTCATGAACGGGAAGGCTTCTGCGTCCAGGCCACCGTTCTCGGCAAGTTGCGGGGCAACCTTCGCGATCACTGCACGCGACTTGGGACCGACGACGGCGATGGTGCTCCACTGCTCCGTCACGGAAGTGCAGACCACATCGAGTTCCGGCCACTCCGTCTGGTGCCACTCTTCCAACCAGTCCAGCACCTTGGCAGCGCCGCCGGTGGTGGTGGTCATGAAGAAGCGGTCGTCGTCCAGGCGGAGGGTCACGCCGTCGTCGAAGATCATGCCGTCCGGGGTGCACATGACGCCGTAGCGGGCGGATCCCGGTGCGAGCTTCTTGAACGCGTTGGTGTACACGCGGTTCAGGAATTCGCCGGCGTCCTTGCCCCGGATCTCGATCTTGCCGAGCGTGGTTGCGTCCATGAAGCCCACGGAATCGCGGACCGCTGCGCACTCACGCAGGACCGCCGTGTCCATGTCCTCGCCGGACTGCGGGTAGTACCAAGGGCGCTTCCACTGTCCGACATCTTCGAACAGCGCACCCTGGGCAACATGCCACGGGTGGATGGAGGTCACCCGGGCGGGATCGAAAAGCTCACCGCGCTGGCGACCAGCCAAAGCGGCGAATGCGACCGGGGTGAACGGTGCGCGGTAGGCCGTGGTGCCGATCTCGCCGACGCCCGGAACGCTTTCCGCGCCGCCGAACTTCAACGCAGCGGCAATAACGCCGATCGCGTTGACGCCGGAGGTCTTGCCTTGATCGTTGGCGGTGCTGATGGAGGTGTACCGCTTCACGTGTTCCACCGAGCGCATGCCGGCCCCGGTGGAGCGGAGGACGTCAGCCACGGACTGGTCACGCTGGAAGTCGACGAAGTGGTGGTGCCACTCGCCCGGCTCACCGGTCTGACCGGGAACAAGCCACAGCTGACGGGTCGGTGCACTCGCCACGGGTGCCTGCAGGTCCACGGGGGTGGTTGCGGACTCAAAGCCAGCAGCGATGGACGCTGCCGCACCGGCCGAGATGCCCTCTGCCAGGCAGTCATGGAGTTCGTAGCTGCCGCGGCCTGCGCCAACAACCTGCTGGTCCCTTACGGGCGCCGCGGGAATGAAGGCGGCCAGCTCGTCGTCCCAGCGCAGCTTGCCCTGGCGCTGGCTGTGGAGGTGTACCACCGGGCTCCAGCCACCGGAAACAGCAAGCAGATCGGCGGCGATGTGCTCGACGCCCGAGGTGAGTTCGCCGTCGTCGTTAATACTGCGGACGGTGACACCGCTAAGGCGGCCCTCGTCATCGGCGCTCGTGTCGGCAACCGCGCTGCCAATGAGGACCCGGATACCGGACTCGACGGCGGCAGCGGCCTTCGCGCTGATCTGCGGACGGGCATCGACGACGGCGGCAATCGCCACGCCTGCTGCCTTCAGGTCAGCAGCGAGCAAGTAAGCGGAGTCGTTGGTGGTGCTGATGACGACGCGTGAACCGGCGGCGACCGCGTAGCGGTTGAGGTACGTGCGGACAGCCGAGGCGAGCATGATGCCCGGGCGGTCGTTGTTCTCGAAGACCAACGGACGCTCGTGGGCACCCGGTGCCAGTACAACCTGCTGTGCGCGGATGTGCCAGATACGCTGACGCGAAACGCCAGGAGCGGTGGGAACGGTCAGGTGATCCGTGCGGTTCTGGGCTGCGATGAAGTAGTTGGAATCGTAGGAACCGAAGGCGGTGGTGCGGTTCAGCACGGTGCATTCTTCGGCGGAGACCAACTCGGCTTCAACGTCTGCAACCCATTCCAGGGTCGGCTTGCCCTCGATGGTTTCCTGCAGGCCTTCCGCGGTGGAGCCGGAGAGCAGTGCACCGCCCAGTTCGGGCTGGTCGTCGATCAGGATGACGCGGGCGCCGGTGCGGACTGCTTCGCGGGCAGCTGCAAGGCCGGCAATGCCGCCACCGACTACCAGGACGTCGGTGTGGACGTACTTCTTGTCGTACTCAGCCTTGTCCTCGGCAGGGTCAAGCTTGCCCAAACCGGAGAGCAGCTCAACGTTCATGCCGTCCACGAGTGAAACGGCCGTGGCGGGAAGCATCGATTCCGCGACGTGGCCCGGGAATCGGGGAGCGATCTTGACCAAGGCATTGGACTCTTCCACGCCAGCGGCCATGATGCCGCGGGGGCGGTCCTCGTAAAGGGAGTTGCCTGCGTTGATGTGGCCGTTGGCCAGCAGCGCCGAGGCGATGGTGTCGCCGGGGTGGCCGGTGAATTCCTGGCCGTCCACGGTGAAGCGCCAAGCGATGCTGCGGTCAATGCGTCCGCCGGTGGCGAGGCGTGCGTTCTTGCTGGTCACTTCTAGACTCCTTCCGAGGAGGTGGGGGCTGTGGCGCCTGTTGTTGCGGCGCCGGGAGCGAGGCCTGGTTGAGTATCCGGGCGGGGCTGGCCCATCGCGTAGATGGAGTGGATGTCGTAGGTCACGGTGTCCCGCAACATGTTGAACCACTGGCGGCAGCCCGTGCTGTGGACCCAGCGTTCAGCGAAAGAACCCTTGGTGTTCTCGCGGTAGAACAGGTATTCAGCCCACTCGCGGTCCGTGAGGTCGTTCGGGTTCTCCGGGTAGGCAACGTGTGCCTGGCCGCCGTAGTGGAATTCGGTTTCGTCGCGTGGCCCGCAGTTGGGGCATGAAATGAGAAGCATGTCTTTTCCCGTCCTTACTAGTGGGCCACGGCTGCGGCGCCGTGTTCGTCGATCAGGGCGCCGGTCTCGAAGCGTTCCAGGGCGAAGGGCTTGTTGAGCTTGTGCGGGGCGCCGGTTGCGATGGTGTGCGCGAAGGTCAGGCCAGCCGCAGGAGTGCCCTTGAAGCCACCCGTTCCCCAACCACAGTTGACGAACATGTTCTCCACCGGGGTGAGGCCAACAATCGGCGAGGCATCCAGCGTGGTGTCAACGATGCCGCCCCAAGTCCGGAGTACGTGTGCCCGGGCGAAGATCGGGAAGAGCTCCACGGCGGCTGCCATCTGCTCCTCGATCACGTGGAACGATCCGCGCTGGCCGTAGCCGTTGTACGAGTCCACGCCAGCGCCCATCACCAGTTCGCCCTTGTGTGCCTGTGAGACATACACGTGGACGTGGTTGGACATGACCACCGTGGGGTGGACCGGCTCGTGCAGTTCAGACACGAGCGCCTGGAGCGGGTGGGACTGGATCGGGAGACGGAAGCCGGCCATCTCTGCGAGGACCGAGCTGTGGCCGGCGGCGCAAAGGCCCACCTTTTCGGTGTTGATGTTGCCACGGCTAGTCTTGACGCCGGTAACCCGGTTTCCGTCCTTGATGAAGCCGGTGACTTCGCAGTTCTGGATGATATCCACGCCGAGTTCATCGCACTTGCGGGCGAAGGCCCAGGCCACGTGGTCGTGCTTGGCGATGCCGGCACGCGGCTGGTAGGTAGCGCCCATGACGGGGTAGCGGATGTTGTCGCTGGTGTTCAGGATGGGGCAGAGTTCCTTGACCTGGTCAGGCTCCAGCCACTCCGCGTCCACGCCATTGAGGCGGTTGGCGCCTACGCGGCGCATGCTCTCACGGACGTCGCCCAGGGTGTGGGCGAGGTTCATCACGCCGCGCTGGCTGAACAGGAAGTCGTACTCCAGCTCTTCCGGCAGGATTTCCCACAGTTTGAGGGCGTGCTCGTAAATTGCAGCACTCTCGTCCCAGAGGTAGTTGGACCGGATGATGGTGGTGTTGCGGGCCATGTTGCCACCGGCCAGCCAGCCCTTTTCGAGGATGGCGATGTTGGTCATGCCGTGGTTCTTGGCCAGGAAGTAGGCCGTTGCCAGGCCGTGCCCGCCGCCGCCAACAATAACGGCGTCGTAGCTCTTCTTTGGGTCCGGGTTGCGCCAGAGGAAGTCGGGGTGTTCGGGGAGGTGGTCCGCGCTCACTGGGCTGCTCCAATCATTTCTTCGAGTTCAGTTGCGGCGTCGTTGCCGTTACTGAGGTGTGGGTAAAGCGGGAATTTGTCGGCCAGAGCGGTTACGCGGCGGCGGAGTTCGACGGCGGTGGCTTCGTCCAAGGTGACGTCACCTTCGGTGCTGCCTGCTTGGGTGCCGCTGTTGGCTGCGGCGATCAACGCCGTCGCAATGATGTCCGAGACTTCGGTGAAGTCCTCAGCGCCGAAGCCACGGGCGGCGAGGGCGGGGGTGCCGATGCGCAGGCCCGAGGAAACCATCGGCGGGCGGGGGTCGAAGGGGACTGCGTTGCGGTTGACCGTGATGCCGATGCGGTGCAGCGTGTCCTCAGCCTGCTGTCCGTTAAGGACGGAGTGGCGGAGATCGGCGAGCACCAGGTGGACGTCGGTCCCACCGCTGACCACGGAAATGCCCGCTGCGGCCACGTCGTCCTGGAGGAGGCGATCTGCCAGGATCTTGGAACCCTCAAGCACACGGACCTGGCGTTCCTGGAATTCGGGCTCAGCGGCCATCTTGAACGCTACGGCTTTGGCTGCGATCACGTGCTCCAGCGGGCCACCCTGCTGTCCCGGGAACACAGCCGAGTTAACCTTCTTGGCGATGTCGGCGTCGTTGGTCAGGATCACGCCACCGCGGGGACCGCCAAGGGTCTTGTGCGTGGTGCTGGTGACAATGTGGGCGTGCGGGACCGGGCTCGGGTGCAGTCCAGCTGCAACCAGACCGGCGAAGTGGGCCATGTCCACCATGAGGTAGGCGCCCACGAGGTCCGCGATGCGGCGGAATTCAGCGAAGTCCAACTGGCGGGAGTAAGCGGACCAGCCGGCCACGATCAGCTGCGGCTTGCTCTCAAGGGCGAGGCGCTCAACTTCTGCCATGTCTACGGTGTGGGTGTCCTCGCGGACGCCGTACGGAACAACCTTGTACAGCTTGCCGGAGAAGTTGATGCGCATGCCGTGGGTCAGGTGGCCGCCGTGGGCAAGGTTCAGTCCCATGATGGTGTCGCCAGGGGTGATCAGTGCGTGCATGGCCGAGGCGTTTGCCTGCGCGCCAGAGTGCGGCTGGACGTTGGCGAACTCTGCGCCAAACAGGGACTTCAGGCGGTCGATGGCCAGCTGCTCGATCACATCAACGTGTTCGCAGCCGCCGTAGTAGCGCTTGCCCGGGTAACCCTCGGCGTACTTGTTGGTAAGGACCGAGCCCTGTGCTTCCATGACGGCCGTGGGGGCGAAGTTCTCAGAGGCGATCATTTCCAGCGTGGACTGCTGGCGGATGAGTTCCAGGGCGATCGCCTGATCGACCTCCGGGTCCGCCTGTGCGAGCGGGCGGATCAGCGGTTCAACCATGGTGTTCTCCTTCAAAAGCTTGTCTAGTGGCCGACTGTTAGGCAACTGATATATTAGAACTATTGCCATAGTATGTTGAAGATCACATGGTCGTCAACAGGACTGCGGTAACTCATCCAGCAGACTGAAGTACGAGCAACGGGAGAGAGCAATGAGCGCCGCATTGGAAGCACTGGAATCAACTCCGCAGGGTTCGTCCCTGGCGGAGAACGCGTACCTGCTCCTGCGCGACAGGCTGATCATGCTGGACATCAAACCCGGCGACCCCATCAACGATGGCCAGATTGCTGCAGAACTGGGCATTGGACGCACGCCCGTCCGCGAGGCCATCAAGCGTCTCGAAAGCGACCACTTGGTGGTCTCCTATCCGCGGCGTGGGACGTTCGCCACTGGAGTGGACATCACCCAGCTGGCCGAAGTCTCCGAGATCCGCGAGCTCCTGGAGCCACTCGCCTCCAGGAAGGCTGCCCGCATGGCCAGCCCCGCCATGCGTTCAGAGCTCCGCGCTGTCGCTGGTGCAATCCGTGACCTTGAAGGCCAGGACAACTCCTCCCAGGAACTCATGCGCTACGACATCCAGGTTCACCGCCTGATCTACAAGGCCTCGGCGAACGCACACCTGGAAGACGTCCTGATCCGGTACGACAACCTCGCCACCCGCATCTGGTGCTACATGCTCGAAAGGATGCCCTCCGTCTCAGGCCACATCTCCGAGCACGCGGAACTGCTGACAGCCATAGCCGACGGCGACGAAGACCGCGCCGCCGAGCTTGCCCTTCACCACGTAGTCAGCTTCGAAGAGACGATCCGCAAGGTCCTCTAGGGTCTCATCTGCTCGGCCTTGCTGCCTCCGGCGGCGGGGTCATCCTCTGCGCGCTCGCTCGTACCTCGCTTAGACGCGCGCTGCCGGATAACCCCGCCCCCTCCCGATGCTCTCTCATATCCTGCGGTCTTTTTGCGGTCCTTCTCTCACGTCCAACGGCCTTCTGGCGGACGTTCTCTGCGCTCGTCAAGTTTTTGAGACAGTTCTCGTTGTTCTTGGTTAGGCGGCCAGGGGTTTCTGGGCGCTGGCGTGGTGGTTTGCGTGGGCTGTGGCTGGTGGGACGCCGCCGGCGCGGCGGTTGGGTCGGCGGCGGTTGTACCAGCCTTCGATGTAGTCCATGACGGCGGTCCGGGCGGCGATCCTGGAGCTGAAGCGTTGGTGGTGGTAGAACTCGGTTTTGAGGTGGGAGAAGAAGTTCTCGGCTACTGCGTTGTCCCAGCACACCCCGACCTTGCCCATGGACTGGGTGACCCTGTTCGTGGCGCACCATTGCTGGAATTCGTCGGAGGTGTACTGGGTGCCGCGGTCGGAGTGGAAGACCACGCCATGTTCGGCGAAACGGCCGTGGTTCCGTGCCATCTGCAGGGCCGCGGTGCACAGGCTTGCCCGCATGTGGGCAGCCATGGACCAGCCGATGACCATGCCGGAAAAGAGGTCGATGACGGTGGCCAGGTAGAGCCAGCCCTCGCCGGTGCGCAGGTAGGTGATGTCTCCGACCAG